>NZ_JBAWSX010000002.1:55073-507300 GCF_037104725.1 Bacillus bruguierae | reverse complement strand
TCCTTCTCGCTTAATTGTTGCTTTTTTAATGAATTCCATCAATCGGTAATTCTCGATGTAGATGAATAGAAATACCTTCTTGAAACTTTGGAATACATAAAAAATAAGAACCGTTTTCTTGTGTGATTTTTATGTTTCCGTTAGTTTGATTCGTAGTATAGCTTAATTTCCCCTGTTTTTTACTATGGAATTTAGGCATACCTTTTATGTCTTTCAATGTAGGAACATAACCGATTGTTTGCATTTTTTTACGAACTGACTTTTTATATTGAATAGGTTGTTTCGCGTAGGTTTCATTATATTTTTTAATGGCTGCCTGGAATCTCATTTTTGCGTCATTATAAACGAAAGAATCATTACTTTTATCTAAGTAATCATATTTGGCCGTGATCGTTGTATAATTTGGAACTTTATAACGAATACATCCACTTTCAAAACCGATAGATTCTAAATATTCATACAAACCAGAGACATATTCGTTATACACTTTTCGTTCACATCCAAACGATTTTTCTAATTTCGTTACTTGTTCAGGTGTGGGAAAAATAGCGTATCGAAATGCATAGGTAGACCATCCATCCGGTAACGACTTTTTTGTTCCTTTTATATGTACACCCTCTTTTGTGGTTGCCATATACTTTCTCCTTTCTTTCGAATTTTCATATTTATTATATCGCATAGCCTCAAAAGTACATACAAAGAACATATGTAAGCGATCACCTACCGAAAATTCATCCCCCACCTAATCGCTGGGCTACGCCCTTCTCGCTCCTTGAGGAAGGGGACTTCTTTTCGGAAAATATGTTAAAGCAAATCCCTGAGCATTTGCAACCGTTTTACTTACTTGGGCTTCTTTCCATTCACCAATCACTTCTTTTTTCTGCAAATCAGAAAGTGAATTCCAAGCGATTCCCCGTACATCTTTCGTTGTTTCTGTTGCTTTTGTTTTGCTGCCTGTTTGCTTATCAGTCGTTTGACATCCGCCTAATAATAGCGAGGAAAAAACAACTGCTGAGAGAATTATCGTCTTCAGTTGTTTCAATGTGATTCCCCTCCTATTCTATCTATTTACAATCATTTTCCACACTTTATTGTATATCCCTTATCTTCATTCGCAATCTAAGTGAAGAATCCTCTTTTCATAGAAATCTGAACTTCAACTCACAACTCTGTCCAATTCTTATATGCTTCATAATGGAGCAAGGATGTCAAAGTTAGATTGTTGTCATCACAACTTTACACACCATAAAATTTAAATTTTATGATTTTTTTAAATTGCGTTAAAATAATTATAGAAATTAAGATTAGGAGAGATGAATTTAAACTAACCTACAAGAAAATTCTATTTACGTACAAATATTTTAATTAACTATATAAAGGGAGAATAAATATGCAATACTTTATTGGGATTGTGCCTCCAGGCGAATATCAAGAGAAAATAATTAAAGTTCAACAACGATGGGAAAATAATTTACTTGTCGATGTTGTTGAGCCACACATTACGGTAAAAGCTCAAGGTGGCTTAACTGCCGATTTAGAATGGATTGAAAAATTGAAAAAGGTTTGTGAAAGTTTTTCTGTGTTCAATGTCTCCCTAAATCAACCAATGTTTTTTGGAGAAAGTGTTCTATTCTTGAGTGTTACATCAGAGAAAATTTTTGAATTACATCAAAAAATTATTAATGTCATTTCTCCTGATAATGAATTGATAAAAAAATATATGGAACTAGATAATTATGTACCTCATTTAACAATGGGACAAACACATTGGGGGTTATCTAGTAAGGAATTAAAAAACATGGCTAAAATTACTGAAAAAGAGCTCAGTCCTTATCCTACATTTGAAGTGAGTTTCATAAGGATATATCAAGAAAAAGAAACAAACAGATATGTAAAATATCTAGATATTCCGCTTAAAAAGCATACTCAAATGTAGAGTCTTATTCGCTGTCAATTCATTTAATAAGACTTTGAAAGAATAGTAAAACGCTTGAATAGTTATCCAAGCGTTTTCAGAGTGGTGCGAGGTGCTTACATGCTAAATAAATACAATAGATTACTTTATATTTTTAACGAAAACGACTATTTACGGCGAAGCTTATAATTTCATTCATATAAAATGAGGGCCTCTATCCTATATGCCGCCGCCAAATCAATCCTCAATAATTAGAATTAAGTTACACAGCAATTTATTTTATCATCTCAACAAATTTCTGAAGAGCAGCCGAAAAAAGTACATCTTTTCTCATGATAAAATAAGTCGGTACTTTGGAATACTTCTCATGTAAATCAGTCATAATTAAAGACTGCTCATGGTCTTTCAAAATTGATTTGACCATGACGGCTATGCCCATTCCAGCTTTCACACAACCGATGATCGCTTCAATCGTACCGAATTCTAATACACGCTTTGGATAAATGCCTTCTTCTTTTAACCACTTCTCTACCCTATTCCGATAGTGACAACCGTTCCCAAATGCTAACATAGTGACTTTATCAAGCTCTTGCAAAGTATGTAATGGTTGGTGACTAATAATCGTTAGTTCTTCCTCACAAAACAGAATTGAAGTTAAATCTGGATGATGAACATTCTCGACAATGAATGCTCCTTCTAGTTTACGTTCGAGCACAAGTTGAATTAGCTCAGTGCTTGTATGGGTTTCCAATACTAATTCGACCTCAGGATAATTTTCATAATAGTTTTTTAGAAGCGGGGGTAAACGGACTGCAGCTGTAGAGTTGGTAGATCCAATTTTCAGCGTACCAAGAGGTTTAGAGTGATTACTTTGTACCAATCTGATTGATTGCTCAGTTAAATCTAGAATCTTCCTAGCATATGTTAACAAAATCTCGCCATTAGAATTTAAAGTAACTCCCTTTCCATTCCGGTAAAATAAAGGAACTCCTAGCTCATCCTCTAGCTGTTTAATTTTCATAGTGACATTTGATTGAACATAGCTTAGTGATTTTGCTGCTTTCGATATACTTCCTTCTTCGGCTACCTTTTTAAATACAGTCAAATCTTTAATATCCACATAACTCACCTCTCATGATATCAATTTTTTTGATACTTTTTATCTTTATTATTTATTTTACATGATACCTCTATATTTATACAATAAGAGCGAAGAGGAGGTAATGATAAAATGCAGAAACAAAAAATAAGAAATGATTCCACTAGCTCTTACAGGTGGGTTATCTTATTGATTGCAACTATTTCACAAACGTTTGCTACGTTTGTTACGTACGGAATTGGTCCTTTAGCTTCTTTATGGCAGCAAGTACATCACCTATCTCAGTTTCAAACAGGGTTACTTGTATCGGCTGTAAATATTGGACCGATCTTCTCGATGTTGCCATTTGGAAACTTAATGGACCGATATGGCGAAAGATGGATTGTAGGTGTAGGGTCTGTCTTTCTTGGAGCGAGTATGTTGCTTGCCTATCCAGTCAACAATTATACATATCTAGTAGTTATTTTACTATTTGTAGGAATTTGGTATGGAACGGCACAACCTGGGGGTAGTAAAGCGATTGTAAAGTGGTTTCCTCCTCAGCGTAGAGGACTTGCCATGGGCATTCGTCAAACTGGAATTCCAATTGGAGGCGCTTTAGCTTCTAGTACGCTTCCTTTCTTTTTTTACAAATATGGACTCCCTTCTGTAATCTTTGTGCAAGCAATTGTAGCTATTAGTGGGGGCCTATTGTTCATCCTATTTTATCGTGAGGAACGTTCCACCATTCAAAAAATAGAAACAGTTTCCTTCCTGACAAAGTTAAAGCAGATACGAAGAAACGATTCTCTCTACCCTATCTTTTTAATTGGAATAACAATGATGTCATTACAAATGGTGCTCGTTTCCCACCTAATGAGTTATCTTACAAATGAAGTTCATACAAATCTTCATCACGCTGGAACATTATTAAGTGTAGTATTGCTGGGCGGAATGATTGGGAGGATCCTTTTAGCATGGGCTAGTGATAACATATTTAAAGGAAATCGTGTCATCCCATTACAAATAGCTATCGGTATCACTATCTTATTGCTCCTTTGCATGTGCTATATCATGTCTTATATGACTTTTTGGTTACTTGTAATCTTATGCTTCTTTCTTGGTTTCTTTGCCATTGGGTGGTTTAGTTTATTTATCGTTTTAGTATCAGAAAGATCAGATCCGCAATTTATTGGTTTAACTGTAAGTTTTGCTTTAACATTAAATCAATTTGCTATTGTGCTTGCACCTGCATTGTTTGGTATACTTGTTGACTATTTACATAGTTATGCTGCTCCGTTTAGTATACTAGCTCTTCTTATTGCTTTGAGTGGAATATGGTTAACTATTACCGAATATCGTAACAAACAATTACATATTCAATTCACTGATGGACTCTAAGGTAATGATTGTTCATGCAGCGGTGTAGTATGCGTCAGTTTCCATCATAACTTTATTTACCTAAAGAATATTCATCCGTTCTATTCAAATATAAACTGTATTATTAAAGAAAAAATGTAGTTGTTGAAAATAAAGAAAAAGAACACATATTAAACATGTATAATATGTGTTCTAAATCTAATCTCTTTTGTTTTATAGCACATAAATTCTTTGCACATACTACACATCATTCAATAATAACGTGATGCTATCTCTACAAGAATTTATCCCGCATTAACGGGCAGTAAGACCCCCACCTCAAGATTGAAAGAAAATCGAAGAAGATAGGTGGGGGATAACTGCCCGTAAAAGCCCGATTGGTGAGGGCTTTCCATCAGTGGGAGATGAAGAAAACCCCCACTGATGGAAGTTTCACTTTATTTTAAGGTCCCTATTTCCATCATTCCCATCATTTCTTTAGTTGTAAGAATGGTAGCAAACTCCTCATGCAAGGTAGCCAGTGAAATAGCATGAATCTCTTCTGCACTATAGTAAATATTATTTGGTCCCTTCATTCCAAATGCAGCTGTAGCATCTGAAATTAGATATGTATCAAATCCCAAATTACCGCTCATTCTAGTGGTAGTTGAAACGCAATGGGGCGTAGTTAATCCAACTATAACAACCTTTTCAATGCCATTCGAACGTAAATATTCTTCCAAGTTTGTCCCTATAAATGCACTATTTACCTTCTTTTGAATAATGACTTCACCCTCAATTGGTTTTACCATATCTTTAAATTTAGAGCCCTCATGACTAGGGTGCATAATAGAATGAATATTATCTGATAGATGTTGAATATGAATAACTGGATATTTCTTTTTTCTCCATATTTTTAATAAACTTTCAATATTTTGTTCTGCTTCTAAGTTATTTCGTTTCCCCCATTTTTCATGATCAAACGCTTTTTGGACATCAATAATAATTAATGCTGCATTATCTATTTCATATAGCATGTATATTCCCTCCTAAAATATTCAAATTCTATTAAATTCTAAATTACACATATATATTTTTGCAAATAGAAGCATCTATGTAGGTGCTAGCGATTACCATACTCATGATATCAAGGCTTTTCCCCGATACGGTAAACCGGAACACAACTAACGACAAAAAGAGAGCAGATTTTCTGCTCTCTTATGATGCTTTATTGTGACAAGAGGATTCCTTGACACTTCCCATACGCTTCAGTTTATTCCAGCCTACTGCTATTCCTCGAATAGAAGAAAATATAGATTTGATTACAACATAAGTCATAAATTGACGATAAATAAAGCGTTGTAAAATTAACCAGACTAACGGTTTAGGATTTTCCTTTTCTAATCGAAAGGCAAAGAGTGAAGCTAGAAGGTCAATTGCAAAGAATAAAAGATAAAATCCTAGAACTTTCAAAGGATGACTACTAAATATGCCCATAATCATTAATACATCTGCTAATGGAGAAATCGATTGCAGAATAAATTGGAATAACCACATATTTGGCAGTGCAATAAATCCTAATGTTTTATGTTTTACATTAAATAAAGCTTTTCGGTGCTTCCATAGACACTGAAGCGTTCCATACGACCAACGATATCGCTGTTTAACAAGACTTTTTACATCTTCAGGCGACTCCGTATAAGCATATGCTTTTTCTTCATACACAATTCGATATCCTTGACGTAAAAATGTTAGAGTAAGATCCGTATCTTCCGCAAGTGTATCTTCACTTAAGTATCCCGCTTTTTCCACACGTTTTTTATGCCATGCTCCGATAGCGCCAGGAACGACAGTAATACAATTTAACTCATCAAAAGCCCTTCGTTCTAAATTGAAGCCTGTAATGTATTCAACATGTTGCCATGTAGTCAACAAATTCCGTCTATTTCCTACTTTAACGTTACCAGAAACTGCAGCTACGTTATCATCTTCGAAATGTCTAACCATTAAAGAAATAGCATCTTGAGCAATAACGGTATCGGCATCTAATGAAATAACTATTTCTCCTCGCGATTTTTGGAATCCTACATTCATTGCGGATGCTTTACCACCGTTTTCTTTTTGGATTACATACACTTTAGGATGCTGATGAAATGCTTCTTGAATTACGTTTGACGTACCATCTTTTGACCCATCATCCACAATAATAATTTCAAAATCCCGATAATCACTATCCAAAATAGAACGAATCGTCTTAGTAATAACTTTTTCTTCATTATATGCTGCTATCACAACACTAACAAAAGGTTGATAGGTAGAATTAGTAGATAAATGGGATGTAGCTTTCTTTTTTTGTCTAAATGCAAAATAAATTAAAAATAGGAACCGAAAAATACCTAATCCAATAGCAATATAAAAAATAGTCGTGAATATGTGATTCACATATCCTGCTCCTGAAAAAACAACTCGATCATAAAATAGATATGGCTTGTCCTCAGAAGAAATAGAAGGCATAACATCATCTCGTTTTTTACCCATTAAATCTGAAACTGTCACAAAACTATATCCATGTTTTTTTAAGTCTTCAATAATAATTGGTAGTGCCTCTACTGTATGAGTACGATCTCCGCCTGCATCATGAAGGAGAATAATATGCCCTTCACCGCTATAAACAGATTTAAGAACACGTTTTACCAATTCATTTGTTGATGGTTTAGTCCAGTCTTCAGGATCAACCTTTTCTCCAACCATTGTATAGTTCATATTTTGAGCACGCAAAATAGGTATTATCTCATTTGGTAAATATGGCTCAGCATCCGCTTCATATGGCGGTCTAAATAAAACCGTCGAGTGGCCTGTTGTTTCTTGAATAAGCCGTTGAGCGGCATTTAACTCCATTTTTGTTCGCATTGAAGAAGTATCCGCTATGTTAGGATGTGTAAAAGTATGATTACCTATTTCATGCCCTTCATCGTATATTCTTTTAAGAATACTAGTATTTAATTGCGCATTTTCACCAACTACAAAGAAATCAGCTTTTACCTTATACTTATTTAATATATCTAAGATTTCCGGCGTATATCTAGGATCAGGTCCATCATCAAATGTTAGTACTACTTGTTTTCCTTTTGGTTGTCCATAACGTTGCACTTGATATGACGATGGAAGTGATTGATACACTTCATCTGTAAGATAATTATCTTTTCCTACTTTAAAATCTCTAAGTCCTTTTTGACCTTCATGCGTAACTTTTAAGATTTCACCTTGCCCAGAATAACTTACTTGATTTATACTATCAATTTTACGTAATGGACTAAGATCCTTTTGTATTTCTATAGGATTTCTTAATGATTTCCATACAGTCGGATCCTCTGCTCCCAATCTCCAAAATGCAAATCCTTTTGCATCATTTTTCAATGCTATTTTCATTTGATTGTAAAGAGTCACACCATCTAAAAACCAAACAATATGATCCTGTGTACCTTCTCGATATCGAAAATAAGGATTTCCACTTATCTTATCCCATTGAATTTTTGCATTCGAATCATGTGTCATCTTCATAATGTCTGAAAAAGTTAAAGGTTTAGCCGGTTTCCTACTATTCCTTTCCCAATCATATCCATAGTTCCCGAAAGCAACTACTAGTTTTTCTGAAGGAATATCTAAATGATTAAGCATATTCTCAAACCATTTATTTGAAGCAATTGGACCTGAACTCCCAGTTTGATGGTGTTCATCATACATCATCACAATCATACGATCTATTTCTTTTGCTAAAGCTCCATAATCAAAAGTATTATCAGCAGCCGGAACATCTTGTGTCACAAGCAAATGATGTTGATGAAACACAGTAGTAAGTTCTTTCATAAATCTTGTTAGTTCATTTCGATCCGCTTCTGGTATTGACTCAAAGTCGATATTAATGCCTGCAAATTCATTGGTTTCAATTTGTTTTACTAAATCATTAATAAACTTTGTCTGTACATTAGCTGGTGCACGCAGCAATTTATGAATTAATGCACTATCCGCGCCAGAACCTTTTTGAGTAAAGTTATTGATTAAAGGTATAATTTTCACATGATTTTCTTTCGCTAACTTTACAATTTCAGGTTTAATCTCACTACTAATTGTTAAATCTTCATTTAAGTGATACCACTCTGGTATTAACATAGTTAATGAACGAATATTATCCTTTAAAGAAGTCGTACTGTTTACATCCCAGTTTACATAAAAACCGTAAACTTCTTTAGGCTGCTTATCATTAACTTCCGAATGTTGAGAATATGTATTGTTATCCGTTTTAGGATTAGAGTACTCATATCCTCCATTTTTTAATTCTTTCTGTAACTGCTGATCGTTAAGTTTTTCATTAATAGGTACAATTTTTTTATCTTGAGTTGTAGAAGTTTTCATATACGGGAATTTCGCATCTGATAAAATACTTCGAAAGAAAAAGTAAAAAACAATAATCATAATAATTATTGTAAGACATAGAAACCAATTAAAAAATATCTTCCTTCTTCCTTTAGCATCATAAAAAATGACTTTAGATTGATCTTTCTCTTGCCGCATTGTTTTCTCTATCATTTTTTTGATATACTCCTTTTATTTCCTTCTGGTGCAAGCATAAAGTATTTTAATAAGTAAAGGATTCTAACTTAATTCATCACTTATTAGCATTGCAAATGTATATTCTTTCTCTTTCCTTCTTGAATAACTAGAAATACTACTTACCTAGACTAAGGATAAATACGATATATAATGCACTAACATGATTCTTTCTTTTCCCTAGTATAATATTCGGTCCAATCAAACATTTTGTGGGGGTAGTTTTTTGAAATTTATATATTCAATAGAGTCAGAAAAGTCAAAAAATGATATAATGAGAAATATTAACTGTTAAAGGGGAGGATTTTATGTTTTGTATATCTATTTTCATTGAGGTGATTGCATTTCATAACGAGGAGGAATAATCATGAAATTAGAAACGAAAAGACTAAGCATTATACCGTGTACGGAAGAAACAGTTGAGATTGCTATAAATCAGAAATACGATAACGGGCCGCAAATCTCAAATTATTTGAGGAAGTTAAAAGAAGATTCCTCTCTATTATATTGGGGTACTTGGCTTGTTATTCGAAAACCAGATGGTGTTGTCATCGGTGACATAGGTTTTAAGGGAAAACCAGATAAGAATAAAGAAGTAGAAGTTGGGTATGGTTTCCTTGAAAATTATTGGAATAATGGTTATGCAACAGAATCTGTAGGAGCCTTAATTCAATGGGCTTTTGAAACATCAAAAGTTGATAGAATAATAGCTGAAACACTACATGACAATCATGGTTCTATTCGTGTATTAGAAAAACTAAACATGAAAAAAATAGATACTACAGAAACAATGATTAATTGGAAAATAGATAAATTCGCGTGATTTCAAGCTTTATTTTCAGATTATAAGTGAGGATGTAAATGCAACTTTGTATGAAATTTGCTGATACCAACTTTATCGGGGTGGTTAATAGCGAAAAATACAGATCATTTGTAGATTGGGATTGGGAATTGGATATGTTATTACAACATTTGGCTACATTTTATTAAAACATCCTGCTTTGAATTAATAGCAAGTCGTGTATTATGATATAGTTTTTAATGTTTACTCTGTTAAACAAGATCCTAAAAAATGCTAATAGATTAATAATATAACGAAAAAGAGATCAGCAGAAATGCATTCCATCGAAAGAAAGCATTTTCAGCTGGTCTCTCCATTTCATGAAATATCACAAAGTATCTTTTTGTACTACTATACCATTCTTCAGATCAGCTTCCTGTACTAGTAAATGCACTTAATCCATATTTCCAGAAACGATAAGCAATGAAACATAGTATGATAGCAACGAATGGTGTACATAAAGAAACCCATTTATACCCCTTATCGAAGAAAAAGGCTGCTGGATAAAAGGATGTAAAACTGTAAGGAATAATAAACGTTAAAATAAATGCTATAACTTTATTATAAATCGTAATCGGATACCGTGAAAAATCACTTAAACTGAATACTGCTGATACAACAGGGAGGCTATCTGTCATCCAAAAAGAAAAAGTAATAAAAAACAGGTTTAACGCAACAAAGATAAGACCGCTTGATAGAATCATTATGATGAGTATCAGTACATTTCCAAGTGTAATTGCAATATCTAGATTACTAATGGAATAATAAAGAACAATTCCCCCTATTATCAGTTGTCCTAATCCATCTTGTTGAACACGCTCCGCTATAATTTGGAACAACGGGTTAATAGGACGAATAAGCAAACGATCTAAGTTTCCTGTCCGAATGTATTGCCATCCAATCGTCCATAAATTATCAAAGAAAATATGATGGATTGCCCTTCCTGCAAAAGCAATACCGTAGATTAAGAGAATTTGATAAAAATTCCATCCCTTTAAAGTTTCAATATGATCAAATACCACCTTTATGAAAAAGATGGAGGCAAATTGTTGAATGAAGACGGAAGAAATTCCGATTAGAAAGTCTACTTTATACTCCATCATAACTTTTAAGTGTTGCTTAAAATAGACAATGTATAAGAATGAGTATCGTTTAAGAGTATGCAACAATTCACTCACCCCCCAAATATTGTGATTTTTCGGATTGCTAAAGTCCATAAGAATCTGACAAGTGCTGTAATGAAAATTAACCACATGAATTGTGTCGCAATTGCCATATAAGCCTGAGTACCTGATATAGAACCTGTATAAATAGAAACAGGTATATAGACCATAGACTGAAAAGGTAAAAACATACTAATTTCTTGAAACCATTGTGGATAAAGTGATAATGGGACAAGTGCACCGGAACAAAACTGAACAACAGACTCTCGCAGAAGTCGAAGTCCCCATATATTAACAGTCCAAAAAGCTAATATACCGATAATAAGATCTAATTGCGTTCCAATTAAAATACCTAAAACTACACTTACCGAAAATAATAGAAAAGACTCTAATGATTGTGGTAGTTGAATCCCTACAAACCAAATAGCAAACAGTAGCATAGGAAACGTTGTGCGCATAGAGTTAGAAATTTTTTGTCCTATATCCATCGCTACAAGTTTATCTAACAAATGATATGGCTTCATAAGTTCCATTGCTATGTCACCTTGTTTAATCATTCTCGCTAAATTGTTCCCTACTCCAGATACATATTGTTCCAATAACAAAGCAATAACCATATACGTTAGCATATTAGATAGTGAAAGGGCGCCAACAGTCTCTTTGTTCTCGTAAACAGCATTCCAAAAATAATATAACGTACATAATTTAACGATAATCGCAAACGTACCTGCCCAATACCACGCTGCATATGAGGTATCCAGTTTTATCTGCATTTTAAGCATTTCCCAATATTTCCTCAAGGGATTCCTCACCTCCATGCTGATAAAGGTCTTTAATAATCGTCTCCAATTTAGGATTTGAAATAGTCAAGTCTGATATTTTATTGTGCCTTGCGAGCTCTGAAAGCACAAATTCCGATGAAACATACTTTGTATGAAAACTTAACTCTACGTAAGATTCATTTTCTGCTTCATTTTTCTGTATCACGATGTAATTTTGTAATGATACAGGAATCTCAAACTTTGTACGCTCTTCTAATTCTAAAGATAGAATGCGGTTATAAGAAAAACGATCTTTAAGATCTTGTAAGTCCCCATCATAAATAATAGACCCTTTATCAATAATAATAATCCGCTGGCAAAGCGCTTCTATATCCTGCATATCATGAGTAGTTAATACAACTGTTGCATCTAATTTCTTATTCATTTTCTTAATAAAACTACGTATTTTTTCTTTTACATCAATATCTAAACCAATTGTAGGTTCATCTAGAAACACAACAGAAGGTTGATGAAGAAAAGCGGCAGCCAACTCACAACGCATTTTTTGTCCAAGTGATAGTTGACGAACAGGTAATGGCATTAACGTTCCGAGATCTAGTACATCTTCAAATAAATGCAACATTTCCTGATATTTTGTTTCTGGAATTTCATAAACATGTTTTAATAGTTCAAAAGACTCTTGCACCGGTATATCCCAAGCAAGTTGTGTGCGTTGCCCAAAAACAGCTCCAATATTTTTAGCATTTTCTTGTCTATTTTTGTATGGAATAATTCCATTCACCTTAATTTCACCAGTATCTGGAGTTAAAATTCCGCACAACATCTTAATAGTGGTTGATTTTCCAGCACCATTGAATCCGATATACCCAACCATTTCCCCTTTTTCAACAGAAAAAGAAATCGGTTGCACTGCCTGCTTGTCATAATACTTACGTTTTATTAAAGCCTTTATTGCACCTATTAGACCTGGTTCTCGCTCTAAAATCTTATAACTTTTAGTAACATCCTTTACTTCGATCATTTATAAATCTCCTCCTTCCCCTTTTACAAATATGAGCCGTTATACCGTTAGAGTAATTAAATACATTCCTTCCGCCTCTTACACCTGCCTTCTATAAAATAAGGATTAATTGTAAATTATAAGCTAACATCCCCTCCTACGAAAGCGTTTGCATAAATAGAAACTAGTATAATTTTACAGTAGCATTTAAATATTATCAACAAATTTAAGTATGTCATAACAAACCATATACAAAGACATTCTTTTAATTAAACAGAAATAAGCAAATATGAAAAGCAGGAACTTTTTAAACGAAAAGTTCCTGCTTTGTTATATCTATTTATTTTTTTCTTCAGATCAGTAATAAACAAAGTAATAAAACTCATTATTAAGATGACTGAGTAAGTAGCAACATTATGTTTTTCAAAGAGTAGGAGATAAAAAACTCTCCACTGATGGAAGTTTCACTTTATTAACTACTTCTTTGTTTTCCACTCTTAATAATCTTTAGAAATACTCTCTTGGAATTTAACTGAGATACATATAAAAATAAGTTAAGATATATTTTTTATACCTTAACCTATTTATAATAAAATCTCTATTAAACCAGGTTTACATGTCAAAAAGGAAGATGTTATAACCAACTATGAAATTTCTTAATATATAACCGCTTAAGAAATTGAATCAAAACAGCATATCCTGTTAAAATTCCCAACAGCCACGGGAAATAGCTAAGTGGCAGTGGCTGTAAACCTACAGCAACTCCTAGCGGGGAAAACGGAATGTAAATACCAATCCCCATAATGAGTGCTGTTAATAATAGGACTGGCACAGAAGCCGTACTTTGAATAAACGGAATCTTTTGTGTGCGAATCATATGCACAATTAACGTTTGCGTAAGTAATCCTACTACAAACCAACCGGATTGGAACAAGGATTGTTCCGCAACTGTATTAGCGCCAAACACATTCCACATCACAACAAAAGTTGTAATATCAAAAATTGAACTAATAGGACCAATACAAATAATAAAATTACGCAAGTTTGAAGTCTCCCATTTTCTAGGCTGCTCTAAGAACTCCTTGTCCATCTTATCCCATGGAATAGAAAGCTGAGATAAGTCATATAGCAAGTTTTGAATTAATAAGTGAATAGCCAGCATTGGAAGAAATGGAATAAATGCACTCGCTACTAACACGCTAAATACATTTCCAAAGTTAGAACTTGCTGTCATTTTAATGTACTTCAAAATATTCCCGAATGTTGTACGCCCTTCAATAATTCCTTTTTCCAGTACATTCAGACTTTTTTCAAGCAAGATAATATCAGATGATTCTTTCGCAATATCTGTAGCTGTATCAACGGAGATACCTACATCGGCATCACGCAGTGCAACCGCATCATTAATACCGTCACCCATGTAACCTACAGTATGGCCGTTTGCTTGCAATGCTTTAATGACAAGCGACTTTTGCATTGGATTTAATTTCGCAAATACAGTTGTTCTTTCTGCTAATTGTGCTAATTCCTTTTCAGGTAAATGATCAATTTCATAACCAAGTACAGGTTCCCCTATTTCTAATCCTACTTCTTTACATACTTTACGCGTTACAATTTCATTGTCACCAGTTAAAATCTTAACTTGTACACCTTGTTCTTGCAATGTTCGAATTGCATGTGCCGCTGATGATTTGGGAGGATCTAAAAACCCAATATATCCTGCAAAAATCATATCCGATTCGTCTTGAATAGAATAAGCTTTCTCGTTATTAGCTGCTTCAAGCTTATAAGCCACTGCAATTACACGCATACCGTCCTCATTTAATTGTTCACTAAGATGTTTAATTTTGGTCGTTGCTTCTTTCATAAGAGGAAGTATTTCATCATTCATATCCGTGTGTGTACAAATAGATAAAATTTCTTCTACTGCTCCCTTACAAACCATTAAGGTCATATTGCTTGTATCTTTAACAACAACGGACATACGACGCCGAGCAAAGTCAAATGGAATTTCATCTACTTTATGAAATTCCTTCGTATCTAATCGATGTTTCTCTTCTGTATGCTTAATAACAGCTTTATCGATAAGATTTTTTAATCCTGTTTGATAAAAACTATTTAAATAGGCTAGTTGTAATACACTTTTAGATTGGTTTCCTATTGGATCAAGATGACGGACTAATACGACTTTATCTTCAGTCAATGTTCCTGTTTTGTCTGTACAGAGAACATCCATTGCCCCAAGGTTTTGAATCGAATTTAGCTGTTTCACAATTACTTTCTTTTTAGACATCTGGACAGCTCCTCTAGCTAAGTTTGCCGTTACAATCATTGGAAGCATTTCTGGTGTCAATCCTACAGCAATTGCAATCGCAAAGAAGAACGCTTCTTTCCAATCACCTTTTGAAATCCCGTTAATTAAAAATACAACTGGCGTCATGATAAACATAAATTTAATTAAAAGCCAACTTACTTTATTAACTCCTTTATCGAAGCTTGTTTCTGGACGCTTTCCAACTACACTCTTGGCTAATGAACCAAAATAACTATTTGTACCTGTTAATACAACGACAGCCGTTGCAGTTCCACTTACGATATTTGTTCCCATAAAACATAAATTGTCCATTTCAAGTGGGTCATCATTTCTTTTTGTATTAGTACTGGAATTATGGAAATTTTCGTGTTTTTCAACAGGCAAAGCTTCTCCAGTTAGAGCAGATTGGTTTACAAATAAATCTTTAGCTGAAAGGATACGAACATCAGCTGGAACAATATCACCCGCGGAAAGCGTGATAATATCACCAGGTACAAGATCTTCAATAGGAAGTTCTAATAGTTGGTTGTTATTTATATCAACGTTTTTATCTATGTTATTTGTGAATTCTTTTGTTCTTAAAACAGTAGCTGTTGTACGGACCATTGCCTTTAATTTTTCTGCTGCTTGTTGAGAACGAAATTCTTGTAAAAAACGGATGGTAGCACTTAAAACAACCATTACAGTTACAACAACTGTTCCCTTCATATCATCAGTCAAGAAGGATAAAATTCCTAAAGCTAATAATACGAAAATAAATGGATTTTTAAATGCAAGAAGGAATTGAAGATACCATGCTGGTGGCTTTTCATGTACCACCTCATTTCTTCCATGTGTATCCATACGCCTTTCAGCTTCTTTTTCAGAAATTCCGTTTGGAGTTGTTTCTAAAAAAACGAATGCTGATTGAACATCTCTTGTAGCAACTTCCACCAATATTTCATTATTTAGCTTCATCATTTCTTGATGATGAGAAGTTTGTTTGTTTCGTTTTGGTGTACCTTTATTTGTTTGATGGATGTCCATTTGTTTTTTTGTACGTAACATTGGTAGTTTCCTCCTTTATACACGCAGGAGGAAATTCATTGTTTCTCGACTATCTATTTTGTAGAGAGGGAGGAACAAGTCGTTTCCTACCTACATGATGAAATATAAATGTACAACATATGGGTATCGGGCTTGGGTCTCCATGTGACATCGTTCCCCACCTCCTTATCCGAATCAAATTTCTTGAATATATTATGTAAGGTTTGAGAGAAAAGTGTATCATTCCAATAAAAAAGGCCTTTACTCATAGACGAGTAAAGGCCTGAATACACAAACAAACACTAATAAAACCACTAGTTCAAGTAGTCTATAAAAGAAAGCAGACCTTTTTCTAAAAAGGTCTGCTTTTTCATTAAGTTTCGTTCTTGCTTCTCCTTGATTATACAGGCAAGAAATCCGTTATGGTCTAAGTCCATCTAAGGAAGTAGTAACGTTAATATCAACCGCTCCTTCTACTCCATTTACATTCCCGCTTTCTGTATATTGCCAAGCATTCCAGTTTTTCCAATCACTTAATGTAGTTGGAGTAGTAGAGTTATATCTAGAAAGCCAAAGAGGTACATCGCCAAGTCCGGATAAGTTAAAGCCATTTACATACCAAGGTCCTGTATAAATCATAACACGTTTTCCTGTTGTCTGTTGTACGTAATTAATAAAAGTACGTGCCCAATTTGATACATAAGGTCCTGTTATGTTGCCTGTCGGCCCAGATGGTGATTCCAGATCAAGGACAGGCATTAAATCCGTATGGTATCGATTCAATACATCAACAAAATGTTTTGCTTCCACAATCGGGTCATTTGATTCTGGACGAGCAAAATGATATGCTCCAACTAAAAGACCTGCTGCAGATGCATTTTGTACATATTGTGCATAGGTTGGATCTGTATATGAAACACCTTCAGTTGCTTTCATATAAGCAGCATTAATACCAGACTGCTTTACTTGATTCCAATCTATATTTCCTTCCCAGTGTGAAACGTCAATAAATGTATAAGAAGGTTTCAGGGTTGTCGTTACTTTACTATCTTCTGTACCTTGCATATATTCCACTTCAATCCAGTGAACATCTGTCAATCCATTTGCTGCATTTGGGTTATCTTGAATATCCATTCTTAATGCTTTTTCATTGTAACCATGATATCCCCATGCATCTACAACTTTTTTTCCATCTACATATACACGAATTCCATCATCCGCTCCCGTATACAGAAGATACTGTCCAGCTTTCAAACGCTTAGCTGTGACATAGCGTGCTGAGAAATGGGTTCCTGATACACCTGTAGCCGGTGAGCGTTCAAATCCATTATCTTCTTGCAAGCCGCCATTTGCTGCTTGTGAAAGAACCTTAGCTGCAACTGGATATCCAGAAAGAGATTCATTCGGATAGTAATATGCAAGCCAACTACCAAATGGTACTACATCTGAAAACACAGCTGCTTGTCCACCCTCTTGATAATATTGGGTGTGAATACTATGAGAACCTGCTGCTAGGTTTGGTAATAATGCACGATTCGTTTCACCAGCAGCTGCTGACCAGCGATTAATGACTAAATTATTATCAACTGAAACCTTTACGCCATCATCTGCAAACGATTGAACAAAATAATCCCCTCCAGACAGTTGCTTATTCTGAACAAAATCAGCCTGAAACTGTTGAGAAGGAAAACCAGCAGGACCTCCTGATCCCCAGTTATAATGAACTTCACCGTTTTGGTCCAGCTGAGTGTAAGCAAGTTGCGAAGATAGTATATTCGCATCAACCCAGCCTAAAATACGATCGCCTTGCTTAATTTTATTCCAAGTGGTAGAACCTATTGTAGCACTTTGTACAACTTGCACCATTTGGAATTTATAATCATTTGTAGGCGCTACGAACTTCGCTCCATATTCCCCATAAGGTACTGTCCATATACCATCACCGTTCGTTGATGGCTTTATAACTGCTGCTCGATTCTCATCTTTAATATTAGTTAAATCTGTAAGCGCCTTTCCGCTATCAAGCCAGCCTAATATGTTACCGTTTTTCGCTACTTGATACCAAGTAACATTTCCTATTGTTGCAGTCTTTACAACTTGAAGCGTTTGATAAGCATAATCATTTGTACTTTGTACATATTTTGCGCCAGCAAGGCCGTACGGTACTGTCCATATGCCATTGCCATTCGTACTTCCGATAGTAACAGAAAAGTTCGCCGGCTTTGTTATACCTGTATTGTCTAATGCATAACTGCTAATCCAGCCAATAGCTTGACCATTTACACTAAACTTATACCATTGTACACCTTGATATGTAGCGCTCTGGATTAACTGCAGATCTCGCAAAGCATATTGATTGGTAGATCCTAAATAATTTGCACCTGGAAGACCATATGGCATGCTCCATATACCATTGTCATTTGTCGCCCCCATAACGGCCGCTTGATTGATAACTTGTATATTTGTCAAGCTACTTAACACACGACCATCGAGCCAGCCAATGACTTGATTGTTTACGCTAAATTGATACCATGTGACATTTCCAAGCGTTAATTTCTGAATCAACTTTACGTCTTTTCCTACATAATTATTAGCGGAAGCAATATAGCTCGCGCCGTTTAGACCATATGGAACAGACCAAACTCCGTTCCCAGATGTAGAGACGATTAACTGATTCTGATTAACATTCGTTGTAGTATATAGAACTTTACTATCAAACCATCCTCCATCTTTTCCATCTACCTGCACATGATACCAAAGCACACCTCCAGCCTGTACACTACCAATAACATGAATCACCTTACCACTATATTTGGTAACGTCTCCAAGGTAACTAGCTCCTTGTAAACCATATGGTACTGTCCATATACCATTACCATTCATGTTATTTTTAAGCAAGCCATCGAAATTGACTGCTTGTTCATTTGTAACTGTACTAGCTGCCAAAGCAGTGCTTGGATTTCCAACAGTTACTGTCTGGGCACCACAAACCGTAATCGCGGTACACACAGATAGCCAAATTTTTTTCACTTCTAGACACCCTCTCCTTAAATTGTAATAATCTTGTAGCTGAAAGAGGTCTATTTTTATGTAATCTTTTAATATATGTTCTAATAATTAAAATCCCTAACATTTATGTCCCTCTTTACTACTTTTACATATTACTATTTTTATAGAAATTTTAATATAGTATTTTCGACAAGTATTTTGAAATATTTTTAACATACACACTCATCAAAAACCTTTATATGGAAACGTTCATTCGTGTTTTACACAAACGAACGACACCTTCTAATACACATAATTCTATTATTCTAATATACATAATCTATTCCATATATTATGTAATTGTACTTTCTTTAGCGAATATTAATGTATCCCGCTATTTCTAGGTCTTAGTCTCCTACTTTAAAATTTAAGAGAACTTACCCATGGCTCATCCAAGGGCAAGGTAATGAAGAAATAATCTATTCATAGAAACATAAAATAAGAGGCACAGTGAAAGATGATAAAAAAAGGTTGTACTCATTATACTTCCTGACTTCCCAATTGAATGCTTTACTTCTTCTTACATCAAAGCAAGAACATCAATTACAAAGAATAAATAATAAAACCTTCAAAACTTTTAAAAGACCACTACTAAAAATCTCTAGAATCATTAATAAATCTGCTAATGAAGAAATTAAGCGTACAATAACACATTGTAACATCTTTACATTCAATAACACAATAAATTAAAGTATTTCATACTTTAATAGATTCAGAATGAGTATCTTATACCAAGTATTACACTAATTCCTCCTTCTCTATATATAATATTCGAACCGACTAATCTTTTTGTGGGGGTAGTTTTTTGAAATTCTTTCAATAAAATCGAAAAAGCTTCAAAATATATGATTTTGCGAAGATATCTATACAATACACTCCTTTTGTATCTCTTTGCTCCCCTCTTTCCACTGCCAGTTGTACTCACTTTAAACAGAGTAGAAAAATAAGCCTACCTACCGTTATTAACACCTTTATCATTTCATTACTTGAATGCCAAAAGTAATTCGATTATAATCTAATTAGATAAATATGAAAGTAGGTGATTTCTACATGCAATTAAATAAAATTGTTGAGTTTCATAAATCGTTAGGTGATCTTACACGTGTTCGTATTATCGCCTTGCTACAGCAAGGGCATTTGAGTGGACAAGAGATTGCTGGAAAGTTAGGACTTAAGCCACCAACAATTACCCACCATATGACAAAGCTGCGAGATGTTGGACTTATAAAAGAACGCCGTGATAAAAATACTATCTATTTTTCTCTTAACACAAAAATATTGGAGATGAATGCTAAGGCTATTTTTACTGTAGGAACAGGAGGCGATTCAAATATGGAAATGTCAGTTACTGAAAAGGAACGTTCAGCTATTATCAATAATTTCTTCACAAAAGATGGAAAACTAAAAACCTATCCTGCACAACGAAAGAAAAAACTTGTCGTACTTGCACATATGATTAAAGGATTAGAATTTAGAAAAATTTATCAAGAGAAAGAAATGAATGAATATTTAAAGCAATTTCATGAGGATTACGCGACATTAAGGCGTGAACTCATTATGTGCCAATATATGTATCGAGAAAATAATCAATATGAGTTAAACCCTGTTGAGTTATGGTGGTTAAAATAAAGGGCGTTACCTAGCGCCTTATTTTTCAACCATCTAATTAGATGATTATGAAATTAGATATTTATAAAACAAGGGGAATAGCTATGAATATTTCATTTTTAAATGAAGAAAAACAATATCGGCGGTTATTTTTAGCTGGCATTGTAAATGGTATTGGAGATCGATTTAGTTCCGTAGCTGTGCTAGCGATGCTACTCCATTTAACAGGTTCAGGATTTGCTGTGGGAATGACTTTAGCAATTCGTCTCATCCCCTCTTTATTTTTTGGACCAATAGGCGGAATGTTGGCTGATCGATTTTCAAAAAAAACAATATTAGTTGTAACAGACCTTATAAGAATTCTATTTGCCTTGTCCTTTCTATTTGTTCAAAGTAAAGAAGATATTTGGATCGTTTATTTTAGTTCATTTATTTTGGCGGCAGGAGAAGCTATATATGGACCAGCAAGAAAATCAGCAATACCTAGGCTTGTTCATAAAAAACATCTTGTAAAAGTAAATAGTTTAGAACAAGTAATGATAGGGATCGTTTTAATCATTGGAGCACTTTCAGGGGGAGTAGTTTCGTCTATTTTCGGACCTAATGTGACTTATTGGTTAAATGCAGGATCATTTTTAGGGGCTGCCGCCATCAACTATACGATTAAGTTTCCAGAGAGTGAAAATGGAAAAAAAGGAGAGAAGTCAGAAAATCTAATCTTCACCTTCAAAAAGGTAATCTTGATGTCGATTACGGTACAAATTCTTTTTTTCTGTGAGATATTAATTGCTTCAATACATGGAATTGATAATGTTTTAATTAGCGTTTATGCGATTAACGAGTTCCATCTTGGTGATGTAGGTGTAGGTCTTTTTTATGGTGCATTAGGTATTGGCTTAATCTTAAGCTTTTCTGTTGCAAATCAACTACGAAAAAATTTTCTTGTTGCAGGCTTAGTATGTCTATTGCTTGAGGGGATACTTCAGCTGTTATTAAGTCAAACACATTTAGTCGTTTTTGCATTTCTTATCTTTTGCGGGATTGCCTTTATGTCTGGGATTGGCAATGCATGCTTTGATACCATTCTTATGAAAGAAGTTCCTGAACAACACCAAGGAACCATGTTTGGATTATTAGCAACAATCATAAATACCGTATTGGGAATATCTATGTTTATTTCTGGATTGGCATTGCAATACCTTACGCCACGTGCCTTAGGTTTGATTGGAGGTATCGCCTATATTCTTATTGCCATTTCCCTAATTATAACTATTTCAACAAAAGCATATCGAAAAAGAGGTACCATTTGACCAGTACCTCTTTTCCAAGTCCCTTTTATGCCTCTTCATTTGTAGTAAGAAAAAAATGTTGACCCTATCATATTCCTACATTCTTCTTACTACGATTGTCAAAAGTTACTTCTCTTTCGTAAATGTGTTTAGAAAACATTTATTTTTTACAATAATTCCCGCCACTTTTAAACAAACTATATTTAGCATTTCATTTACGTATCTAGAAAGGAGCTACTATGACAGCATACATCGCAGAAATATTTGCGACCGCTTTACTTATTATATTAGGAAACGGCGTTGTCGCAAATGTTCATTTAAAAGGAGCAAAAGGGCATAAAACAGGCTGGATGGTGATTGCTACCGGTTGGGGGTTCGCAGTCGGAATTCCTGCTGTTATATTCGGAGGTATTAGCGGAAATCATATTAATCCTGCTTTTACCATTGGTTTAGCACTTAATGGAAAATTCCCATGGGAGAAAGTGGTTCCTTACATCATTGCACAGCTCATTGGTGCGTTTATTGGCGCTGTTATTGTTTGGTTGATGTATAAACCTTTTATGGATGATACAGAAGACACTATAGAAGTGCTAGGCTGTTTCGGCTCTGTCCCTTCTTACAAAAAAACATATTTTAACGCATTCATAACGGAATTCATTGGTACGTTCATCTTAATTTTTAGTGCATTAGGGATCGTACATTCTCCGCTTATGGGAAAGGAACATCTAACAGCTCATGTAGTTATTGGCTTTTTAGTATGGGGACTCGTTCTTTCAGTAGGAGGTCCAACTGGCCCTGCTCTAAATCCCGCCCGTGACATTATGCCTCGTCTGGCTCACACACTTTTGCCAATTAAGGGAAAAGGAAGCTCACACTGGCACTATGCATGGGTACCTGTTATCGCTCCAATTGCCGCCTCTATTATAGCCGTATACACCTACTTTCATCTATTTAAATAATGAATATTGAACTACCCCCACCTACCGGTGCAGAAGTGCACGCTTGAGGTGGGGGTCTTCTCGCCAGATATGATAAAAAACTTTCGCAAATACAAGTGCGCTTTCTTATTTCCCTTAAAATAATCTACTATTTTCAGTACTCTACTTGTTGGTATGGCAAGGCGGTGTATCTGTAACTTTTGTTTCATACGTTTTATGATGGCCTATATATAAATATATACCTATTATTAATAAAACACTCACTACTATATATGAAAAGATTTTCTTTTTCATTTCATTCTCCTTATTTTATCAATCATGTAACCTACATTAACCAAACCATTTTTTCAAAGTTGGCACTCTCTTTATTACCAGCCAGTCAAGCATCAAAGCCACAAGCAACGAAATACCTAATAGCGGGAACAAGATCCCCAGCATGATAATAAGTATTACTGCTCCTTTCATTAATTTAAAGTTCTTCGGTAAAGAAGGTGCACCTAACGTACCAGATGGCTTACGTTTCCACCACATCATGCAGCCTGTTACAGCAATTCCGATTAATACAAGACAAATTACAAGATCCAATAATTGATTAACTAATCCGAAATAACGCCCTTCATGCAGCGCAATCCCAATAGAAATCGCTTTAGCTAATATTCCATAATCTGCAAATCTCAAATTTGCTAATACCTTTCCGCTGTACTGATCAATATGCAGCGTTGCTTCCCCTTTTGGATTGTCAGGTTTAACGGATAATGTGTACACACCTTTTTCTCCTTTAGGGAATGTAATCGTGTATCCATCTTCTAAATGATTTTTTTCTGCTATTTTCATAATGTCTGCCACTACAAGAGGGGCTGTTTTATTTTCCTTAGATTCTGGAACTGGTAACTTTTCTGCTGCCCAAGGAACATCCGCTACCGCTTTAGATGGAACAGTAGACTGTGGCAAATTACCATCCCATAGTCCTGTCGGGTATCCTGTTTTTGTAGCCGTTGCGATTTTATTAATATAATCTCCCCATAATCCAGACCAAGGAAGTCCTGTCAGTATAAATAGAGAAATGAACAGTGAAAACCAAAACGCTGGAACAGAATGTAAATCCCTTAGCATGATCCTCTTTCCTTTAGAAAACCTTGGAATCAATGTACCAAAAATTGATTTTTTATTGCGCGGCCACCATAAATATAAGCCGGTAATTAACAAAATCATGGCCCAGCAAGCAGCCATTTCTACAATCCGATCTCCTGCCTTACCAATCATCAGCTCGCCGTGCATCCGCTCCACTTGGCTCATAAATTTCTCTTCTTTCTTTAAATCACCTAAGACCTTTCCATTATGTGGATTTATGAATACCGTCATTGGAACTTTCTTATCTACGATTCCTACTTCTGCTGAACGATCTGACACAAAAGATGGCTTGTACTTTGTAACAGAAGCACCAGGATACGCTTTTTTGACTGCTTCTATTTGTTCTTCAGCAGTCAACTTTTCTTTTGTAGCTTGTACATAGTAATAATCTTTGTATATAATATTTTCAATTTGTGGTTTAAATAAATAGATAATACCTGTAATTGCTAATAAGATTACAAAAGGTGCAAAAATAATACCAGCATAAAAATGCCAGCGCCACACAGCTCGATATAAAAATTGTGCTTTTGCACTGTCTACCTGAGCTTCATGATCTTCAGTAGAATGATTTACTGTTTGTTGTTTTGCAAACATATTTCGTTTTCCCCCTAAATGATACTCGTCCTTCCTTATTTATCCCGCTATTTGTGGGCAGTAAGACCCCCACTGACGGGAGTTTCACTTTATAAAAACTTATAAGACTATAATTCTGATTTTTAATATATCGAATATATGTGAACATTTTGTGAGGATTCTTCAAACTTATTTGCAAGATTTCTATATAAATACAAATTAAAAAATCGACATAAAAAAACTCTTTCTTTTTAGGCGTGAGGGAGTATCTAGCCATGCATAGAAGCGGTCAGGGCTTTTTCCTACCACATGCAAGGTTTCAGACAAAAGGAGAAAGCAAGTAGCGGTCATGTTGTATTCTGCATAGCAGCGACTTATATGTCGAAAAGTTAAAATAGATTTATATACGTTCACTTACAATAAGCACGAAAGACCTTACATACACGATCGTACATAAGGTCTTTCTCTCAGCATTATATTTTCGGTAATACCATACCTTTATACAATTGTACTGTTATCCAGTAATATGCAAGATAAATGAAGACAAATAAACTAATTGGCATCCAAATTTTCACATACGGATCAAGTAAAATGAATGAAAATAGATTCATGCCAACTAACACATGAGCAATTCCAACAATCCCAGGAAATAAGAAGATGAAGAATACTTCTTTATAGATGCTGCGAGAGAGCACTCCTTTTCGAACACCAATTTTTCGAAGCATGGCATAGCGGCGTTTATCTCTAGATGCTCCTGTTAAAATTTTAAACATAAGCGAACTAGCCATCATCGCAAGAAAAGAAGCGCCTAGGAAAAATCCCATAAACATTGTACCGCTCATAAAAGTATACATATACTGATACGTCGTCATTTTCGTTTGCATTGGTACTTCTTCCCCGATATTTTTTTGTGCAACTTCTTTTTGTCGTTGATCTATTTTTGTAAGAATCGGTTTATATTTTTGCAAATTATCTACGCGAATTAAAAGGAGTGAGTGCACTGTTCCTTGTAATTTTTCATAATTTTCTTTATCAGCGATGCGAAGCGGCTTTCCGCCAAATTGATTGTAACTAATTTGAAATTCACGAACGAGTGCATCCTCCCATTGCCCAGGCATACTTGGATATTGCTGCGTTTCCCGCTTCTCAAGCGATGTGTATATTGGTTCAGAAAGTCCCTCACTTACACGAACACGGATTGGCTTTTTACTTTTCTTTGCACTTTTGTGCTCCGAAATAAGCGGTGGCTGATTAAGTAAATCGTCACGTAAAAAGTAAACCGCTTCGTTATTTTCTTTATAAGAATATTTCTTTTCTTCTATAATGTTCATTTGCTTTAATTCTTTTATCTCTTCTGCATTTGGATCATGAATCGTCGCATCATACACTCGCGAAAATTCCGTTGTCATTCCAACATTTTTTTGAAACGCCATCCCAGCTGTCATCGCACCAGCACCTAGTGCAATCAACATAGAAACTGTCCCTAATACTCTTGATAAACTATTAATTCGAAAACGTAGCTGTGCAAGTGTAAAGCTATTAAGTCCTGCTTCGTTTCTTTTTTTATTTCTTTTTAACATCGTAACAAATAAAGGCAATAATGAACCAAATATAAAATAAGTTCCAATTGTCGTACAAATTGTTGCAACTATAAGTCCCATTTCCTGCAATTCATTCACATGAATGATCGAGTAATATCCAATGCCTAGCATCAATATTCCAAGCACCGTAAAAACCGTAATACGAAGTTTACTTTTTTCTACCTCATCTTGCGTTTCATCTTCTCGTATAAGCTCTAATTCTGTTTTGCGCAGAAGACGAATGCTATTAATCATCCCTGTCACTGCAAAAAGAACAAAGAAGAAAAGTAACGTTGCAATTAAAGCAGGAATATAAAACGCCTCGTATCCCTTCGCTGATACATCCATACCTTTTATAAGAACCTTCCCTACCGCACTTGCTAATCCAATCCCCACTATATTTCCAATCATTAAAGCAACCATTCCAAGCCCCAATGTTTCGATAAAAAGCAGCTGTGCAACCTTTTTCTTTTTTGCACCAAGCATCATATACATTCCTAATTCTTTTCGACGCAGTGTAAGCAAAAATGAATTTGCATAAAGAATGTAAAATAAGGTAATAAACGAAAGTAACACAGAACCAATCCCAAAGACAATACGAATGCTGCTAATAATACTATTTTCTTTCGTAAATTCAGTATTTAAAGCCATCGTTTGAAACATATAAAAAATACTTATACTAACGATAAGACCAATTAACAAAACAAGATAATCTTTCATCATCTTTCGTATACTATGTATCGATAATTTCAGTAACATGTCCTCATCTCCTTATATCGCTTCCTTGGAAGAACTCATTTTTCCAAGCACATTTAAAATATCTTGATAAAATGCTTCTCTACTTCCATTGCGGTGAATTTCCTTATAAAGCAATCCATCTTGGATAAATAAAATACGTTCACAATAACTTGCACTAAACACATCATGCGTTACCATCATAATGCTAACGTGATGATTTTCATGTAAATCATGCATCGCTTCTAATAAACTTTTCGCATTTTTACTATCAAGTGCTCCTGTTGGTTCATCTGCAAGAATAATTGCTGGATTATGTACGAGTGCACGAGCTGCTGCTGTACGCTGCTTTTGACCACCAGAAACTGCAGTTGGGTATTTCTCTAAAATTGCTTCTATCCCAAGTTTTATCGCTACCTCTTGTACTTTTCCTGCAATTTCTTTTGAAGACACTCCTTGCAGTGACAACGGCAATGCAATATTTTCATAAATTGAAAGGTTTTCAAGAAGATTAAAATCTTGAAAAATAAATCCTAGCTTTTGCGCTCTAAAATCAGATAATGCATTTCCTTTCATATTCACAATATCTGTTCCAGCAATTTCCACCGTACCACTAGTCGCTTGATCAAGTGTCGAAATCACATTCAACAACGTCGTTTTCCCTGATCCCGATGGACCCATGATCCCAACAAACTCACCTTCTTTTACCGATAACGTTATTCCTTTTAATACCCTTGAGTGATTTTCATTTCTCTTCCCATATACTTTTTCTACTTGATTTACCTCTACTACAGCACTTTTCATAACTTCATCCCCTATCTCTTAGTATCTATTCGTATCTTCTCAGAAATTTTTTAAGTTTCTTGTAGGTAAATTCTTAAGAATTCTTAAGATTCACTATATATACAAGTTAAAAAACCCTTTCTTTTTTTGGAGGACGAGAGCATCTGGCCGCGCACAGAGATGGTCAGTGCCTTTTCCTTCCACATGCAATGTTTAAAACAAAAAAGCAAGTAGCGATCATGCTGTATTCTGCATAGCAGAGACTTATATATCAAAATTTAAAATAAATTTATATAGAACACCTAACAAAAAATGAGCTTGGCATCATACCAAACTCATTTTTTATTATGCAATATTCTCTTTTTGTTCTATTTCATAATCAATCTCTAGAAACTTTGCGCCAAACAGCCACATTTGATGATGTGCTGTTAACGTTGTTGCATCCTTCTCTCTTATCGTAAACGTTTCTGTGAGTGGCAAGCGAATCGTAAAGAAGCGGCTATGTAAATAAATCCCCTCATCCCCTCTTGCACTATTCCTTAATCGACTCGTAATAATAAGATGTTTCTTATCATTACGCAGTTTTAAAATGCCCGTCATATTCGCATATGGTAATGGCAATGCAATATTCATGTATGTTTCCTCGTTATATTCATGCTGAGAATAGAGCGCGACAAAGATTGTTTCATTCAGTTCGTTTTTCCGAACCCAGGCTCTAACGTCATTTCTACCGTCTTTTTCATCTTTTATAGCAACAATTTCTCCTTCCATCCTCTCTAAGCGATCTCCCATTCCTAAATGAATTTGTTGTACACGTCGGCTTATTTTTTCATACAAAAAAGCAAATGGCCAAAACCAGCGTGACCAGTGAATAGTTGCTTTTAACTCATATTCTTTCGTGTTCTCATAAAAATCAATAATAAGTGGTGATACATTCTTTGTATTAAACTGTTTACTATCAAAATCTATCACTTTATTTATAAGGCCTGTATATTCGTTCTCCTCTATTAAGTTATTTTCTAATAAAACATTTTTTCCAATTTTCATCTTACCTTTTATACGACTCATCGGTTTTCCATAACGCATATATGTCGGTGCAGCTTTTTCAATCATCCAGCCAATACAACCAGGGAATGCTACACCCATTCCATTCACAACTCCATGAATCCAAACCATTTGCGCAATCGTAATCGTCATGACATGCTTAAAGTTGCCATATGAATAGAAAAGCGAGAAAAGAATAGTTACCATAAGTGTACTAGACGAGATGATAAGAAGAATTTTTGCACTCTTTGAAGTAAACTTTGTTTTCCATACAAAAATCCCGTAAATATAAAGGGAAATAAGATAGAGTAACACTGCAAAAAATTCAAACGTTCTTGAATATGTAATCCCGATTGCAACTGTCATTGGTGAAATAATCATAATGAACATAGCGGTTGTATACAACTTACTTTTCTCTTGTTGTTTCCTCCCTAACAAACCGGCAAACAAGGGAAGTAAAAAAGCAGAGTAATGAAAATGAGCCGCTGTGAGTAAAACAATATCTGAACTAAACTGCATAATTGGTATATTTGCTACAGAGGCAAAGAACCAAAATCCACCTAAAAATAAATATATAAATCCACTATCAATTGCAGTTTCTTCTAACGGTTTCCATCCTCTTTCTAACAATCGGGATACTCCAAACAGTGCGACAATACCGGTATATAAAAACCAAATTATCGCAAATGGAAAATAGTCTGTTACAAAAGCAAGCATTGCACTTATTGCTGCAATCGGATAAAAAAATGCTGCGAGCTTATAACAAAATAGTTCGTCTCCATTTCTTTTTTTCTTATCTACAATAGAAAACGCCATTGGGATAAATACAAGAATAGACAATAATATAATCAATTCAACAGGGTGCAGATTTAGCCATTCTAATATAAGAAAAATAACATAATAGATGCAACCAATTATTATATTTCGCATAAATTTATATCCCTTTCTCTAAACGTTCCCTTATAGGAGAAAAGCGGTCCTAATAATGGATTTTGTACTTGTACTTGTATTCGATAACACTCTAATTCATCATCATAACTTTCTATAATCTTTGCCTGTCCATATAAAAACTTTGGCAACGGAATCTTCATTCCGCATAAGTAGAACCATTGTTTTTTAGATGAAATATGCATCGCTCCTTTTGCATCAACGTGAAACGCTAACGTCGATACGAGCAAATGCGGTTCACCAAAATAATCGACAATTTCATTTTGTTTACCATTCAAATACATAACAGCATGAAAATAACGCTTTTTTTCACCGAATAAAAACATCCGATTCCATCTTACAAATGTCTCTCCTTTACTGTCTTTCTCTGCTTTATTTTGGATAATAAATGGTACTTCTGTCCCTCTTTCCGAAAAGAACATCCGGAATTTTGCTGCTACTTTTAAAAACATTCTTACAGCAGCAGAACCTTCTGTAATTTCGTCCATCCTCCCTTCACCTGTAAAACTATATTCTTCTGTAATTGCATACCGTTTTTGTAACTTTGGGTGTAACTGATGATAGGATTCTTCTAATAATGTTTCGTAAATGGAAGTCAATTTTCTACTCCTTTCTACTTCTCTTACAATTCTTCGCTTGCGGTAAGTTATTGCTATTCATATAACCGATTATTGAGAGTCCAATTAATATGATGTTTAACGTAATCGGATTAAAAAGTTGCATAAAGCTAGCGATATTTGTAAATCCCGCCGCAGCTGTCAATATTAATATTATAAAAGTGTGAAGAAAAAATAATTTCTGTTTTTGGAAAGGTAACAACCAGATCACCCCAAACACAATTTCCAAAAATCCAACCATTTTAATCATTGCGGCAGCGTAATTTTCTGAACCAATAAGCTTGGAAAGCATCTGTACCTCTTCTGGATGAGTATATAAAATTTTCGGAATAAGACCTTGATAGATCCACACAAAAGACAACAAAAAGCAAATGAGATAATATGTAATAGCTCTTTTTAATAATAAACGCGGATGAAATCCTTTTTCTAACCACAATTTCAAGGCATCAAAACTCCAAGCTGTTGCCCACCCTAATAACGGACGAAATATATATGAATCTATAAATCTTCCTATACCTCCAAACCTCGTTTCATAATCATACTGCGTTTTAAAGCGAACCTTATTCTCATTCGGTTTATACTTCCAATAGCCTCTCCCTACCGAAATTAACGAAAGCTTACTATCTGTCCAAAATTTCAGTGACGAAATGCGTTCCCCGCCTTCTTTTTGTAATTCTCCTATTGATTCTCCTTCTCCAGCAATTTCAAGTCCGAAACCAATTTTTGTTTTATATAAAAAATGCTGTGGTTCGCCTTCGTTCTTCTCTAAATACGATATTTCTGTAAACCGTGCATCCCATTCCGTATGTATCTTTGGATCTTGTGTATACTTCCAAAGTTCATCCATTGTAGTTTCTATTTCGGTTTTTACATAAATGGGGTTTTGTTTTTTCATTCCCACTCCTCCATCCATATGTGAAATTTGTAATATTTACCCCTTTCAACCACATATCATTTTCATTTTACCAATAAACCATTTTAATTTTCAAAATTTTTATAACCCACTTGATTTCTCTCAACATTTTGATTACTATAGAACAAATGTTACAAACAACTTCATACAACCAATTACTCTCGCCTAATGACGTGAGATAGAGGTCGCAACTTTTATGAGTATTCTATAGGAGACACAGAGATTGTCAGTGAATGTAGATGAAAGGAAAAGTTGCCGAAATGTATATGTTCCTCTGAGCATATACATTGGGGCTGTTTTCGAATAGAAACAGAACTGTCATATATACAGCGGTGTATATATGAAGAGCTATCTACAAAAAAGAGAGATCATGTTTTTTATGATCATCTTCTTTTTTGGCGGTTTTTTTATTAGCTCCGTTTTCTGTTTCCTTTTTCCTGTAACAGCACCATCCTCACCTATTTGAGATGGTGTTTTTTATTTGCTTTCGATAACTTACAGGAAGATCTATACTTCCCATCTTATGTTTAACAACATTTTCCCTAATTTATTTATCTATATTAACTTGAAAGAGGGCTCTTATCATGGAGATTATTGTTCAAAAATTTGGTGGTACATCTGTCGGAAATATCGAACGGATTCAACATGTTGCCGATTTAATCATTGAGGAATATGAAAGAGGACACGGAATTGTAGCGGTCGTTTCTGCAATGGGACATAGTACAGATGAATTAGTATCTTTAGCTGCTAGTATTACAGATCAACCTAGTAAACGAGAAATGGACATGTTACTTACAACAGGTGAGCAAATTTCAATTTCTTTATTAACAATGGCCTTGCAAACAAAAGGGTATGAGGCAATTTCATTCACTGGCTGGCAAGCTGGTATTACAACAGAGCCCGTACACGGCAGCGCAAGAATTATCGACATAAATATAGAGCGTATTCAATCTTATGTACAAAAAGGAACGATTGTTGTTGTAGCTGGTTTCCAAGGATTAAGCAGAGATCAGGAAATTACAACGCTTGGCCGCGGCGGTTCCGATACAACTGCAGTTGCATTAGCTGCAGCATTACAAGCAACAAAATGTGATATTTATACTGATGTAACAGGTGTTTATACAACTGATCCTCGCGTTGTAAAAGACGCTTACAAATTAGATGAAATTTCCTATGATGAAATGTTAGAACTTGCAAATTTAGGCGCTGGTGTACTTCACCCAAGAGCAGTCGAATTTGCAAAAAATCATAATGTTATGTTAGAAGTTCGCTCAAGCATGGAACAAGAAAACGGAACAATCGTAAGGGGAGAATGTGACATGGAACAACAATCAATCGTAAAAGGCATTGCATTTGAAGATAATATTACACGTGTAACAATGAAAGGCCTACAAGCAGGAAAACTTTCCGCAGTCTTCTCTACATTAGCAAGTGCTCATATTAATGTAGATATTATCATTCAAAGTATTACAAATGAAGGAACTGTACATTTATCCTTCTCTATTCATTCAAATGATTTAAAAGAAACACTAGCGGTTTTAGAAGAAAATCGTGAATCTATGCAATATGAATCTGTAGAGTATGAAAACCATTTAGCAAAAGTATCGATCGTTGGATCAGGTATGGTATCTAATCCAGGTGTCGCTGCGAAAATGTTCTCAACATTACAAGAAGAACATATTCACATTAAAATGGTAAGTACATCAGAAATTAAAGTATCTGTCGTAATCGACCGCCTTCATTTAGTAAAAGGTGTCGAAGCACTTCATGAATCGTTTATGGCAAAAATTGAGCGTTTTGCATCAGTAAATTAAAAAAACAAGGAACCAACTCCAAAAGTACGTAGGTGCCTTTCGGAGGTCGGTTCCTTCTTACTTATCCGCCGATATATCGGCGGAAATGGTACTTTTATCGGCGCTTTTTACAATATATCGACCGTTTCTTAAAATATATCGGCGATTCGACATGAAAAACAGTCTAGTCTCTAAAGCTCGGTCTTTTAGAACAAGTGAATGTTTTGCTTTTTGCACTCTTCACGCATTTCATCTGGCCACACTGAAGACTGCACTTCACCGATATGTGCTTTACGTAAAAAGTACATGCACATTCTTGATTGTCCAATGCCACCACCAAGTGTTAACGGCAGTACATCTTCTAAAATTCCTTTATGGAAATCGTATTCACGTTTGAAGTCTTCCCCTGTTATTGTTAATTGTTCATCAAGAGATTTACTGTCAACGCGAATGCCCATCGATGATAACTCAAATGAAGACTGCAATACTGGATGCCAGAATAAAATATCTCCGTTCAATTTCCAATCATCATAGTCCGATGCGCGTCCATCATGTTTTTCCCCAGAGCAAAGCGCCCCGCCAATCCCGCTAATAAAGACGGCACCATGTTCTTTCGCAATCGCATGCTCACGATCCTTCGGTGTTAATTCTGGGTATTTATCCTCAAGCTCTTGTGATGTGATAAATACGATATCTTCTGGTAAATACTTACCAAGGAACGGATATTTTTCAAACAAATAGCTCTCTAATTCTTTGAATATTCCGTAAATTGTTCGTACTGTTTCTTGTAAATAATCTACTGTACGCCATTCTTTTTGAATAATTTTTTCCCAATCCCATTGATCCACGTAAATAGAATGCGTTGCATCTAATTCTTCATCGCGGCGAATTGCGTTCATATTTGTATATAGCCCTTCACCAGCTTCATATCCATATTCATGCAAAGCGAATCGTTTCCATTTTGCTAGTGAATGTACAATTTCTAACTCTTCTCCTGAATGCAGCATATCAAATTCAATTGGACGCTCCACACCGTTTAAATGATCGTTTAATCCTGATTTTTTCGTTACAAATAATGGTGCAGATACACGGAATAACCCAAGACGTTTTGATAATTGCTCTTCAAAAAATGTTTTAACTTCCTTAATTGCGATTTGTGTTTCTCTTACTGTCATTAATGTTTGATACATGATGTTTTCCTCCTAAAATGTTTTGATGTAATGAGGAAAGAAACCAATAAAAAAAGCCCTTCTTTCCCAAAAAACTGGGACGAAAGACTTTGGTTCCGCGGTACCACCCAAATTAGCAACAGAGGTTGCTCACTTATCAGTACGGAGATTAGAGATAACTCGATACTGTTCTTCTTGTAACGGCGAAGTTCCCGGCTAAGTCTACTTTCCTAAAAAGGATTTCGGTTAGCGACTCCAGGAGGTTCTTCATAACAGGCTTCGTATCAGGCTCACACCATCCCTGACTCGCTTGGACTACGTCCTATTACTACTCTTCCTTTCACAGTCGTTTTACTGTCACATCTCTGAAACATTTTATTAAAGTTTATTCTATACAAAAAAATAAGAAAGTCAACAAAAATTTTTAAAATATTTTTCAATTCTTTATTTTGTGTATTCACAAAATAACATGTGTCACACTTCAACAAATTATCGTGTCTTATTAATAAATACTAAATATAAAGGAGGATCTCCATGAGTAATTTAACAAATAAAGTTCCTGAATGGTTATACATATTTGTATTTTGCACCGCTGGGATCAGTGTCGTTTCTCAAGGATTCATCATGATTCCAATCGAAAGTCAACTTATATTCTATTTTCAAATTCCTAAAAATGTTGCCTATCTCTCAAGCAGCATATTTTCCATTTTCTACGCCATTGGATTCTTAATTTCCGCTCCTCTATCCAATCGATTTGGGAAGAAAAATATATTAGTTCTCGGTCTATTCGCTTTGTCCTTTTGTACGCTGACGATTAGCTTTTGCAAAGTATACAACTTATTTTTGTTTCTTAGAGCTTTGCAAGGACTAGTAGCAGCTACGTTTACGCCTTTAGCGCTTGCCTATGCATTCGAATTGTTTATTCCAAAGCGTCAAGGCTATGTTATCGGGATTTTAAGCACAGCATTTACCATGTCTAGCCTATTAGGACAAATACTCAGTAATTGGTTTATATCTCAATACGCTTTTCCTAGTCTTTTTTATTTTTTCGCTTTCATTCATCTTTTATGTGGGGCAATTTTATATTTCACTCTACCTGCATCTATCAAAAGTAATCGTCCATTATCTATGGCATACTGGTTTGATATGTTTACATTATTTCGAAATCGTTACATGGCAATTTGTCTTGCGATTACCTTTACACAGTTTCTTTCATTCGTTGCCATTTATAGTTCTTTACATCACTTATTAATCCAAATGTATCACCTTACAGGTCATGAAATTCTGTTATTTCAATGCCTTGGCATAATCGGAATGTCTATTTCTCCTTTTATGAATAACTTTATTACACGTACGAAAGCCCCAAAAATGATGACATTAGGACTTATAATCACGTGCACAGGAGTACTTTTGTTCTTGAAATGGGATCATATTTATTTTCTCTCTATCACTACAATCCTATTTGCGGCAGGAATTTCAGTCGTACTACCTTCGATCATTTTTCATATTGGACAAATAAGCGGGAAGAAAAAAGGAGTTGCAATGGCACTTTATACATTTACTTTATTTTTAGGATCTAGTATAGGTCCGTATATCGGGACAAAAATGATGTTTAAATATGTCGTACTTACTATTTTCTCTGTCCTATTCTTGTCTTTCCTAATGTCATTTTCTTTACGAAAAAAGCAAAATCATTTCTACAAAAATATACAAGCCAATCAAAATGATTAGTTCGCAAACAATACAAATAAGAGTTGCTCTAACAGTTATCTCACAACTTTTAGAACAACTCTACGCCCTTAACGTTGTATAATAACGCGCCCCAGCTTATCAGGATTTACAACATAAAAAATTTGTTCAATCTGATTCGTATTTTGCTTCCAAGCAAAACTGAAGACACCGACGACCTCTTCATCCTTTAATATGAGAACGCCTGGCTCATTGTTTACTATGACTGCTTGTGCTTTTTTTCCTGTGAAAAATTTTGTAGCAATTGCAGATAACAAACTCAGCACGCGCTCTTTACTAATAATTTGATTAATAGCTGTAACAACATTCCCTCCTCCATCTGCAATAAGGGTTACATCGTTAGTAAGAATCTCTGAAATTTCTTGAACGTTGCCTTTCGATAAGGCCAAAATAAACTTATGAATTTGCTCTTGTTGAATTTCGTATGATGTATAATTTTCATCAAAAGATACATTCATTTTCTTCTTCGCACGGCTAAACACTTTACGGCAATTCATCTCCGTTATATGGAGTAAATCCGCGATTTCACTATGTTTTAAATCTAATGCTTCTTTTAGAACATAAACCGCTCGCTCTGTGGCCGAGAGTTTTTCCATAAGAACAACAAATGTATAGTGTAGCTGGTCATCTTGCATGATTTTCTCTAAAGGATCCCATTTCATATCCTGTACAATCGGCTCTGGCAGCCACGTACCCACATAAGTTTCTCTTTTTTTTCGGCTTGATTGTAATTCATTTATACAACGATTTACAACCATTCTACTTATATACGACTTTATATTGTTAATATCAGTTAAATGAATCTCATTCATCTGTAGCTTTAGAAATGTATCTTGAACAATATCTTCAGCATCACTTATCGATCCAAGCATTTTATATGCAATAGCAATAAAATAAGATTTGTATGCTATATACAATTTATTTATGTCTAAATGATGTCCTTCCACCTTACCCCTCCTCGAAGCTAACTCACCCAAATTTTAGCATTATATCCAATCACAAATACCCTAGAAAAAATTTTCTAGGGTATACCTATGTAAATTTCTCAAAAAACATTTTAAAAAAATAATATTTATAACAAAATTACTAACTGGATGAATCTGTTTTGATTTTCTTATTGCACGTGGCAGACAAGGGGGCTGACCGCCTTGGCGCATGACCAGACGCTCTCACTTACCTAACAATTTGTATTTATAATTGATTCTACAAATGATTTTGAAACCCTTTAGACCAAGAAGGATGAATGGGCTCCCACCCATATTCTTTTCGAGCTTTAGTATTAGAAGCGCCGCGCTCACCACGATTACTACTAACTTGAAAAGAAGGCTCAGGTGCACCGATTGCAGAAGCATAAACAGGCAACCAAACATGTCCTGATGCAGGATGGTCATCGACAATATTGACCGGACCAGATGGCCAATCTAGTGCCAGTAGTGCTGCTCTTGCTGCATCGTCTACATGTAGAAAAGAAGCTACACCATCAGTTGCTGCCATTTCTTGTCGTCGTACTTGATTCGCAATCATTCCATCTATTGCATACCAAGTTCCCGGACCATAGAGCGTTCCATAACGAAGTATAACAAACTCTGGCATTTGAGACACTTTTTCTTCTAACACCATAATACCTTCTATCGTTGTTTTTCGCGGAAACGGAGCTGTAATGTCTAACATGTCTTCTTCTGTAGCGGGTCCCTCTCCCGGATCATACGCCCACGAAATACTTTGTGCAATGATTCGTCTAACTCCTGCTGATTTTGCAGCATCTACAAGATTTTCTGTCCCCTCCATTCGCATTTTTGCATTATCTACGGAGCTTCCCCCACTTAACGATGTAAGTTGATGAATCACTACATCTGGCTGACTATTTTGCAATGCAGTGAATACAGCATCTCGATCAAATGCATCGGCCACCACGGGCTTTGCACCCAATTTTGTAATTGTGCTTGCCTTTGATTCATCACGAATCATTCCGAACACATCGTGGCCCTCCTGTACTAACAAAGGAATTAAAGAGCGTCCGATTACACCAGTTGCTCCGGCAAGAAAAATGTTCAATTCTATTCCCCCTATATATGTTTCAACTAATTCGTCTTGTTTTTTGAGACTGTTATTTTGCTGTTCATATATAAGACAAATTGGGTTTATAAATCGTGACATGAATCAAAAAATTTACTATATAAATCCATTTTAATGTTTCAGCTTACAAGTTGCTGCTAGAGAGAAAAAATGTCTTGCACTCGTTTTCTCTCTTTGTTTTAACCATTGTCCGTGGCAGGAAAAGGCCCTGACTGCTTCTATGCATGGCCAGACGCTCTTGCCTATCTAAAATGTCATTTTTTCAATTTGTATTTATATACAATAAAAAACCATCTATTACTATGCTAGAGATCTTACAGTTTATTCATAATTGCTTCTACGATATGTTCAACCGTCATCTCCCCATCAATTACGTAGTCAGCATTAGGTTTCACACTTTTCTCCATCTCTAAGTATGCCTCTCTCCCAGCTTGCAAGTATACCTCACATTCGAAAAGAACCTCATCAATAGTATGTAAAGGATTACGAATAAATCTTCTCGCCATCGCTATATCTAATGGTGTATCAATATAAAATGAAATGTCTATCACATCTTTCATCTGGTTATTCAAGTACGAAAATGGATAGTCCAAAATAATATAATCTACAACTGCATCATTTAATAACGATTCAATATCTATCATGATGGGACTAACATTCCACTCATTATAATTTGCACCTTTTTCCATCCATGCACAAATGTCACTTGGCCCCTCTAAATTATAATCATCAAAATGAAAAGTCTTGGCGTTATTCAGTCTATTAGCTAACTCCTTCGTAACGGTTGTCTTACCGCCGCCAGATACAGCTGAAATAGATATTACTGTTGTTTTTCCCCCCATATTACTCCTCCATGAAATAATAGAATTTTAATCTCTTTCCTATCCCTTTACTCTAAAATAATCTTTTGCTGGAGTCTATAGTTACAAATGGGCGTATATGAAACATTAAAAAAGTAACTACTCAGCCATACACCACTTATTACCTTTCAGCACATAGATTGCTGCCGTGACGATACAAATGACAATGCACCTTGCTGCCTTTCTTTGTTACCATACTTTGCACGTGGCAGAAATAGGCACTGACCGCTTCTATGCATGGCCAGTCCCTCCCAGGCCATTTTAAAAAATTCTTTTCTACCTTTTTTTACAGAGTGACTAAGTAGTTACCATGTATTCAAGATTTAACACCTTTTACATAACACATTACTATCAGCAAAAATTAAAAGATTTCTATTAACGGGATAAACCTGAGAATTTTGCGCATTACTGTCCATGTTATGATATACTATTATATCCTGCTGTTCATTTTTATGAGCAACTGTCGGAAAGGAAAAAGTCATAAACCCAAATTTTATTTTAAAGATTTATCGACTACTGTGGAAACAGATTTGCTATACAATAATAACGGAGTGATTATATTATATGAGTAAAGCTAAAGGTAAAGGCGGAACAGGTAGAGGAACAGGCAGTAAGGGCTGGAACCGCTGGAAAGCCAGTGCCAACAAAAAAAAGAGTGCCAAACCTTATACAAGCAAAGGTGTGAAAAAAGCGGGTGGCGCAAAGACAAACAGTAATACAGGTGACAAATCCGAAAGATAGGGACTGCTATTTCCGTTTGATATCTTTCGTGTAAGTGTAAGATAGATGTTGTGTGGGTTTATTTTGCGGAGAAAAGCAAAGATTTAAAACAACAAAACAAGTGGTTGCTCATTGTAAAAAGACAACTTTTAAAATTCATTAATACGATATATTATGAAAAAATGGGCGTTTATCAAACAGTAAAAGAAAAAGATGTTTGCCACAAATAAGCAAACATCTTTTTCTTTTACCGTACTTTATCCACTTAATCGTCTTCAGTCAATCGCTTCACTTCAAAATACAACACTTGAATAAATTTCTTCGTATTAATTCGTGTATGACCAGTCGATGATAATGATTCGTTTGTTAACTCTGTCATTCGTTTACGCACAATTGTAAAATCAAAAAATTTCGGAGCATAGCTTTCAAATTTCGGATTCGAAAAATCCGTTAAGCCAAGAGAAGCTAAGTGATTAAGCGATTGATAAATTGCTCGGCGCACCCTTTGTTCTGAAGCTTTTCTCTCTTTATCAATCTCACCTTCCGAAGCCATTTCACCTAACTTTTTGACCGTAATATGTTGAAAAATATCTTTTAATACTGGAAAACCGTGTTCAAAGGTTTCCTTCTTTTCATATTGATATAAGTATTCCAGCATACTTAGTAAATCTTTACTTCCGTTCTCCCCAGCAATCCCTAGTTCCGCTAATAAGAAACGGCCAGAATCAGCAATTTTTTTCTCTTCTAGCCCTGATTCAATGCGTCCTTTTGGTTGTTCCCATTGAAATACATTGTTTAATGATTTTTGAATATCTTGAATAGAGCGTTCCAAGCGAATACGTTCTATCACTTTTCGTACAACTGATACAACTTCAATTTTATTGAGAGGTTTTGTAATATAATATTCAACACCAAGGGAATAAGCTTCACCAATTAATTGTTTTGATTCTACTTGAGAAATCATAACCACTTTCCCCGCAAACGACGGGACGATGCGCCGAACCGTTTCAATTCCGTCGCGAATTGGCATTAATAAGTCAATAAATAATATATCTACTTTTTTAAAATTTAATTTTTCCCCTTCTACAAAAGCCCCATCTTCTTCTTCTCCAACTACTTCTCCAAGGTCTTCATCTTCAATAATTTGCGCTAACATAGAACGAAACACTTCGTCATCATCTACGATGTAATAAAACATAGACTCATCCTTCCTTAGTCAGGCTAGATTCCGGCAACCGTACAATAAATTTGCAGCCTCTTTCAGCGTCTCTGTCTTGTAGTATAACCTCTCCCCCAAGTTCCGTCACCATCTCTTTTATATAAGATAAGCCAATTCCTGTTGACGGTGTTCCAGTTTGGTCATATTTTGAAGTAAAACCAGGCTTAAATACTAGCTCCTTATATTTCCCCGAAATACCCGGACCATCATCTATTACTTCAAACGAGACAACCGCTCCTTGCTTCTTAATATGAATTGTAATTGTACCAACACGATCAATTGCTTCTACAGCATTTGCAACTAAATTATTTAAAATCGACAAAACGGTATATACATGATATTGCGTATGTTCCCCTTCTATCTGTTTAGAAAATACGATGTCCTTTTGTAATAACTGTGCGTATTTCTCGTTAATTCTTATAATCATTTCCGCCAGTTCATTTCCATTTATATATTCCGAAAGATCTTTATCTAAAAGAAGTTTAGATAACCCTGCAAAAATTCTTTGGTTATCTTTTTTTATTTCGTGTACCTCTCCTGCAATTTTCAGCGCGTTCTTACTATACAGCTCTATATCACTTCCAGCACTTTCTTGCTGCTGTAAATTCCGATATAATTGGTATGCTTCTTGTGTGATCCTTTCAGCATCTTGCAGCGTTTTCTTCAAATGAACAGATTCTACATACAAGTTAGAAAGATGCATAAACATCTTTTCATTTTCTTTCCGAACCTGCGCTTCTTTTAATTTTGTCTCATATAAACTCATCATATTTAAAAAACCGAGCGCAAAAAAACTACGGAAAGTAGCAATAATAATAATTTTATTCACTTCTGAAACTGTAATCATCGTGCTCAACACAAAAATATGATAAAAAGCAAGTTCCGCCATGCTTGAAATAATTTCAATCGTAATGCCAAAACATCCGATTAAAAATGGTTTTTGATGAAATTGATTTACTTTGCATATTGAAAAAAGACTTCCATATACGAAATAATAAAAGAAGACTGGATAACGCATACAAAAGGAGTCTGAAAAATGAAAAGAACCTTGCAGCATCCAGTCAAGGCCAATTCGAAATATTACTACAGATGCCCCAACAAGAATTCCTGCTATAGCAGCTGGAATTTTTCTTAAAAATAATAGTAAAAAGAAGAAAATCGGTGTTCCAAAGCTAACACGAAACGTATCATTAAATGGATGAAAGTTCAATTCTCCAGCTACTGGAACAATCAAAATTAAAATAATTAAAAGTGAAATATCTTTTTTCCACAATTGATGCCAGTTCAAACACGTCACTTCCCATTATCTAGTATTGAAACATAATAAGGAAAGCCCGCTTATTATATAAACGGGCTTTATTCCTATACTGTTACCTTTTCAACTGCTTTTATTTGACGATAAACAGGTTGCCACATTGCATCTTTTACAGCCTTCCTGATATCGTTATCACTTAATACCTCACGAGCAACACCTTCAGCAACTGCCGCTTTTGCTACTTCAACAGCAACAATCTCTGAAATATTACGCAGCTCTTCTACTTCCGGAAGAATTGGTGCACCAGGTTGACTTGTATCTACCATACTCGCTACCGCTTCTGCTGCCGCTGCAAACATGCCATCTGTCATTACACGAGCACGAACAACATTTGTACCAAGACCAAGACCTGGGAAGATAAGTGCATTGTTAGATTGCCCAATTATATAAGTAACTCCATTATATGTAACTGGATCGAACGGACTACCAGTTGCAACAAGCGCTCGCCCTTCTGTCCAAGAAATTAAATCGGCTGGTTTCGCTTCTGCAAGAGACGTTGGATTAGACATTGGTAAAATAATTGGTCGTTCCACATGTGCTGCCATTTCTTTTACTATTGCTTCTGTAAATGCACCAGCAACTGTTGACGTCCCGATTAAAATAGTTGGTTGTACATGTTTTACAACTTCAGCAAGACCAATCATTTCTGATTGCTGCCATTGTTGGACTTCAGACCTTTCACGTGCATAAGGACGTTGGAAGTCAAGAAGATCATCCATATCAGTAAGTAAACCATTACGGTCAATACACCAAAAACGGCGGTTTGCTTCATCCTTCGATAAACCTAAGCGCACCATTGCATCACGTACTTGATCTGCAATTCCAACTCCAGCAGTACCCGCACCAAAGACTACAACGCGATGTTCACAAAGTGGAATACCTGAAGCCTTCACAGCTGATAACACAGCTGCCAGTGAAACAGCCCCAGTTCCTTGTATATCATCGTTAAATGTACATACGCTATCGCGATATTTGTCTAAAATTTTACGTGCATTACGTGTACTAAAATCTTCCCAGTGCAGCAATGCATTCGGAAACTTATTACATACAGCTTTTACAAACAAATCGATAAATGTATCATACGCTTCTCCCGTTACACGTGGATGGCGATTTCCGATATAAAACGGATTATTTAATAAATCTTCATTGTTTGTACCAACATCTAAAATAACCGGTAATACACGACTTGGATCAATACCAACTGCTGCTGTATAAACAGCTAGTTTTCCAATGGCAATATTAATACCACCTACACCCCAGTCTCCAATTCCTAAAATACCTTCACCGTCTGTTACAACGACTAAATCAATATTTTCTGCAGTTGCACCAATGTTAGAAAATGCTTCCTCAATACCATTTGGATCATTAACTGATAAATACACCCCACGTGGTTTACGATACTCATGACTATATCTTTGAATCGCCACACCAACAGTTGGCGTGTATACAATCGGAAGCATTTCTCGTAAATGATTTGTAAGCAAACGATAAAATAACACTTCATTACGATCATGCAGTGCTGTTAAGTATACGTTTTTTAATAAGTCATCCGGCTGTGAACAAAACTGTTCATATGCACGGCGTGCTTGTTCGTCCAATGTTAATACAGCTGGTGGTAATAATCCTTTCAGCCCTAGTTCTTCCCTTTCTTCTGTTGTGAAAGCAACGCCTTTATTTAAAAGTGGTGTTGCTAATACTTCCCTTCCTCGTAATGTCGTTTCTAAAGTTCCATCCGAGGAAACTGTAAATTTACTCATAAAATCCCTACCCTTATTTATATATATAACATTTCTATATTGTAAACAAAAAAAGGGGGAAAGTCCCCCCCTTTTTTTTAATTTTTCTTTAAAAGAGATGCTCCCGCAATTCCAGGGTGCGTCATTTCATACGGATCTAAAATCAAATCTAATTCTTCTTCTGATAATACACCGGTTTTCAGGCAAAGCTCTCTGACAGATTGGCCAGTTGCAATTGCTTCTTTTGCAACGCGAGCTGCTGCTTCGTATCCGATATGTGGATTCACAGCTGTAATAATACCAACGCTTTGCTCAACATACTCTTTTAAGTGCTCTTCATTTGCTTCAATCCCTTTTAAGCAATTATCTGTAAAGGCACGGAAGCCGTTATTCATAATACTGATGGATTGAAGTAAGTTAAATACAAGCACCGGTTCCATTACATTTAGCTCTAATTGGCCTGCTTCTGAAGCAAGACAAATTGTATGGTCGTTCCCAATTACTTGGAACGCAATTTGGTTAATCACTTCTGGCATTACAGGATTTACTTTCCCTGGCATAATAGAAGAACCAGGTTGACGAGCTGGAAGCATAATTTCACCTAACCCAACACGTGGGCCAGATGCCATTAAGCGTAAGTCATTTGCAATTTTTGACATATTCATCATACATACTTTCAGTGCAGCTGATACTTCTGTATATGCATCTGTATTTTGCGTTGCATCTACTAAATCCTCTGCTCCAACAAGAGGCAACTTACTAATAGCCGCCAAATGTTTTACTACAGCCTCAATGTACTGCGGATCTGCATTTAATCCTGTACCAACAGCTGTTGCTCCCATATTCACTTCATATAAGTGTTGACGAGATTTCTCGATGCGTTTTATATCACGTCCAAGCACGCGAGCGTATGCTTTAAACTCTTGTCCAAGACGAATTGGTACAGCATCTTGTAAATGCGTACGTCCCATTTTAATAATATGATCGAATTGTTCTGCTTTTAATTCAAAGATATCACGCATATATCCCATCGTTTGTAATAATTCTTCTAACAAGTTTAACGTCGCAATATGAATTGCAGTCGGGAATGCATCATTTGTTGATTGTGCCATATTCACATGGCTATTTGGACTAATGTAATGATAGTCCCCTTTTTCCATTTCTAATAATTCAAGAGCACGATTGGCAATAACTTCATTTGCATTCATATTCATAGAAGTTCCAGCTCCGCCTTGAATCGGATCAACGATAAAATGCTCGTGCCATTTCCCTTCAAGAATCTCTTGTGCTGCTTCCGCAATTGCTGTACCTTTTTTTAGTTCTAATCGTCCAACATCTGTATTTGCAAGCGCCGCCGCTTTTTTTACAATCGCAAATGCTTTAATTAATCCTTCATGAATCTTATAACCTGTAATCGGAAAGTTTTCGACCGCACGCATTGTTTGAACACCATAATATGCATGCATTGGTACTTCTTTCTCACCTAAAAAATCTTTTTCAATTCGCACATCTTTTGTAGCTTCAGTTATTGCTGCCATATCTGTTCACTCCTCAACTTATTTTTCTCCACATTCATATGTAACCATTCTCCTACCTCAAATTTTATAAGAAATAAAAAATGAAGCGAGAGATATACTATTTGTGATAAATCAATTCGTTTCACGAATAATCAGCGAGAGATAAAAAATCTCTCACTGATTAAGCTTTCAATTTATGCTGCTTTTGTTTGATTTACAGTTTCTACATACTGTTTTGCTTTCGCTTGATCAAATTCGCCTTCCCATTTTGACATGACAATCGCTGCTAATGCGTTCCCTAATACATTGACAGACGAGCGAATCATATCTAAAATGCGGTCAATACCAGCAATTAAAGCAATTCCTTCTAATGGAAGTCCCATCGAACCTAGTGTTGCCAATACGACAACAAAGGAAGCACCAGGAACACCAGCCATTCCTTTAGACGTTAACATTAAAACAAATAACAATGTAACTTGTTCTGTTAGTGACATGTGTATACCGTACATTTGCGCCACAAATAGCGATGCTAACGCTTGATAAATAGCTGATCCAGTTAAATTAAATGTGTAACCAGTAGGTATTACGAAAGAAGCTACGGCCTTCGGACAACCGAACTCTTCCATTTTTCTCATAATATTTGGTAAAACGGCTTCTGAACTTGCTGTTGTAAAAGACAAAATCAATTCTTCTTTTAAAACTTTCATTAAGGTGAAAATATTTACTCCCACCATTTTTGCATTTATACCTAGTACAACAATAACAAATAACACAACTGTTACATAAACTGCGACCACTAATTTTCCTAATGGAAGCAGTGTAGCCACTCCAAATTTTGCAACCGTAACAGCAATTAGTGCAAATACACCAACCGGAGCAAATTTCATGACTTGATTTGTCACCCAAAACATTGCTTCTAAGACACCTTCAAAGAAATGAAAGACTGGCTTTCCTTTTTCTCCGATTGCAGCAACCCCTAAACCAAATAACACTGAGAAGAAAATAATTGGTAATAAGTCTCCTTGTGCAATTGATTCAAATACGTTTTTTGGTACAATATGAACAATTGTTTCTGCAAAACCTTTTTTCTGCGTTGCATCAGCTGTTGCTTTGTATGCTGAAATATCACCTTGCTGTAAATGGCTCATATCAACGCCCGTTCCTGGGTGGAACACGTTTGCTGCTATTAATCCCATTAAAATAGCAATCGTCGTAATAATTTCAAAATAAAGGATTGTCTTTCCACCTAATTTACCAAGCTTCTTCATATCGCCCACACCAGCTACCGCTACAATAAGTGCAGAAATAACAATTGGAACAACAATCATTTTAATTAAATGAATAAAAATATCTCCAAGCGGTGTAATATAGGAAATAGCTGTTTTATTCCCATAAAAGATTGCCCCTACTACAATCCCTAAAATGAGCGCTACAAAAATTTGTGTAGCTAATCCGAATTTTTTCATGTATTTTCATCCCCTCCATGCGAACGCTTTCAATTTGTATGTATAAAAGCTTACCCACATGATATAGGTGAACCTACAAAATCAGACAAAAAACTACAAGTTTGTCACAAAACTTTCGAATTTCCCCCTTAAAATGTTCATTGTTCTTCTTCTTTAGTATACAATCGAAACATAGAATTGTTAAAACATCAGATTATTTTGTATAATCCAAAAAGTAAACCTATTAAACAGCGAAACGAAAAGGAGGAGATATTATGAAAAGATATACAATGACTTTCATTATAAACCTTTCTTTTCCGTTTCATTTTCTCGTAAAGGAGCAAAGGCATTCGCCTTCGCTCTTTTTTTAACGCCATTTTTAAAAGGAGGAGTAATGATGAAATTGTATCAGCGGGTCTTAATCAAACTAAGCGGCGGCGCTCTAGCCGATCATGATGGAAACAGTTTTAGTTCCAATCATTTAGAGCACATCGCAACTGAAATTTTATCTATTATCGATTTGGGAATTGAAGTTTCTATTGTCGTGGGTGGAGGTAACATTTTTAAAGGGAATTTAGCTGAGGACTGGGGAATTGACCGGGTAGAGGCAGACAATATAGGTACATTAGGCACAATTATTAATAGCTTAATGTTACGCGGTGTACTAAAAAGTAAAACAGATAAAGAAGTTCGCGTCATGACATCTATTCCTATTACTACTGTTGCTGAACCCTACATTCATTTACGAGCTATGCATCATTTAGATAAAGGATACATTGTTATTTTTGGGGGCGGCAATGGCCAACCTTTTGTTACAACAGATTATCCAAGTGTACAACGGGCAATCGAAATGAATAGCGACGCAATTTTAGTTGCAAAACAAGGTGTAGATGGTGTCTTCACAAGTGACCCCAAGCGAAATAAATCAGCAAAAATGTATCACCATTTAAACTATAACGACGTCGTCAAAAACAATATAAAAGTGATGGACCAATCAGCTTTACTACTTGCTCGTGACTATCATTTACCCGTCCATATCTTTAACTTTGATGAACAAGGAGTTATGAAAAAAATATGCTTAGGAGAACATATCGGCACTTTAATCAGCCATCAGTTAACAAAACTTGAGGATGAAAACTAGCATTTTTCAAAACAAAATCCAACTGTAATTATGAACATACAATAAGATGCAGTGATACACCGCACCTTATACTTTCTATAATAAATCGCTGCTTTGTAGAATACAACATAACCGCTACTTACTTTCTCCTTTTGTTTTAAACCCTTGCATGTGTAGCAGAAAAAATCCCTAACCGCTTCCATGCATGACCAAATGCTCTCGTCCCCCTAAAAAAGGGGGTTTTTATGTCGTTTTTAAACTTATATATACAATCACAAATTGGTGAATACAACTACTGGTTCTTCTATATGATTATTGTTTACAACTACATCCGCACAATCCTTTGGTGCATGCTCTTCTATGTACATATGACAAGCCGCATGATATCGCTGTAAAAACATTTCGCCTGCCTTCTCTTCACTTCCAAAAGCTTGCGCTTCCCTTTTGGAACCACGTTCTCTAGCAATCTTGAAGTCTGTTTCTATAAATACTTTATAGTCAAATAAATGTTTCAATTCTTCCTTAAATAAAAAGGTTCCATCTACTATAAATATAGTATCTTCTGAGGCTAGTACAGATTCTGAATGAATATACATATCGGTCTCTAAATCATGTGATTGTATCTCATAACGCATCGTACCATTAGGTCCTAATGGTTTTAATAATCGTTCAGAAATAGCTTTATAATCATGAGCATCTTCATAATACCCCTTTGCTGATTCCTTCCCCTGTGAATATCGAATTGCTCTTGGATTATGGAAATGATCGATACTCGTTCGAATTACTGTTCTTCCTTGGTTTTGAATTTCTTTCGCCAATTCATTTGCAAATGTTGTTTTCCCAGAAGCTGTAATACCACTAACACCCACTCTTACAGGATGATTTAATTTAAGTGCACATATATGCTCGGCAATTTTACGAATAACAGTTTGACGTTTCACCCAAATCCCTCCTCACGAAATCCACCCACATGCTTCCTTGTTTTCCTGGAAAATAATTCTTCCTTGCCATTTTAGTGTATCACCCCAAATATATGTTGTAAAAATATGTTTTCGTTTCTCGAGGAATCATTATAAAGTGAAGCTTCCATCAGTGGGGTTTTTCTTCATCCCCCACTGATGGTTAGCCCACCCAATCGGGCTCTTATGGGCAGTTATCTCCCACCTATCTTCTTAAGAAAAGCGGAAGTGGCTCGTTCAGAATGTAAGGGGGATGGAGCTTCTGACGTAGAGTTTTTTTTCCTCGTAGGAAGAAGCGAAGCCACTGAACATTCTAGCCACTGGAGCTGGACAATGTTTTCTCAGAATCTTGAGGTGGGAGTCTTACTGCCCTAAAGTAGCGGGATAAATAAGAAAAAATGCAGCATCACGCCGCATTTTCCCTCATTCATATTTTTGCGCCTATAAATAATAATTAAATATTCCTACTATCTTTTCTTTACACTTATCTAAAAAGGATAAATTGTTTAAAAATGATATCGTCATTTCTTTTGAATCTTGAATATCTTGCGCTAATGCCTGATTGATTTGTTGCAGAATCGGACCATCCTTTATATAGAAATCCATCTCATCATTGATATGAAAGCTACGTGAAGTAAAATTTGTTGTCCCTATAACGATTGTTTCATTATCAAATACCATAGCTTTTCCATGAAACATCCCCTTTTTATATCCATATACAGAAATATCATTCTCGATAGCTTGCCGAATATAAGGATATGCAGCCTCTTTTATAAAAGGAACATCCGGCTTGAAAGACCATAGTATTTTAATGGAAACACCACGCTGCCTTGCTTGAATTAAAGCATTCATAAGTTTTTCATCTTTTGGTATAAAATACGGGGTGGCAATAACAATAGATTGTTTTGCCTGCTTTATTAATTCAATATACTTTTGGATTACATCATGACCATTATAACTAGACATTGTATGTAACGTTTTCCCTGGGACACTCTGTTTAGAAGTACTTGTTATTACTTCAGAAGCATCTCGTTTCCAGTCTATTGCAAACTGTTCTTCTAAATCTTTCACCCCTTCTCCCGTTATTCGTATATGATAATCTCGCCAGTATCCAAATTTCTTTTCTTTTCCTAAATACTCATCTCCTATGTTAAAACCACCACTGTACCCTATTTTCCCATCAATTGTTGTGATTCGGCGGTGATTCCGATGATGTAGCGAATAAAAAAAGAATGGAAATTCAGGTTTTCTACTATATGTAAAATGAACACCGCTTGCTTGTAATTCATTTTTAAATTTTCTTTCGAAAGACAAATCATTAATCAAATCGATTGACAAGTATACTTGTACTCCTTCTTTTGCCTTTTCTTGCAACAACTTCAAAAAAGTATGGCCGCTTTTATCATCTGAAATGATAAAGAAATAGGTGAAAATTGAATGTTTCGCCTCTTTTATATCAGAAAATAGCTGCTGATACAAAGGTTGCCCATCAGCATATAATTGAAAATCACTATAGTGAGGTCCATATTCTTTCGTTTGATTTTTGTTCGCTTCTATTTTCCTTCCCAGTGTAACATCAACATGCATCCAAACAAGCAGAAGAACTAATATAGCAATGATAATAGAAATAATCCGAAGTATTTTTTTCACCGTTTCGTTTTCCTTCCGTACAAAATAATTGTCTCTACATAGTATTTCAACAGAAGTTGCTTTTAATGCTCGTTAAATGCTTCAAATATTGTTTTTCTTTTAGACGGAGACAAATATATTGTACAAGGAACTCATAATGAGATTTTATATAAAAGCATATCAATATTACAAAAGATACTTTAATTCGCCCATGCACAAAAAGGATACAGCATTCAGCTGTACCCTTTTTCCATCTTTATTAAATAAAATTCCTAGCATCGTTATTACGGCCAAATTTATAAATAGCAATTAAGAAGAAGGAAATTGCAAAGGCGAATAATATTAAAATGTTTAAATATAAATCTGCGAACTGCGTTCCTTGCTGTAATTTCGTGATTGTATCTAATAACCAACGCTGCGGAAGAAATTCAGCTATTTTTTGGACTGATGTTGGCATAATTTCAAATGGAAAGAAGCATCCTGCAAGCAAACATGTAGGTGTAATAATGATGTTTTGCATTGCGTTTGCAGAAGGTGAATTTTTCGCAAAAGATACAATTGCTAACGATAAACCTATTGCGATTAAGCCAAATATCATCAATACTCCAATCATAACAAGCAAAGGCATATTGGGATCAATATGAAATACATTCGTCATACATAATACTGTTACAACAATTTGTACGATTAAAATAAGCATATTAACAGCAACATTAGATAATATATATTTCCTTCCATCTATCGGTGTTGATAATAATCTGAAATACGTTCTATTCTCTTTTTCTTTCAAAATTACTTCTGAAAAGTTCACCGCTGAAAATAGCATAAACATTATGAGATAACCAACTGTTTGATTCGTCATATCTTTATTTTTCGAAGTATCCTTAAGTGTATGAGCTGTTAACTTGAACGAATTTTTTTGATAGCTTGCATACATCTTGTCAAACTTATTTTGATCACCTTGTGCTACTTTACTTATTGCCGTTATATTATCAATATAATTATACAAATAAGATTTTATAAAACCTGTGATTTGTACACCTTTAATGGAGGAGATTTCAATGTGACTCGGCTTGCCATCTCGAGTACTTTGCGAAAAGCCTGAATCTAACGTAATGACTGCATCAAGTTTTTTCGAGGCAAGGTTCTCTTCTATTTCTGATGATTTAATTTTGCTTACTTTTACATGGTCTAATCCTTCTATAAATTTCACAGTATCACTTGCTATATAATGATTTTCATTATTTACAACCCCAATACGTAATGTCCCCTGCCCTGCATTTCCATACATCAAAAATGAAATTAACGCTCCTGCTATGGGCAATCCAATAATAAAAAGTAACCCTTTTTTATTTTTCAAAAGTACAGATAATGTTTTTTGTATGAGCCATAAAATATCTTTCATATTATAGCCCCTCCCGTCTACGTAATACGATAATCGCAAGCAATAAAAACAATGCTGAAATTCCAAGGTTTAAAGAAATTACCGGAAATGCTGCTCCTAAATTATTCGCATAAATAATTTTCATAATCGCTGTATTTGCCCATGTTAATGGCGACATATTTGTCAGCACATTTTCTTCGACTACAAAATATGCCCCTCCAAAAATAGAAGCTAATTGTACAACGACCATAATCATTGCTTTAGCTGCCTCACCTGTTTTCGTAATATAGCCTATCCCTAATCCAAAGCTAATCGCAAGCAATACTTCTGTCAGTAAAATCAGAAAAACTACCCCAAGATGATCACCCCAATTTGCCTTATAGACAAACTTACTAAAGAAAATAACAAGAAGTAAACAAAGTCCGTTTGTTACAAGACTACCAAATATTTTTCCTAAGAAAATCTCCGCTTTGCTAACCGGCGCAGCAATTAAACGATCTCCCGTTCTTCGTAATCGCTCTCCGCGAATGAGATGACTTGCTCCCATCGCTCCGTACAAGGCAATCATTGTCGTCATCACAACCGCATAATAATCCATAGAACTTGGTTTTTTAGCAGCTTGTAAAGATGTCTCTTTTATATAATCATCATGATTTCCACTTGAAATAACTGTACTAACTTTCTCAGGATCTACTTTCGCAACTTCTACTACTACGTTGTACTTATCGACAAATGTAGTAAGCATCCCCTCAACAATACTTCCTTCAATACTATTTCGATCACTCTCATATAACTTCACACCATCTTGATTCATTTCTACATAGCCAGCATATTTATTTTGTTTCACTTCTTCCTTTCCATCTACATCGGTTGAAACTTTTTTAAAGTGAATTCCCGATTTACTTGTTTCTTTTATAAATGCTTCAAATGATTGTGAGAACTTACTATCCGCTTCATCTTTATATAATACCTGTATATTTTTAATAGAAAGACTGTCACTATTAAATGCATTTGTTAAAGCTGTTCCCAAGATTAGCATAAGCACAACTGGGAATGCTAACATAAAAACTAATGTTCTTATATCTCGAAAATCCCTTTTAATTTGTGTGATAGCAATATTGAAGATATTCAAACGATGAACCTCCTTTTTCGATTTACTATTAATCTTGTTAGTCTCGTAATTTTCTTCCCGTCAATGTCAGAAACACTGTTTCTAAGTTTGGTGCCTGTTCTTCTAATGATCGTATTTCTATATCATGACTAATAAAATATTGAATGATTTTATTTAAATTGTTCACTCCTGTATCGGAATTCACTTTAATTACGTTCTCTTCTATTTGAACAGCCTTAACCCCGCTAATTTCTTTAAGTTGGTTCACATTCATATTTTCAAGCGATTTTACTTCAATCCAAATATCTTTCGTATCAGTAATGATCGCCTTTAACTGTTCTTTCGTTCCTTCTGCAATAATCTTTCCGTGATCAACAATCGCAATTTTTGTACAGATTTCCTCCACTTCTTCCATATAGTGACTTGTATAAATGATTGTGCTCCCCATTTCATTTAACTTTCGAACAGACTGGAGAATGTAGTTCCTTGACTGCGGATCAATCCCTACTGTCGGTTCATCCATAATAATTAACTTCGGACGATGCGCAATAGCACAAGCAATGTTAAGTCTTCGTTTCATTCCACCGGAAAAGTTCTTTGGATAGCTTTTATGTTTATCACTAAGCCCTACAAATTGAAGGGCTTCTTCTACTCTCGCTTTTAATTCCGCTCCTCGTAAGCCATATAATCCTGCAAAAAACTTTACATTTTCATAGGCTGTTAATTCCTCGTAAATTGCTAAATCTTGCGGGACAATACCGATGTTCATTTTTGCAAAACGGTTATGCTTCTTTATATTTTTTCCTAGTATACAAATCTCACCTTCGTTACTTCGTAACAATCCAGCAATCATATTAATTGTTGTACTTTTACCAGCACCATTTGAACCTAAAAAACCAAATATTTCTCCTTGTTTAATAGCTAAAGACATATTATCTACTGCGATGAAATCCCCAAATTTTTTCGTTAAGTTTTTTATTTCTAATGCGTTCATCATTTCACCCCTGTTTTCGTTTCTATGTTGTTATTATAAGCAAAAAAAATGAACCTGCTCAGTGCAGAAGTTCATTCTTTTCACATGAGAATATTCACTTTTTTCATATGAGATTATTCATCTCACTTATTCTTTATCCCGCATTAACGGGCAGTAGGCCCCCTCAATATTGGTGGGGGATAACTACCCGTAAAAGCCCGATTGGTGAGGGCTTTCCATCAGTGGGAGATGAAAAAACTCCCCACTGATGGAAGTTTCACTTTATTGTATCGGCAGTAGCATTGTTACAGAAAAACCATTGGTTCCATCTACAATAATCTTGCCATTAACGGACGCGGTTCTCTCCTCCATCCCAATAATACCAAGGCCTTTTTTAACAAGAACTCCACCCTTCCCATTATCCTTCACCTGCACCTTAACCATCTTGTTAAGCACATGAATATCGATTGAAATAACCGTCGCATCCGCATATTTCATCGCATTCGTTAATGCCTCTGTAACATTTTCACCGATAATTTTCCACTGGATAGGAGAAATTGTATCCAAATTTCCTTTATACACAAATGGGATTTTTATATTATGCTTGCTCGCAAATTCATCTATGAATAATTTCATACGATGAATCCCCATTTGCTCAGTTGGTGGTTTCATATTTTTAAGAGTAATCCTAATACTTTCAATACCATCTTTAGAAATATGAATCGCATTTTGTAATAACTCCGCAGCTTTGTCCCTATCTATTTCCATTAACCTCTTTGCTGCTTCCATTTGAATAAGCGCACCTGTCATGGAATGACCAATTTTATCATGAATTTCTTGTGATAATCGATTTCTCTCTTCTAATTTAAATGTGTATTCAGATTGTCTTATGTATTCTTTATTTTCGTTTAAGCTCTTTGTGAGTCGTTGCATATCCTTTCGCATCCTATCATTTTGCATTTCAAACTTTAATAAACGCGCTGTATAAAGAGACGCCATTGTGAAAATAAGAAAACAAAATGTAGCAGTTAATCCATATGTCATTCGGACACTTTCATCAGCAAAAACAATAGGAAGAATCATAATTAAAAAAGGCTGCCATTTCTCTTTCACGTAATAAGATACTAGTTCATATAAGTTCAGTGGTAAAAACAAAATGAATAACGGATGAATCTGTCCTGTAAACAAAATTGTAATGCCAGTTGAAATCCCGATTAATATTTTTTTATAAACATCTTGTTTTAAAATAGAAATTGTCACGTTCACACAAAGATATGAAAGCAAAGCAAATATAACCCACGGTAAGTTTGTAGCATTTGAGTAAATATAACTGAACACAATATATAGGAAGACAATTAATTTACTCATGATTAACCAAGATTCCATATAATTAGTCTACTTTCCCTGTTAAATAGTAAATCGCGATTTGCGTACGATGCTCAAGGCCCGTTTTCCCTAGAATAGACGTAATATAATTTGCAATTGTTCCTTCTGATATGAAGAGCTGCTTTGAAATTTCTTTATTAGAGAAACCCTTTGCAATTAATGCAATAATACTAAGTTCCCTCTCTGTGAAAAGAGTCTTATCTATTTTTGACTCCTCTTCTTTGTTTTCCAGCAAGTTAGACTTAATTTTATCAAGCACTACGTCTTGCATAACAGTTTGCCCGTTATATACTCCTTTTATCGCATCACGAATACGCTCTGGGTCGTTATTTTTCAATAAATAACCTTTCGCTCCATTTTTCACTGCATCTAAAATGTATTCGTCATCATCAAATGTCGTTAAAATAAGCGGCTTTGTTTTTGTTTGTTCACAAATTAATTTCGTTGCTTCCACACCGTTCATATTTGGCATCCGAACATCTAAAAGCGCAATATCCACTTCATGTTTTTTACAATATGCTAAAGCTTCTTGTCCATCATTTACCGTTTCTAACACTTCAAATTCTTCATATGTACTTAAAATAATCTTCATGCCTTCTCTAATAAAAGAGTTATCATCAGCTATTAATATTTTTATTTTCATGTTTGTTAGTATGGAAATTCTCCTACTAACATTCACATCCTTTCTCCATGTAACATTTCCCTATTGCTCATTATATACTTCTCTATACCATTTTTTCACACTTTTTTTGATATAGCCCCTTCTCTGAAAATATATTATTCTTTTTTTATATCATGTGTAGGGGGACTTCTCATTTCTTACGTCTATATAATAGAATGTGTCAAAAAGGAGGGAGAGAACCATTGAGGAAAAACAATTAATTGAAAAAGCACAACAAGGAAGTGAACATGCTTTTCGCATCCTTATAGAAACATATCGCCATTATATTTTTCAAGTTATTTTTGCTATTTTAAGACATCAAGAAGATGCCCAAGATGTCACACAAGAAGTGTTCGTAAAGATCCACACTTTTCTACCTAATTATCAATTCCGCGGATTCAAAACGTGGATTACGCGGATTGCTACAAATCATGCCATTGATTATAAGAGAAAGAAAGCAAGGGAAAATGAAGAACTCTCCTTATCCAAAAAAACTCAGGAAGATATAAAATCCTCCCATAATATTGAGGCATTGTTATTGACGAAAGAGCAAAAATTGTTGATTGCTCAAAAACTAAGAGAACTTCCAAAGAATTATCGTGATGTTGTTCTCGCACATTACTTAGAAGAAAGAAGTTATCAAGAAATTGCTGCTCAACAAAATGCTGAAGTCAAAACGGTGGAAATGAAACTTTACAGAGCAAGAAAATGGATTAAAAAACATTGGAAGGAGGAAGATTTTTTATGACGCATTTTTCAAAAGAAGTTTGGTGCAATTATATTTTAGACCTTCTATCAAACAGTGAACGCGAATCTATGGAACAACATCTTTATGAATGTGATCATTGTTTAGCACTTTATATGGAAATCATTGATGAACAAAATGAAAACCTTCCAATGATAAATGATTCTTCATTTACAAATGAAGTTATGGAGCAAATCAACTTTGAAGCCTTAGAGTCTGAAGAAAAAATGAGTAAGAAGCAACCAAGACAAATAAAAAGTACGCTCATTCACTACATAATTGCAACTGCAGCTACGTTAATTTTTATGGCAAGCGGTTTATTCCATTATATTTTCACAGTAACTTCTAGTTTTGAACAATCTTCTAAACAAAGTGGGGTTTCGATTTCAAAACAAATCTTAAACAAAACTATACACACATCAAAAACGAACGGAGGTTCAAAACATGAATAAAAATCCTTTTTTAGCGCTTGTTTTAGGGCTAATTCCTGGGCTTGGACATTTATATTTAAAGCGCATTGGACGTTTTATTATATATAGTGGTTGTTCATTATTACTATTCACTGCTGCGGTAGGGTTTATTATTAACTTCGGGTATAGCGATATAATTTTCCTTATCGTATTTTTATTAGCACTTGTATGGGGAATAAATCTGCTAGACTTAATTATTTCTATAGTGAATCAGTCATGGAAAAAAGAGAAAGACCAAACGCAAGAATCAGCACGTGAAAGTGAACGATTTTATATCATTCTCTTATCCATCATACCTGGACTTGGGCATTTTCAATTAGGACTTATGCAGCGCGGACTTACATTTTTAGTTGCTTGCACAGGACTAGGTAGCATGATTATATTCGTTACACTATTAACAAATCAAGAAAGCTTTCTTATCTTTCTTGCTACTTTACCTGTTCTTTGGATTTATAATTTCTTCGATGTCGTCCAACAACTACAGAAAAAAGAACGCGGTGATATAATAGTCGATCGTACTATTTTCGAAGAATTTGAAGAGCATCGAGAACAAGGAAAGAAAAGCAAAACATTTGCTTCTATTTTAGCTATGTTCCCTGGAGCAGGCCATATGTACTTAGGCTTACAGCGCCGCGGTCTTCAGCTAATGGCAGCTTTTTTACTTGCTATTTATTTGCTCGACTTATTAAGATTATCAGCCTTCTTATTTTTAGTACCTATTATTTGGTTTTATAGCTTTTTTGATACATTACAGCAAACTGCAAAATACGGAAAAGAAGACTTACAAGACACACCCATTATTGATTATTTTATTAATCATCAAAAATGGCTCGGCATCGGACTTATCGGGTTAGGAGTCTACTATTTATTAGATCAAACACTCCTTCCTATTTTAAACGATTATTTCGCTACTATATTTAACATTCATATTAGCGAATTGTATTATCGCTATTTCCAAACATCTATCGTTGCCCTCCTTTTAATTGGTGGTGGCTTTAAATTATTACTAGGAAATAAAGAAGAAAAAGGTGGTGCGAAAGAATGAGAACATGGCGTGTAGGAACGATATCTATGGGGATTTCAACTATTACATTAGGTTGTTTCTTATTATTTTCAACTATAAAAGGTATACAAGTATTCGATAACATTACAGCATGGTGGCCTATTCTTTTCATTGTACTCGGCATCGAAATTTTACTATATGTTATATTCTCTAAAAAAGAGCAACCTATCATTAAATATGATATTTTTAGTATTTTCTTTATCGGTGTCTTAGGGACAATTGGTATTGCCTTCTATTTCTTATTATCCACTGGATTACTAGAAGAGATTCGTTATTCTATTAACACAACTGAACAAACAAAGAACATCCCAGAAGTGCAGTATGACATAGCTGACTCTATTAAAAAAATTGTAGTTAATACAAGTAATGCCCCTCTTACAATAGAAGGAAGCAACAGCAATAAAGTACATTTATTAGGAACATATGAAATGACTATGAAAGAAAATGAAAAAGACAAACTCAAGCAGGACGACTTCATTGCGATTCAAACAGTCGGCGAAACGATGTATGTGACATTAAAACCATTGCCCGTTCACCATAAATTCTTCGCTTCACAATCACGAATGACAGCAACACTTGTCCTCCCGCAAAATAAAAACGTGGAAATTCGTGGTTCTGAAAGAGAACTCTCTCTTTACCCAGGTCAATTACAAAACAATTGGTCTGTACAAGAAAGTTCAAACATATCTGTTCATCTTGTAAAAGATAGTGATATGACACTATCAGCTGTAACCACTCAAAAGGATTCTCATGGGAGTACACCTTGGGAACATGTAGAAAAACTAACGAAAACAGAAAATAATACTTCAGAAGAGAATCCCGATTCAAATCAGCAAGAACAATGGTATAAAAACACCATAAAAACTGGAAATGGTGCACACCAGCTAAACATTCAAAAAACTTATAATATAGACATAAGTGTTCTTGAAAAATAAGAAGCTAAAAAACCCTTCCACATTCATCATGTGGAAGGATTTTTCTATATAATTGCTTTAATTCCTTCCAAAACTAACCCAATCATAAAGCCACAAACAGCACCATTTACACGAATCCACTGCAAATCTTTTCCTACATTATTTTCAATCATTTCAATTAGTGTTTGATCATCTAGCTTATCCAAATTTTCTTGTACAAGCTTTCCAATTTTAGAATGATTGTTTTCGACAAAGGTTACAATTTGCTTTTGCAACCATTCTTCCAGTCTTTGAATCGTTGCTGGATCTTCTTTTACTTTATTTATTTGCGCCCTTAAAAATGAAAGAAGATATTTATTTGTAAACTCTTCTTTTTTCACAAAAGCAACTACTCTTTCTTGTGCCTGACTCAATATTTCTGCTATTTTTTCATTCACTTTCCAATTGGTAATCAAACTTTCTTTCCAATTCTCCAATTCCTGTAGTACCGCTTCATTTTCCTTAACTTGAATAAGTTCTTGGCGAATCTTCATTAATATAAGTTGTCTTGTGCTATTATCAGGATTTTGTAAACTACCAATATTACTAATCACAAACTTCTGCAAAATATTCCCGATTTTTTCTTCATCTACCATATTCATAAAAGATTTAAGCGTAAACTGTAAAAATCCCTCTACTTTTATATTTTCCATCGCTTTCATGCCTAAACTTCCGAGCTGATAACGCGCTTCATCTTGAAGTGTCCACTCTTTTGCTTTAACTAACATATAATCAAATGTTTTTTCATCGTATTCTTCTGCAACTAATTGATCAATAAGGACTTGCAGTATATTTCCTGTATGAATCGTATGCAAATACGTTTTTAATTCTTTTTCAATTACAGTAGCTAATTTTTCAGTATTAATTTGAAGAATCGCTTTTTCAGCGATTGTAACAATGCCTTTTCTCACGTTATCCGATTGCAACTCTCTTTCTGCAACCTGCAATACGATTTGTGCTAACTCCATCTCTTTTACTTTATTTGTTATACTTTCTTTCGTCAGCCAATCATTTTCCAGTGTAGAAACAATTCCTTTCGTAATTCGTTTCCGGTTTTTTGGTAGTAGTGCTGTATGCGGAATTGGGATTCCCATCGGATGACGAAACAGCGCCGTAACTGCAAACCAATCGGCAAGTCCGCCTACTAAACCAGCTTCAAAGCCGCCTTGTATAATCCCACCTGCTATCGTTCCTTGAAACGGAATTGTTGCGGCAAACCCAACTCCCATTATTCCAAGTGAAATTCCAGCTAAATATTTTGACTGTAGTGACATTGTATTTCCACATCCTCTTATTATGTATAAGTAAACCCTTCAATTTGTAAATTCATTGAATGATTTAGACCTTTATGTATAGAATCTCAATTTTCTTTAACACAAGCATATATATACTATAATAAACCACGTTAAAAATAACAAAGAAATTCAGAACAAAAACGAGAGGCTTATATGCCTCTCTCATTTTACAATTTTATAATATTGTTAAAAATTCAGCAATTGGCCCCAGTACAAGTACTGGTAAAAATGTTAAAGCACCTATTATAAATATCGTACCAAGTAAGATTCCTCCAAACAAACGACTGTCGGTTTGGAACGTGCCAATCGTTTCAGGTACAATTTTTTTCTTTTTGAGTCCAACTGCAACAGCAAGCATCGTAATGATACTAAAATAACGACCAATATACATAACAAGACCTGTTGAAATATTCCAAAATGGGGTATTATCATTTAATCCTTCAAATCCAGATCCATTATTTACAGCAGACGATGTATATTCGTATATAACTTGTGTTAAACCGTGAAAGCCAGGATTCGAAATTGCATCTGTTCCGAAATGTGTTGAAAAGGCAATTGCTGCAGCGCCAAGAATAAGTAATGGCTGAGATACAATCGTAATGGCGATTAATTTCAGTTCTTTCCCTTCTAATTTTTTGTTAAGAAACTCCGGCGTACGTCCTACCATTAATCCTGCCAAAAATACTGCAATCATTGCATACATGATTACGTTCATGAATCCGACTCCAATCCCGCCATATACAGTTCCTAGAAGCATATTTACGAGCGGGACCATTCCTCCAATTGGTGTTAACGTATCATGTGTTGTATTCACGCCCCCTGTCCCCGAAGCACTTGTAACAGTTGCATATAAAGCGGAAAATATAACGCCAAGACGCATTTCTTTCCCTTCCATATTTCCTTGTGAGTGATCTACACCAATTTGATTTAACAGCGGATTTCCTTTCAATTCAGATATGGCAAGTGCCGAAAATCCAACGATAAACAAAATGAGCATTGATACAAAAAACATTCTTCCTTGTTTACGATTTCCAACCATTCGTCCGTATACAAACGGAAATGCCATTGGAATTAACATTTGCAGCATCATTTGAAGCACATTACTAATCATATTTGGGTTTTCAAAAGGATGTGCTGAAACTGTTCCAAAAAAACCACCGCCATTATCTCCAAGTTCTTTAATAGCTAGCAACGACGCTACTGGTCCACGAGGAATTACCTGCTCCGTTCCTTCTAACGTTTTTGCGATAATTGTAGAATCTAACGTCTGCGGTGTTCCTAGTGCTAGAAAAATTAACGAAGCTACAAATGAAATTGGTAACAATACCCTTACAATAGATTGAACAAAATCAACAAAGAAATTCCTTACTTTTTTACCTGCTAGCACACGAATAAACGTAATCCCAATCGCCATTGAAGTTGCAGGTGCTGCAAACATCATAAACGTTACCCCAGCCATTTGAGAGAAATAAGATAAATTACTTTCGCCCCCATAATGTTGTAGATTCGCATTTGTCATAAACGTGATGGCTGTATGAAACGCTAACGTCGGCTCCATTCCTGGAAAATGATTTGGATTTAACGGTAACATCCCCTGTAATCGAAATATAGAATACACAACAAGTATAAAAAATAGATTCGTTATGATTAAACAAAACAAATAGCGCTTCCAACTTTGACTATAACCCTTAATGCCCGCGATTTTAAACAAAATTTTTTCTATCGGACCAAATACCTTTTGAAATGGTCCATTTTGTTGAAAAACATTGTATATGTAATCTCCCATTGGTTTTGCGACAACTACAAATAAACAAATTGTAATTAGACTTGTAAGCCAGCTCACTCTTTTCCTCTCCTCTGTTATCTCTATATTTTTCTCCATTAAACATAGAAATAAGCCGTAATGTAATTTTTTACCACAAGAAGAATAAAAGAAAACACTAGGCTGCACCTAGTGTTTTTTACACACAAGTCCCCCCTCTCAAAACGCTGACGAGGTTAGCTGTCGGATTCGGACCTTGAGAGTAGCCCTACCTAAAAAGGATTCACCCCGAGTGACAAAGCACAAAATTGGTTCCCCCGCTCCTATATGGATTAAGCGATATTCGGCTGTAAAATTTTCCATTTGTCTGTTAATATACTCTTCTAAACTCTTATTGTAAAGAGAGAAAATAAAAAAAGAAAACCTCCCTTACTGAAAGTTTTCCTTCTACATATCAATAACAATAAAACGCTACTACAAAAATAAGTGCGATATACAAACAAAGCGGACTATATAACCACGTATCATACATCGAAAATTTTGTCTCTTTTACTTTCTTAAAAAAACCAACATAATTCATATCACCAACTGCACGTAAAAAGAAAATTCCACCTAAAGCCATACATCCCCATTTTGTATAACGACTCGGATTCCAGAAAGACAAGTATCCACTTTGTGCTAATAGCATCATAGCAAAACAAAGAATGGCAAGTGCCACTAAAAAAGTCCCTATTTTCCGCGGAACAAAAGCATATTCTCCGCTGTCTTTTTTCATCGGAAGCACAACCTTGCTCCCCCAAGATCCACCACATCCCCAGTACATATGAATGAGACTGATGAACACAAGTATGCTTGCACCTAAAATAATTAAAAAGGCTGCCATTGTATATCCCTCCTACTCGCACATATGAAAAATCATATTTTCTCTTTCATAGTTTCGCTTACTTTTAGTAACTTTCTTTCATAAATCTCAATATAATTAAAATCGAGTGTTCTTTATCAAATTTACTTAGCATGCTTTTTTCGTCATGCTGAAGGTGTCGTCCCCTCAACATAACAAAATTAATTATTCTCCAAACAATAGAAATGAATCTCATTGCTATAAAAGAGATAGAATCTTCATTCTAGAAACATCATAAATTCTTTCCCTAATTGGTCTATGAAATGAATGAAACTTTCAAATTGGAAATTCCCCAAGGTAATTCACTTGAGAAAATTTTTATTCCTTTAAAAATAAGGAGCTTTAATTGTAATATAATTCTATAAATGGATTTTATCAACTGAAAAAGAGGGGATAGACATGATTAAATATGATGAAAAAAGATATGAAACCTATATGCAGTTACCTCATGCTGATGAAGTAAAAAAATATTTAGAACTACAAAGTGTATTAAAAATTGTAAGTGAAAATCCAAACATTTCACAAATTCTAGATATTGGTACCGCTACCGGAAGATATCCGATTTTATTTGCAAAAAAGAAATATGAGGTTACTGGAATAGATATTTCCGATGACGCTCTAACAATCGCGTCTAACAATGTTATGAAAGAAAGAGTTTCTGATAAAGTCAATTTATTTAAAATGGATGCAACAGAACTTGATTTCCCTGAAAATTCATTCGACTTAATCACATGTATGATGGGTACTATTTGTCATATGAACCAAGAGCAATATGAACATTTTCTAAAAAAAGTTAAATATATTTTAAAACCAAGAGGTTTTGTGATTATTTCTTCTTGGGATCCAGATTGTTCTTTCACTGAATTTTTATCTTTTTATAACGAACAAGAAAAAGTTAAATTAAAGAATAATAGTATGTCTGCTATCGAGTTTAAAAAATTAATGGATTCAATATTTCCGTATGCTAAAATTCAAAATATCATTCCCTTTTCAGACGAACAAATGGCTTCTTTTCAGCCAGATAATGAATTTGAGGCATTTTTAGGGATTCAAGAGTATATTTATAGTAGAATTACCAATAAAATGGGGCAAATGTATCTTGCTATTGGATATAAATAAATGAAAAGATGGTATGCATATGAATAAGAACTTTTTAAAAGGAGCGTTAGCTTTATCATTAGCTGCTGCTATTTGGGGTGGTATGTATGTAGTAAGTAAAATTATTTTAGGATATATTCAGCCTTGGTTATTATTAGAGATGCGTTTTATTATTAGTTTATTTGTTTTAGGATTTATAACTTGGTGGAAAGGATTATGGAAAATCCAGCGACAAGATGTTTTTAAAATGGCTATGATTGGTCTAGTTGGATATACTGGTTCTATTGGAATGCAGTTTGTTGGGACAGATCTATCTAGTGCTGCTATGGGATCTTTAATTACAGCTGCTTCTCCAGCACTTATCTCTATCTTTGCTTTCTATATTTTAAAAGAAAGATTACATATAAATAAAATAACAGCACTGATTCTAGCAACAATTGGGGTACTTTGTGTTATCGGTTTTCCATCAACCAATAATCAAACTGAAAGTATGTATCTTGGAAATATTATACTCTTCGGTGCTGCTATTACTTGGGCCATTTATACAGTACTAAGTAAAGTCCAAACTCAAAAATATTCTTCTCTTACAGTTACTACTTGGTCTAATTTGTTTGGTGTAATTTTTACTATTCCCATTGTAATTTGGGAACAAGAAGTTACGCCTACTGATTTACCAGAAGATGTATGGATTTGGTTAGGAGTATTGTACTTAGGAATTATATCAACTGCAGTAGCATTTTATTTTTGGAACAAGGGCTTTGAATATTTAGATGCTAGTACTGGTTCTCTCTTCTTTTTCCTTCAACCTGTAGTTGGTAGCTTGTTAGGCTTTTTATTACTTGATGAAAGTTTAGGCATTACTTTCCTTTTAGGAGCCTGTTTAATTGGAATAGGCGTCTACTTATCTTCTAAAGAGAAAAAAATACTACTTTCTAAAAATAAAGGTGTTAGCAACAAATAACGTTTTACCTTATATTGACTATATCACATCATATTTTTTGAAACTGTAAAAAGGAGTTGACCAATAAAGGTCAACTCCTTTTTATCATCCACTAAAAGCTCCTTCTATATCTTTTTTAACTTTTATCTTGAAAAGAAAAACAATGCTATTCTTTATCAAAAAAATCACACATAAAATTTTGGTTATCATTATTCAAGAATGTGGAACTCAATGTATTTAATAGACTTATTAGTCTGAAAAGTCTGTCACAGAATGTTCAGATATTAACTCTTGTTAACTAAATATAGATTCGTTTATTATAATAGTTGAGTCGACTCCAAATAATGGAAAAATACAGTAAGAATATGGTATACCATACATTTTTTTCAATAGATGCTAAACCTATTTTCACAAGAATTATTTTTATATTATGATTCGCTTTTTGTTTCATTGTATGTAACCGTATTAAAATAACTCAAGAGGAGGATTTAAGAATGGAAAATAAATCTTTTAAGATTCGTTCTGTTAATGAAAACGATCAACTTTGGACAAAACTAGCTGATCAAATGGAAACACTTGAAAATCGAGATGAAATGAGATGCTTCAACTGCTCAATTTGTTGCGATAATTGTTGCTTTAATTGTTGTTTCCAAATCTAGTTTATACTCATGGTTAAAAACAAGGTAAGTAATTGTATTCTTTAATACTTTGAAGTATTAAATCTAATATTTTCTGTTCTTGCTGTGCAAGAACAGAAAATATTTATACTAATTAACTAATAACTTCAACAAGTATAAATATTATCATACAAGGGTGATTCGATGATTATTAATAAATATCACTTACGCTATCCTTTAAATGGAGAGGTTTTAATGATTAACACCTTAACAGGTGCTGTTGATTTTTTTTCACAAGATTTAATTGACTTGATGGATAAATTACCACATATAGATCCAATAAATTTATCTAACGAGGAGAAAGATGCCACTAAAGTGTTACTAGATAGAGGGTATATATTTAGAAACAATGAAGACAGGGAACACAGATTATGGCAAGCCAAAAATATTGTAGATGCTGGAAATGAAATGCAATATGTAATTTGTCCTACATATACATGTAATTTTCGATGCCCTTACTGTTTTGAAAGTCATAGTCTTCATGAAAAAATAACAGCTTTAACCGATGAACAGCTACAAGCAATCATGGCCGCTATAGATATATTTCATCAAGAAAGTGGTTATACAATTGGAATGATCAATCTTTTCGGAGGTGAACCACTTCTTCCATTCACCAAAAATATAGTCAAACAAATTTGTGAAGAAGCTGTTAAACGCAACTTCAAAATTGGCTGCAATACAAATGGCTATCACCTTTCTTCTTTCGTACAAATTTTAAAAAACTATCGTGATCGAATGAGTATTATGGTTACAGTCGATGGTCCTAAATCTATACACGATCAACGACGGATTATGACTGGAGGACAAGGTACATTTGATCAGATTCAAAAAGGTATTTGCGATTCACTTAATCATGGTATCCGAACCATTGTAAGGGTCAATATCGATCAAACTAACGTTGACTACATCCCACTTCTCATAGACTATTATCAAAAAAATAACTTGTTTAATAATGAAAATTTCTCAATTTCTTTTTCACCTGTTACAGATCATACATGCAAAGGCTTGGGAGAAGATTTAATGAAAGGGTACGAAATTGTAAAGAAACTCCAGAAAAACATTCCCGATTTTGAAAAATTAGAAGCTCAAAAATCGCTTAACGTTGGGGCTGATATGTATCGTTTCTTCAAACCAATTATGCAGTTAGACCCTGCATTAAAAAATAAAATTGAAATGATAGTACCGAATATAGTTTATTGTGAATCAGCTGAAGGAAAACGAGTGGTCTTTGGACCAGATAACCACATTTACGCATGTCCCGATTTAGTTGGACGACCAGAATTCAAAATTGGAGATTATTTCCCTAAATTCGCTCGTCAAGATTGGAAATGGGACAAGTGGAAAGAATTCAATTCACTTACCATTCCACAATGTAAGTCCTGTGCTTCATCTCCTATATGCGGAGGTGGTTGTGCTGCTGAGGCTCTTATTGTTCACGGGAATTTAAATCAGCCAAACTGTCCACAAACAAATAAACAAGTTTTCGAATATTTAGATAGCATTAAAGAAGAAATTTTAATATAGGGAGAGAGACTAAGCTATGATTGCAAGCACTTATAATTCAACATATAAATTATCTGATGGAAATTTTGTTTTAATAAACTCACTAAGCGGTGCCCTTGATGTAATTAATGCGGACATAAAAAAAGTTTTAGATGATATTAGGCGTAATAAAAATTTAACTCCTTATCCTGAATTAGAGGAACTCCTCTCTTTTTTAACAAAACGCGGTTACCTTTTTAAGAATCGTGATGAAGAATTAAACACACTTACTATTATTCGTGATCGGATGACCCAATCTTTAGCAAGCAGCAATTCCGGTGTTACATTCAACGTATGTACAACATATATGTGTAATCTTCGATGTCCTTATTGTTACCAAGGTCATGACATACATAAAATCTCACATGCTTTAACATCTACAGAAGTAGATAAAATGTTTCAAGCAGTGGACAACATTTTATCTATGGAGAATGAGCGTGGACGCTTTAAAGATGCGACCCATCGTATGATGCTATATGGTGGTGAACCATTATTACCAACAACTCGAAAAACTGTCGAAAGAGTGGTTCAACGTGCAACCAAAGAATATGGATTTCGCATGTATGCAATTACAAACGGTACGTTCTTACACGAATTTTTAGATTTTTTAGAACCCTACAAAGATAACTGGGATTATTTTCAAATTTCTATTGATGGTCCAAAACATATACATGATCAACGGCGTATTACAGCAGGTGGTACCGGAACATTCGATCGAATTACCGCTAATATCTCAATGGCATTAGAACGCGGCTTCGCAGTGGGTTTGCGTACCAATGTAAATAAAGATAACCTCGAGCATTTAGAAGAATTAGCTACTTTTATCGAAAACAAAAATTGGCATAATTATCCTAACTTTGGTTGGCAGGTATCCCCTGTTACAGACCATTATGGAGACAATCTACCAAACCATCTTCCAGAGCATGAACTACTGGCCGAAATCTATAATATTTTTGGAGATTTAGAGGACTTTATGGATAAATTTAATGCCAAACTCGGTACAGACCTTAATATTCGTACTTCTAGGATCCGTCAAGCTATACGTACTTTTGATTGGGAAAAGGTAAGCGAACTCGATTCATGTTCTCCTGTTATGCATAGCTTACCTTATTTTAAAGAATGCAGCGCACGAGAACATCGTTTTTATGCGTTTGGTGCAGAAGGTCTAATATATGCTTGTCCAGAAGCAGTGGGTAAACCCCAAACAGCAGTAGGTTCTTTTTTCCCTGAATATAATCTAGATCCTAGCAAACATGCCATTTGGGATCAAGATATCACTGATTCAAAGCAATGTATTAGCTGTAGCATTTCATTATTTTGTGGCGGGGGCTGCGCTTATGCCAATCTAATGCGTAATGGTGCCATTAATAAACCTTATTGTAATGACTCACATCAAACAATTTCAACTTATATAAAACAAAACGAAACAGCTTTTTTAGAACTAATCAAATAAAAATATCTAACTCCACAAACATCTTTATCATTGTGGGGTTACTTCTTCTCAAAGGATGTGACAAATTTGACAACCTCACAAATCTTTTTCCCAAAACTAATCCCTTATAAAGTTTACAATATGGATGTTTGGGAGGACGGGCCCCGTTATTTAATTAAATTTGATAACGGGTTACAGATAAAAGTTACAGAATCATTAAAAAACCTATTTAATTATATGGATGGAACAAGTTCAATAGAGGATATTTGTACAATTGTACAGAATGATTATGGTGGACATATAACTATAAGCGAATTAGAAGAGCTTATAAATGGGCATTTATTGCCAAAGGGAATTTTAGTTGGTTCAGAAAAAAGAGCATCTCATCACTCTGCAATTACATTTAGAATAGCAATATTCCATGCATCACGCTTACAAAAAGCGTCTCAATATTTCAAATTCGTTTTTTCATGGGGAGCATTATTTTTATTCTGCATCTGTTTCAGTATAAGTCTAATACATTATTTTTTTCAAATTAATACTGAAAATATAGCTAACACATTTGGATCAGTATCTAAATTTTTCATTGCAATTTTTCTACTTTTATTTTCTATAATTATCCACGAATTTGGTCATATAGTTGCCGCTTATCGTTATGGGATAAAACCAAAGGATGTTGGAGCTGGTCTTTATATGATGAGACCTGTTTTATTTGTTGATTTAAGTGATGCTTGGCGATTACCTAGGAAGTATAGAGTAATTATTGATCTCGGGGGAATTTATTTTGAATTATGGATATTTATATTTTTAGAATTATGCTATTGGATTTCAGGGTATCAAGAACTTTTTGTAGCAAATCAATTTATTCTCATTACAGTTTTATATAACTTATATCCATTTTTACAATATGATGGCTTTTGGGCTCTAACCGACATTCTAGGAATCGCAAACTTGCATACTAGAACTTTCAAATTGGTAAAAAGCGGTTTACTAGGATACTTGTTTTTCAAACCTGATTATAAAGAGCAATTCAATGATACCATTCGGAATATGAGTAAACACTACAAAATAGCATTTCTCACATATGCCAGTATATATTTTTGTTCAGTCATTACTGCCATATGGTTCATTATTCGATACATCTTTTATTTATTAACATCTATAGAATCTTTTACTTGGGGAAATGCAAAAGGTTTGTTCATTGTAATCATTATAGTTTTAATTAGAACCATAATTGTCTTCGCACTAAAATTCAAAAAGTCTGGAGGAACAAAGGATGACAACAAAACACCCTATTCTTCAAGTACAGGGAATAAAGAAAAATTATGAAACGGAAGCAGGAATCATCCATATTTTAAAAGGAATTGATACACAATTTTACCGAGGAGAAGTGGTTAGTATTATAGGTCCTAGTGGGAGTGGAAAATCTACATTACTCGGGATATTAGGATCATTAGACACCCCAAGCGAAGGACGCATTATGATTGATCAACAGGATATTACATCCCTATCTGAAGAAAATTTAGCAGATTTTCGTGCAAAAAAAATTGGTTTTGTTTTTCAATCCTATAATTTAGTAACAACAATGACAGCCGAGGAAAATGTAATGATGGCACTTATGTGCGCCGGGATGAAGAGTCGAAAAGAAATGATACATAAGGCAAGAGAGATGCTCGATCTTGTTGGGATGAAAGAACGTTATCATCATTTACCAAGCCAGCTATCAGGAGGTCAGCAACAACGCGTTGCAATTGCCCGTGCATTAGTAAACAACCCCGCTATTGTTATTGCAGATGAACCTACTGGTAATTTAGATACGAAAACGGGACAAACTATTTTGGATTTAATCTTTCAACTACGTGATCAACTTAACATGACTTTTATTATCGCTACACATGATTCTTATATAGCAAAGCTTTCAGATCGTATTTTACAAATAGAAGATGGATTGTTAATGCAAGAAAACGTGAATAATCATACAACTCCCAAAGAAGGTGAAACAACGTCATGTTACTAAAATCAGCATTACGTAGTTTAGTACGAAATCGTTTGAGAACCCTCTTTACTATGTTCAGTATTGTAATTGGGGTAGCTAGCTTTTTCTCAATGTCACTGTTAGTCGAATTAGTTCCTCGTTCTATTCACGAATCCTCTAAAATTCTTTTAGGAGGAGACGTAGCTATTCAATCCTACTTAAACCCTGTTAACCGTGATACATTGATCTCTTCTGTTCCTAAAGAAGAACAAAAAGCACTTACAACTTCTTTATTAGGTCAGAGTATGGTAAAGTCTGATAAAAAAACAACAAGCTTAATAATAAAGGGTATAGAACCAAAGCAATATCCGCTGTATGGAGATAATCAGTTTCCGAATGTTCGTAATTTACAAGAGAATGAAGTGCTTTTATCAAAAAGTACTGCGGATCGTTTACAAGTGAAAGTCGGAGATAATGTGGAGATTCCGAATCGTTCTACCGGAGCGATGTCTTCTTATAAAATTCGTGGGCTTGTCGAAGGCGTTCAAGAATCTTATGGTGATGCTTCTATCTTTGGAACAGCTTATCTACATTTAAATCAAGCACAACAACTTTTAAATGTACCAGCAAATACAATTAATGAAGCTTTAATTGTATTGCATAATAAAGTTAACGTTTCTACTTTTAAAAGTAAAGTGCAAGAACAATTCCCACAAAGCAGTGTAATCGACATTCGTGATAAAGAATTAGAAAAACAAAAAGATTTGCATATGTTACTGCCATTTCTTCAACTATTTAGCATATTAGCTCTTGGAATCGCGGCAATCACAACTTCAAATACAATGAAAGTAATCATTGCCACGCGCACACATGATATCGCTGTCATGAAATCAGTAGGAATGAAAACGCGATCTATCGTTCGATATTTTTTGCTAGAAGCATTCTGGTTAGCAATCCTCGGAACAACTGGTGGTATTGGAATTGGATTATTAGTTAGTGTTTGGCTCACCTCATATTTATCAAGTGTACTTTCATTACCTCTTACGTGGGGAATGTCATGGTCTGTTGTTGGTACTACAATCGTTGTTGGATTTGTCGTAACCTTTTTAGCATCATGGATACCAGTAAAAAGTGGAATGCGTGTGTCACCTCTGCAAATGTTACGGGATACAGAGAATACAAATGTAAATTATTCATTACCTTTTAGAAAAAAACTTCAACTTTTTATTTTAGTTTGTAGTATTCTTTCTATTTATGTTTACAAAGTAGCATTTACAACCAGCGCAAATGGTAGTTTTATATTTAAATGGATTCTTGCTTTCCTACTTACAACAGGAGTCATGTTACTCCTCTTTTCTTTCATTCGTTCGATTGGATTTATATACGCTTTATTATTCCGAACTATTGGGGCTATGAAAAATAGGATGCCACAAGGTCTTTTTCTTGCCTTACACAATATAGCAGCTACGAATAAGCGAAATGGATTATTAGCAGTTACCTTAACGATAGGTGTCGTTTCTGTAGTTTCTAGCCACGTATTTGCTGATAATTTAATTGAATCTGTTCAAGGACAATTAGAAAAAGAAGCAATGGGAAATCTTCTAATTACAAGTTCAGTGAACGATGAAGAAAAAGTTGAAAAACAACTTAAATCAATGAAGGAAATAAAAGCATGGAAAAAAGGCTATCAATTAGATGGAAGACTCCAAAATATTAATGGTGAAGAAGCCGCAGCTAAATTCGCCCAAAAAATAAAAGAGGACAAATTTTTTAGTTCAACTAAAATTTCAGTAGAAGGTATAGATACTTCTCTTACTTCCAAAGCATATACCATATCTGAAGGACGCGATTTAACTTCAGCAGATGCAGATGAAAAAAAAGCAATCCTGTTGGATAGTTATAAGAAGATAGGACTCAAAACAGGTGATACAGTTGATATTCAAATAGGAAATGAATTGGTGAGTTGTGAAATTGTAGGTTTTTTTAAATCAGGTATTGTGAAAACGGTAGGTATTCGTATTCCAACAAAAACATTAGCTACATACGGAAAGCCGAACCGCATTACCTATTCAATAGATAGCGATCCGAAGCAAACGAATGTCATTCTAACAGATCTAAACAACAAACTTCCAAATTCAGCAATGGCTTACTCCATTTCCGCTACAGCTATCGATAGTCTACAATATATTATTCGTATGCAAAGTGCTTTCTTTTCTATCGTAGCCTTATTTGCATTCTTAACTGCAGTTCTGACGATTGGAAATCAAGTGGTCATTCGCTTACTTCAACAAACACGAGATGTTGCCATTATAAAGACAGTTGGTATGTCTTCGGGCAATTTAATGAAATCCATTTTATTAGAAAACACGGTCATTTCCTTATCAGCCGGATTCGTTGGGGCTGGAATTGCTTTAGCTTTTTCAGGAGTTGTTTTACGATTCTTATTCCAAATGCCTATGAAAATTGATATAACTTGGTCTATTCTGGGCATCTTGTTATCTGTTATCACAACAGCGATTGTTGTTTGGATTGCAGCAAAACAATCCTTATCAGCTAAACCAATTCATCTATTGCAAAGCAAATAAAAATTTATAAAACCTTATCTAACGAAGAAAAAACATAGTTTGATCAAACTACGTTTTTTCTTCGTCTTATATTTCTTACATTTTAAAAATCAAAAAACAATATATTTAGTAAAGTCTATTAAATCGATATGTAGGGCACCCTCTTACATTCGTTTTTATTCGAAATACTCCACCAGCGCTTGCATCAGTAGTATGCATTTTGGCTGTTGTAATGTATAACTCGTTTAAGTCACTTCCACCAAATGTGCAAGAAGTTACATTTAAGACTGGGATAGAAATACTTAGTAGCTGTTCTCCGTTCATAGGATTCCACCTCGATACTTTAGAACCACCCCAATGGGCAATCCACAACATTCCTTCTTCATCAATTGTCATTCCATCAGGAAATCCTTCTTCTTTGTGCACGACAACAACATCTTGTGGATTTTCAATATGACCTGTGCAAATATCATAATCAAAACGAACTACTTTTCTTGTCGGCGTATCTATGAAATACATATACATATGGTCTGGTGACCACGCTAAGCCATTAGAAGTACTTACATGTTCTACTTTCTTTTTTACATTCAAATCGGTATCTAAACAGTAAAGAGCTCCCTTTCCATCAATACCAACACCTTCTGTGGTGCCTGCCCAAAAACGACCTGCCGGATCACATTTCCCGTCATTAAAACGATTTTCTTGCAAATGACTTTCAGGGTCACAAATAGCCCGTAGTTCTTCCGTATCCGAATTTAAGAAATAAAAGCCATTCTCTAGAGCAAGAATCATTTCACCACATTCACTCGGAGCCACTGACCCTACCATTTGTCCAAGAAAAATTTCCTTATCTTCATTTGTAACTGGATTATAAATATGAACCTTCTTCTCCAAAATGTCGACCCAATACAATAACTGCTTTTTACTATCCCAGCAAGGCCCTTCTCCAAGAGTAGCCTTCGCATCAATGACTAATTCTAATTCACCTAGCAAAGTAATCCCCACCTCCCTAAAGAATATTCTGTCTTTTTATAATAACATGTAATTGTTTTATATATGAATCAATGGCATATATTCTTTAGCTATATTTACTCATTTTATTTTTTTAATATACAAGTCGCTACTGTGCAGAATTCAACATGACCGCTACTTACCTTCTCCTTTTATTTTAAACCTTGCATGTGGTAGGAAAAGGCCCTGACCGTTTCTATGCATGGCCAGATGCTCTTGCCCGCCTAAAAAGAAAGAGGGTTTAATTCTTATTTATCCCGCATTAACGGGCAGTAATACCCCCACCTCAAAATTCGGCGAAAGCAAAGACGTTAGGTGAGAGATAAACTGCCCGTAAAAGCCCGATTGGTTCAACTAATAATCAGTGGGGATGAAGAAAACCCCCACTGATTAAAGTTTCACTTTATATAGAACGATAAAAATCCCCTTCAAATCTGAAGGAGATTCCTTATCTACATAATTAATTCTAACTGATAAGACGCGTAATTCGCTTCTTCTTCCACGACAACCTGTAATATCCGTATTGCAGGAGCAAACTCACAATAAACGCAGCTGGATACCCAACCCATATTCCTTTTATTCCAAGGCTCGTATGATACGACAGAAAATAGGCTACCGGAACTTCTACAAGCCAAATTGAAATAACCGCAAAAATAGTCGGCCATAATACAGTTCCGCTCGCTCTCATTGTTGCCCCAATAATTTGCGCATGACCAAAAATTAAGTAACTCCATAATGTAATCATAATGAGACTATGTGCAATATCAATGGTATTCTGACTCGTTAAAAAGAGCGCTAAAATTTGTTTTGAGAACAAATAAATAAAAGAGATTAATATTCCACCAATTACATAGTTCATAACAAGTCCTGCTCGAATTACTTTTTGCAGGCGATCAAATTGATTTGCTCCAATGGACTGCGCTGCAAATATGGAAACAGTAATCCCAAGGCTCACTGCTGGCATCTGTACATAACTTGCCACTTGGTTCACTACTCCATACGCTGCCGTTGCATCTGACCCAAAACGATTTACAAACGAAATAACGGCAATCTCTGATAATGAAACGAGTATCATATTAATACTTGCTGGAATGCCAAGACGTAATAATAGTTTTAACAACTCCCCATCCATGCGAAGATACTTTCGAACTGTTGCATCAAATTGTAATGGATGTTTCGTTTTTCTTAAATACACTAACAGAATAATAAATGTAACAATTGTTGATATAACAGAAGCATATGCTGCGCCGTACACACCGAGTTTCGGCAGGCCGAACCAACCAAATATAAGAATAGGTAAAAATATCATATTTAGTCCTGTACTCACAATTAAAAAATAAAATGGTGTTTTAGAATCCCCTGCTCCGCGCATAAATGTTGTATATGCAAAATACAAAAATAGCACTGGCATGGAAATAAATAAAATTCGTGCATAATGAACACTTATATCAATAATATTTTCCGGCGTACCAACAAGTCGCATAATATCCATTGCGAACATACTACCCACTACTGCTAAAATTGCTCCAAGTACAAACGTAAATGTCAACGTTGTACCGACAATGGCCTTTAAGCGCTCTTCATTACGAGCCCCAAAAGCCTGACCAATTAAAATCGAGCTACCAGAACCAATCCCAATTACAAATGAAATAAGTAGAAAAAATAACGGAAAGAAAGCCGAAATAGCAGCTAATTCAATCATACCAAGCCAACGCCCTACCACTACCATACCAAACAACTGTCCAAGTGACTGCAATACATTACTTAACAGTAAAGGAATGAGAAACATAGACATAGAACGCCATATTGGTTTACTTTCTGTTCCTTCTTCAGTTATTTTCAAGTTTCATAACCCCTTTTATCGAGAGATTTCGCGGTTATATCCTCGCTCTCCATATGGCTGCAATTTCTCTAACCACTTCTCTTCTAGTTTCTTTAATTCTTCTTTTTCATTAAAATATCCCGTTTCTTTCTTTTTCAACACTTCTAATATTTCAAACTCAAAAGCATCTGTCCCGTATTCCTTCCAATCATCTTGCAATGCCTTATTCGTATGAGAACCCATATTAAGTAAAAGTCGTCTTCCACTCATCGTTTTTAAATCCCTTGTACTCTCTACATACACTTTTTCGTTCTTTGTATTTCTAATACAATAAATACCCGCTTCTGTTTTTGTTTCTTTATACATTTGTTTTAATTCTTTTTTTCTATTCAATTTCCTTTCTCCTTTCAACTTCATCTATATATATCCATTTTATTGTTTCGACATCTTTGTCTAGCTCTGCCCCCTCTTGTTCTGAGCGAGCCGCTTCCGCTTTTCTTTGTAAGTCGCTGCTATGCAGAATACACCATGACCGCTACTTGCTTTCTCCTTTTGTTTTAAACCTGGCATGTGGTAGAAAAAGGCCCTGACCGCTTCTATTCACGACCAGATGCTCTCGCCCACCTAAAAAAAACAGGGTTTTTATATTGATTTTTAAATTTGCATTTATATTATTCTCTATAATTTCACCCAGTACTGATCTCCATCTGCTGTTCTATCGAGGAAACCATATTCAATTAAATACCTTCTTAACGTGACATAATCAGGGTATACATTTTCTAAAATCTCATTAACTTCTTTTTCTGTATATTTTTGATTACTATCAAACTTTGTGACTAAATGTTTCAAAATAATGAGCTTTCGCTTTTGTTTCTTCGGAAATTTAGAGAGCGGTCCGTCTAATCCTTCTGTAAAATGCAATTTTAAAACTTCTTCACTCTCTGCTTCTGTAATGTCATACCGCTGGTCAACCATCGTAGCTGTACGATGAATAGGGAGAATTTTAGGTTGATTCGTTGCTTTTTCTTCTGACAGTTCCATAAGCGCAAGAAACACTTTTGCTTGTTTCATCTTCTCCCTTAATGTAAAACGATGGTTCCGAATAGTTGAAGTGCTTCCACCGTCCATTTCCTTCACAATTTCTTTATCGTTTAAACCCATATGAAAGAACTGTATCATCTTCTTCTGTAAATCTGTTAAACCTGTTAACTTCTTATCTAACCCTAATAAATAGTCGAACATAGAAATATGTTCGTTTGCGATATGAAGCTGTGTAAATTTCTCCGCTTCATAAAAAACGTTCTGTTCTTGATAAATAATACCTTTCATAAATTTTTCTCCGCAAGCTAAACAAACGTATTCTTCAGTGTCTTTCTCAAATACATATCCTTTTTTCAATTCATCAACCGTGGCATTCCAAAACCATTCTGAAATATCATTCATGCTAAACAATCCCCTAAAAAGTTTATTTTAAAAACAAACAAATTATGATTTAGTTTATTTTTATTTATAATATCATAACAAAAACAAACATTCCAACATATCGTTTGCCTATCTTCAAACAAAATTAAATAATGTTTATGTTTCATAAAAATCAAAAGGGAATTTTATGCCTTTCAATAAAACAACATTTCTATCAATGTGGTCTTATTCTCCCCAGTAACTGAAGAAGCAACTACAACTTTTGCTTACATACAACAAATAGGACTAGCTACCATACTAGTCCTATTGTTCATTATCACTATTAAACTTTTATTTTTTCGATTTCATCCCTGCCGGTGCAATTGTAATAGATGCAGTGTTTTCTCCTCTTTACTCCCTTTATGTTCAATACGCTTTGCCACGATTCCATCTTTCATAAACAAAATACAATCCCCTATCTCCGCCGCCACGTCCATCATATGTGTGGAAAAAATAACAATTGTCCCATTCTTCTTGATGTCCTGTAAAACCTCGACGAATGCATTGACCCAAAATGGATCCAAACCATTTGTCGGTTCATCTAATAATAATAGTTTCGGTTTCCCTAACAACGCTTGTCCAAATACTAAGCGTTGCCGCATTCCCTTCGATAAATGTTTTACAAGTTCATTCCTCTTTTCAATCAGACCGATTTTTTCTAAAATCTCTTGTATTTGTTTTTGACTTACCTTTCGTAACACACCATAAAAAGAAAGAAATTCGTGCACAGTCATCATTTCCTGCGCATGGAAGTCATCTGGCATATATCCAATTTGCGACACGTATGCATTCCTGTTTTCATGGAGAGCAATACCGTTTAATACAATTGTACCTGCTGTCGGTTTTAAAATACCTGCCAATATATGAAGAAGTGTACTTTTTCCTGCACCGTTTCCGCCGCATAGTACGATACAAGTTCCCGCATCTACTTGAAGTGAAAAGTGAGAAAGTGCTTGTTTTGTCTTATATTCTTTTGAAACCTCTGTAACTTGTAAAAGTGTCATTGCATTTTTCTCCTTTCTAACTTCCATGCAGAGAGAGTAAAGCCAAAAGCCATATATATCAGTGTATATAAAATGAGAACTCCCCACGCCGCCTCAGATTGTAAGAAAGTAATAAGAGTATCGTATGCTTGTCCAAATATTGCACCACCACCTAATTGAACAACAAATACGATGCGAAGCAGTTCAGCAGGATTAACAAACAAAGCTACTTTTAGGAACACAGCAATCATTGGATACGGAACAAAGCTAAGAACAGCAATAAGTGCAGTAGGCCAAATCATAATTAAGAAAAACCAAACCCCAACAGATATTGTTAGCGCCTGCCATCTTGTTACGACAAAAGAACCTACCACGAAACCGATTATTAGAAAGAAAAGCATTAATACTATTGAGAATATATAAAGAGCTAGCACCCATTTAATAGATAATGCACTTCCACTAATGAGACCAATTATAAGACTTATACCATAACTAAGTGTAAAAATAATGAGCTGCGCTGTAAATTGCCCGAATGCTTTTCCCATTACATAAGCAACACTAGAAATGGGATACGTACTTAATAACCGCCACTGTCCGTTTTCCATTTCATTTGCAATAGAAAAAGAACTGATAATAAGCATAAATAACGGTATAATATACAGCACTAAATTCACCATTGTACCTGTCATATTTGTGTATCCTGTTATAGTAGGTGTATTTCGCTCCAATAAAAATAGTAAAGACAAAACGCTCGTCCAAAGAATGACAAATGTATAAGATGAACGTTGTCTTATCGTGATTCGCCACTCAGATTGCCAAATGTGCCACATAATATCCCTCTTTCCATAATGTGAAACTTCCATCAGTGGAGTCTCCCACTGATGGTTAATTGAACCAATCGGGCGCATGCCAGCAGTTAGCCCCCACCTATTTTCTTCTCTCTCAATCTTAAAGTGGGGCTAACTCCCTCTTATTGCAGGATAAAAAAGGACAACCGGAACGGTTGTCCTTTTTTATTAATGAGAATGATTCATATCCTTTTTCTTTGCATTCTCTTCTTTTATTTTCATCATCATATCCATGTTCTTTTTCCATTCATGCTTTTCCAAATCTTTTGCTTCTAACACTTCACCTTTATTTTTAGAGACAAAGCTTTCTGCATCTTTTTTATCTTTGAAAGAAATCACATTATAAGCCATCGGTGTTTTAATATCTTTGTCATAAACATAAGTCGCTTTCTCTACTTCAACCCACTCTTTTGTATTGTAATCACGTACAAATTTTGCCTGCAACTTTTCGTTCTTGTTTTTATTCATCCATTTGTACATACAACCAAGATCATCAAATTTTAATGATTTACCGTTTTCAAGAATTACTTCTGTTCCAAACTGATCGTTCGTCACAGCCATATTACAGTTGGCACATTTATCAGTTTTCTCGTCAATTGATACTGGCTTAACTTCCTTTTTCCCGCAGCCAACTACTGTCAATAAAAGAGCTGCAACTATTGTAATAAACAAACCTTTCCATTTCATCTTCTTTTCCTCCCAATTTTAAATAAAGTAATACTTATTGCTAACATACTCATACTGATTATTCCGATTTGCATCTTAAATGAAGAATTGTTTTCTTCCTTTTCCCCTCTAATTGTCATCCTAGGTTCATAATCAGTTAAAACTTGATTTTCAGGACTTTTTAACAATGCTTGGAGTACAAGCATACCAGGTGCTTGGAAAAACAACTGATATTCGGGGACTTCATTTGTTAGTGTTAGAAAAAATGGATCTGCTCTGTGCGGAATGCTGCTAATACCATTTCCCTTTGTATCCAGTTTCAAGGATGCGTCCCAATAATTATGTATAATTTTGTTTTCAGTGCTGTTTATCGCTTGAGACTCATTTACATTTCCAATAAAGACATTGTCAGACACATTATTTTCATTAGCATTTTTAAATTGCATGCCAATAAAATTCCCATTTACTTTATTATCTGAAATACGGTTGTTATTTGCATTTTCCACATACATTCCAACACGATTATAAGAAATTCGATTGCCAATCGCTTCTGTTTTCTCTGCATCATACAGCAATAAACCCTGTGCATTAACATTACGATTATTGAAAGTTAACTCGTTCCTTTTAATTTTTGTCTCTTTTGTTCCCATCACCATGGCACCTGTAATATTGTTGTGAGACTTGTTATCCTGTACGGTTATGTGATTAGAAAACATAATATGTATGCCATAACGAGAATTTCCGATAGCATTGCGAGTTATTCGATTAAAATGGCTATTTTCAATATAAATGCCATCTCTTACTCTATCAATCTCGACTCCTTGAATCATATTGTTATTTGATTCCCATAAGTCGATTCCGTTTCCTTTCGAATTCCCTTTAATAAAACCACCTTCTACAACCGTATCATTTGTCTCATTAAATTTAATCCCGAACTGCTTTGTGTAGATTTGAAGATTATTCAACCTATGATTCTTACCAGTAACACGAATAGCCTCCGTGTCTGCTCTACTGCTGCATTGTTCTACCTTTATATGCTTCAGGGTGATAGATTGTCCTTTTACCGTAATAACAGGTTCTTTACTACAAGAACGAACAGTGACTTCCCCTGTCCCTTCTAAAGTAACAGGCTTTGAAAGAACGAGTATCTCGTTATAGACACCACTCGGTATTTTTACAATTCCATATTCAGGAGCAGCGTTAATTTGAGATTGTAACGTATCCTGTGCATAAGTATGGAATGAAAAACTTAAAAAAATTATACAAAAGAGAAAAAAAACTCGAGTTATTTTCATATGGCAATCTCCTCTAAATCAAGTCGACCTATATGAAGGATAACAAACAATTGTGTGGAATTTGTGAAGTAATTTTGTATGATTTGGAAAATAATATTTTTTCACTATAAAGTGCAACTTAGTTAAATCGATAAGTGGATTCTATATATAGAAAGAAAAATAAGAGCAAATGTTGTTAATAAAGAATATAAGCCATAAATAATAACAACATTTTTCAAGAGAAAATATAGAGTATATACCCCATTTTAAACTTAATATATGAATTATAAGGTACATTTTCTCTCTTTATTACATAATCTATCAGTGAATTCTATTAAAGGAGGGAAAATGATGGCTTGTACAAAAGAGAATGTTTGTTTTGATATATGTCTTACAATTACCATTACACCAGGTAGTGAAACTGAAGTAGTTGTGGATTGTGCTGATGCATGTGGGACAAGTCCTACAATCGAAGTAAAAGCAGATGGATCTGTCGTAATTACGTTACCTTTAACTGCTTGTTTCTCTATCACGTTAAATGATGATTTTAGTGTTAACTCTGAACTTACTGGTTTGTTTTTTCGCGTCTATTAAAAACACGAATTGCTTGCAGAGATTAATAAAATGCATCAAAAAGTTGTTTCATTATTTATTTAAAACTTAAGGAAAATATAATCTTATATTGCCCCCAAATTAGTAATAGATTCAAAATACAACTTTATTCTTTCTTTCCTTCTAATCTCCGTTTATAACGGAGATTTTTTTATTCCGCTATTCGTGGGCAGTAAGATCCATACTAATGGAAATTTCATTTTATCTTTTCTAAACTACTTACATGATGGAAAAACCGCTTAGTATTTTCAAAAAACATACTTCTAAAATTCTGCCAATCCAACTCAGGAAAAGAAACAATTATGAAACTGATTCATATATATAATCCCTTTATAAAGTGAAACTTTAATCAATCCTCACCAATCGGGCGCATGCCAGCCGTTTATCTCCCACCGAACATTCTAGCCACTGGAGCTGGACAATGCTTTCGCTGAATTTTGAGGTGGGAGTATTACTGCCCAAAAATAGCGGGATAAACTAAAAGAATAGGATCCTCACTTGAGAACCCTACCTTTTATAAAGTATTTCATTCCTTCGGCTCAATCATTTTCTTCGGATCTACAATTTCATCAAATTGTTCTTCTGTTAACAAACCTGATTGCAGTGCCGCTTCTTTTAGTGTTAATCCCTCTTTATGTGCATGCTTGGCAATGTTTGCTGCATTTTCATAACCGATGTGCGGATTTAACGCTGTTACAAGCATTAACGAGTTATTTAAGTGCTGTCTGGTAATTTCTTCATTTGCTTCAATACCTACTGCACATTTATCATTAAATGAAACAAGCGCATCTGCTAATAATCTAGCAGATTGTAAGAAATTATAAGCAATGACTGGCTTAAAGACATTTAACTCAAAGTTTCCTTGACTTGCCGCAAAGCCGATTGTTGCATCATTTCCCATGACCTGTGCTGCAACCATCGTTAAAGCTTCACTTTGCGTTGGATTTACTTTTCCTGGCATAATAGAGCTCCCTGGCTCATTGACTGGAATCGTAATTTCCCCAAGGCCGCTACGCGGTCCGCTTGCAAGCCAGCGGACATCGTTTGCAATTTTCATTACATCCGCTGCTAACGCTTTTAATGCCCCGTGCGTATAAACAACTTCGTCATGACTTGTTAACGCATGAAATTTATTTAGTGCTGATACAAAATGTTTTCCTGTGAAATTACTAATTTCTTCTGCAACCATATCACCGAATTTTGGGTGGGCATTAATCCCTGTTCCAACCGCAGTACCACCAATTGCAAGCTCTTTCATATATGTACTACTTTCTATAATCATCCGCTCTGTCTTTTCAAGCATACGATGCCAGCCACTCACTTCTTGACCTAACGTTAACGGCGTTGCATCCTGCAAATGAGTACGACCAATTTTAATTATATGAGAGAACTCGTTTACTTTTTCTTTTAACGTGCCTTTTAATTTTTCTACTGCTGGTAATACTTGCTCTTCTACAGCTATCACGCACGCAATATGAAGTGCTGTTGGAAATGTATCATTTGAGCTTTGAGACATATTTACATCATCGTTTGGATGAATATGTAGATCAAGCTCTTTTTCTCTTAAAATTTGATTTCCACGGTTAGCAATCACTTCATTCACATTCATATTAGATTGTGTACCACTTCCTGTCTGCCAAACAACAAGCGGAAAATGCTCATCCCATTTTCCCGATAAAATTTCATCAACTGCCTCTACAATTGCATTTGCCTTTTCGTCTGCTAGCTTCCCTAACTTTTGATTACTAATCGCTGCACTTTTCTTTAAAATTGCAAATGCCCGAACAATTTCAAGCGGCATACACTCTGTTCCAATTGGAAAGTTCTCCTTACTACGCTGCGTTTGTGCTGCCCATAATTTATCAGCTGGAACTTTCATTTCTCCTAATGTATCTCTTTCAATTCTGTACTCCATATTTTCATCCCCTTAGAATTAAATACCTTCTCTTTCATTTTACTGAAAACACTAAAAATAATAAATATTACCACTAAAAATGAAAGTCATCTATTGAATGATGATTTTGATAATATAAATTACTGCACAAAGATATTAAATTAGCCCATAAAAACAAAAAATCATCCCCGCTATAAGCGAAAGGATGATTTTTTCATACTATGATACTTGCTTTTCTTTCTCTACATCATTTACATACCAAATAAATTTACCTGTATATCCGTAAATAACAGCAAGCGCTAATGATACAAAGCTCAGCCACATAAATGGCAGATAAGATAACGTCGAAACGCCTAGAATACCCGCCATAAAAATACCGTTATCAGACCATGGAACCATTCCTGATGTGAGCGTTCCACCGACTTCTGAGTTACGAGCTAAAATGCGGCGATCTAATTTTAATTTATCGTAGCTTTCTTCCATAATTTTTGGCGTTAAAATTAATGATACATACATGGCGCAGCCAAATACGTTTGCTAAAAATGCAACAATTAAAGTCGAAAGTGTTACATTACCTGCAGATGTTAATTTTTTCTCAAACTTCGAAACAATAACTTTCAAAACGCCAAGCTTTTCTAGTAAACCACCAAAACCAAGTCCGAAAATAATAACAGCAACTGAGCTGAGCATTCCTTCAATTCCGCCGCGATTTAATAACTTATCAATGAAATCGATACCAGAATCAATAGAAAATCCTTTGTAAGCTGTGCCAATCGCTTCTCCAAAAGGCATGCCTTGGAACACAGCTGCCCAGATGGCACCAAGAAGAGCACCCATTGCAATTGTAGGCATAGATGGACGTTTCATCGCTAACAGTATAATGACAACGACCGCTGGAACGAGCATCCAAATGTGAATATCAAATTGTTTTAGTAAAGATGCCTTTAGGAAATCTACTTTTTCTAAATCTACATTTTTCCCGCCATATATCCAGCCGGCAACTGTAAACATAATACCGGTAATAATATAAGCTGGAATATCTAAATACAACATAGCACGAACGTGCGCAATAACATCTACTTTCGCCATAGAAGCTGCAAGTACGGTGCTATCAGATAATGGTGATAATTTATCTCCAAAATATGCACCAGATAGAACTGCACCAGCTACAAGAGGAAGTGGTAATCCAAGTCCTTCCCCGATTGCCATCATGGCAATACCAGCTGTACCTACCGTCCCCCAAGAAGTACCTGTTGCGATAGATGTAATCGAACAAATAATTAATGTCGCTAATAGAAAGATACTTGGGTGAATAAATTCTAAACCATAATAAATAAGTGTTGGCACAACACCACCAGCAATCCAAGTTCCAATAAGAGAACCAACCGCTACTAATATTAAAATTGCTTCAAGTCCATTCGAAATTCCTTTTGTAATTGCATCTTGTAATTCTTGATAACGAAACCCAAGTCTTAATCCAAGCGCAATGACAAGAAACCATGAAATAAATAACGCAAGCTGAATCGGTAAATCAAAAATTGTCTGAAATGAAAAGACAACGCCTAAAAATAACAACAAAAGAATGATGATTTCGATCATCGATGGTAATCTTACACTTTTCAAATTTCTTCTCTCCTTATGAAGCAATAACATGATGCATGTCGTTTAGTTATTTTTACATAAACATAACTAGATAAAACATAAATATTCACATTATTCCGATTTGTTTTTTTAGTATAATAAATACACGACCTTTTTATTTTAAAAGTACAACCTGTATTTCGCAATGCTAATTTTTAAAAATTACATTATTTTTTCATATCTCATCATATTCAATCCGAGTCATAAAAAAAAAAGCTATTTTAAAATTGATAAAAATAGCTTCTTTTTGTATTCTCAACTTTTAAAGATTTGTATGATGTATTTAATCAAATCAACTTAGATAATAAGTAATCGAAAACGTTATTTATAACAACATCGATTCAATCAATTTCATAAGTTGCTGTTTTGTTTGGCTTAAATAGTTTCTTTTTTTAGAAGAAATTACTAATCCTATAGGCATTTTAGGATCAAATCCCTCAACCTTAAATGATATTGAATTTTGTTTTAAAATAGTTCCCTTAGGGATTATACCTATCGCATCCCCAAAAACCATTTGTGGAATAAGATGCAGGGCACTACAATTATAGACTCTTTTAAAAGATAAATTGTTCTCTGATAAAAAAGCATTCACAGATTGATAATAATAACAACTATTCTCTCCAACCAAAATGGGATAATTAATAATATCAGATATTTCAACTAATTCTTTTGATAATACTGGATGATTTGGATTACTTACTATAAATTCGATTTGTTCTTTGCAAAGTGGAGTAAAATTTACATTGGAAATATTTTTGTTGTTTCCACAAACGGCAAAATCAATCTTATTTTGATCGATCATTTGTGATAAAAGCGCTGTATTTCCCACGACAAAATCACAATGTATGTATGGTTTCTTATCGTTTAAATATTTTAATATAGGTGGAATTAATTTTTCTGCAACTGATTCCAATAATCCTATTCTTAAATCCCCCTTCTCTTCATTACTTATGCGCTGCGCTTGAGATACAGAATAATCCCAATGCATTAATAAGTTATCTACTTCCTCAGCAAATAATACACCTTCATCTGTTAATCGAGCATCCCACCCTCGTTCAAATAAAAGAAAGCCAAGCTCATTTTCTAATTTTTTTATATGTGTTGTTACCGTTGATTGAGCATAGTTTAATTTTTTAGCTGCAAGTGAAAAAGTTCCTTCTTCAATAATCTTTTTAAATGTATTTAACTCTTTTATTTCCAATTTTACACCTAATCTCTATCGATTTTATTGATAATAATATTATTTATTTTCAATTATACAAATCAACATTCCAGAAGTACAATAAAGTTGTCAGGAAGGAAGTGAAAATATGCCGTTTGTTAATGTTTATTATCCAGAAGGGCAATTGAATAAAGAAGAGTTAAAAAAGGTGAGCAATTGTATTCATCATTCATTAATTGAACATTTTAAAATTCCCAAAAATGATTACTTTCACATGTTTTTACCTTACCAATCTAATCAGTTTTTTTACGACCCGTATTATCTCTTAGAAGGAGAGCAAAAGAGAACAGATAAAATACTACACGTTTCTATTACATGTGGACCAGGAAGAACAATAAATCAAAAAAGAGATTTGTATCAATCCATCGCGGAAGCTTTTTATAATCATTTAAACATCTCTACAACTGATGTTTTTATTACATTAAACGAGACATCTGCTGAAAACTGGTCATTTGGTCAAGGAATAGCACAAATGGTTACTATGAAGGAGGAAAAAAATAGTGAATGATCGTATCGAATCCAATATACCAAAGGAAATGCGAGATATTGCTCCTGATTTTGTTGATTACGGTGAAAATATATTATTTGAAAAAGTATGGAGAGATCCAACATTAACATCAAAAGAAAGAAGTTTAATTACCCTTTCCGCTCTAATTAGTATTGGCAATACTGAACAACTACCATTTCATCTACAATTAGCTAAAAAGAATGGAATTAACGAAAAGGAGATTATTGCTTTGATAACACATATGGCTTTTTATGTTGGATGGCCCAAAGCAACTACAGCGATAAATAAAATACTGAGTTAAAAATAACAATATAGTATTTCTTAAGGCATCTATATTAACAGCCAAAGAAATAATCAACTTTTTTATAAAACCAAAAATCTAATTTCAAAAATGAAAACCATTTTGACTAAGCTTTTTCAAAATGGCTTCTTTTTATTTGGTTGTATCATCCAGTTTTGAGAAACACTTTAAATCAAACCTGATTATAAAGCTACACCTTTATATTTTTAAAAATAGGCTGTTTTCCCTTAGGAATTGTATAATTTGTCTTTGGTGGTGGTTATCGTGGTCTGTAAATTCCTTAACAATATATATAAGTGAATAAGGCGTTCCTGTATGTGGACAATGAGTTACACCGTTTGCAGTTAATGGCTTTTTTAGCTTTTCGATTGGCAGTTCATTAAGTTCTTTTACAAGTAGTTCCCTTGTATCTTTTGCTTCTTCAAGAAGTTTTGATTGTGATATGCCTGATTTTGCGTAGTTTGATGCCTTTTGATTATGTATACCAAAATCGGGAAACTCCATTCCCTTTTCATTTTGTACAGATGGGAGGATTTCTGTTAATAGATAATTATCCCAATTCATAATATGTGCTATTATCTCACTTACAGACCATTTACCATCGGCTATCGGTTTAAACCATAAAGTTTCATCGACTTCTTCTAAAGTGATTAGCCAAGATGAATAATGATTAAAATGACGAATTATACTTTTTACCTCACTCAAATTAATCCCTCTTTTCTAAATTAAGTTAATATAATCATAACATAAAACTCACACACAACAAACATATGTTCTTTTTTGTTTTTAATTACAAAACAACAATCTTTGAGAAAACAACCTAAAAATAAAATGAAATGACTTTATTATGTGCACATCTTCTTCACTTCTCTCTCATTCTTAAATGGGATTTTACTGCCCGCAAAGAACGAGATAAAATTCCCAATAAAAAAACTGCTGAGAATCTTTTCTCAACAGTTTTTTTATCCAACAATTCTTTCTTTTTGCTGTTCTTTTTTCTCTGAGAGTAACGCATACGGTGTACACATGTACGTCATCGCAACTGGATCATACACAACACGTGCTTTCACACCAAACACTGTTTCAAACAATTCATCATTTAAAATATCACTTGGTGCTCCTTCCATTACTTTATCTCCATCTTTAATCGCAACAATGTGATGCGCATATTTAGCCGCATGATTTAAATCATGTACAACCATAACAACCGTTCGATTTTCTTCTTCATTTAACTTTCTCAATAACTCTAATATTTCTAACTGGTGGGCCATATCTAAATACGTTGTCGGTTCATCTAGTAATAATAACTCTGTATCTTGCGCAAGTGCCATCGCAATCCAAACACGCTGACGCTGTCCACCTGAAAGTTCATCTAATGTACGATCTGTAAATTGATGCATTCCCGTTACTTCAAGCGCCCAGTTTACCATTTCATGGTCTTTCTCCGTTCGCTTTCCCAGTAAGCGTTGGTGCGGATAACGACCATGCCAAACGAGACCTTCTACTGTTAATCCTTCGGGTGCCGTCGGTGATTGTGGTAAAATTGCCAGTTTCTTTGATACTTCTTTTGTTGGCATCATATGAATCGCTTTACCATCTAAATATACGTGACCTTTAGTTGGTTGCAGCAATCGTGCTAGCGATTTTAAAATCGTTGACTTCCCGCATCCATTTCGGCCAACTAGTGCCGTAATTTTTCCTTCTGGAATATGTAAATCAAGATGATTAATAATGGTTTGATTTCCGTACGTAAGCTCCAACTGTTCCGTATGTAAACTTGTCATCTTGTTCACTCCTTATTTGTTATTTGTCCCGCTATTCGCGGGCTAACCATCAGTGGGAGATGAAAAAAACTCTCCACTGATGGAAGTTTCACTTTATAGGAGACTATGTTCCTTTTCTAATCACGAGTAAATATATAAAATACGGTGCGCCAATAAGTGCTGTTATAATACCAGCTGGTATTTCAATTGGCGGAATTATAATTCTCCCCACCATATCTGCACCCGTAACGAGTAATGCACCAAGTAACGCTGAAATTGGCAAGAACAATCTACTGTCTGAACCAATAAGCAGACGCGCCGCATGCGGGATAACAAGCCCTACAAAACTAATTGTCCCTGCTACTGCTACTGAACTTGCAGCTAAGGCAACGGCCACACCGATCAGAACAAGACGAACAGCATTAATACGCATGCCTAAACCTTTTACTGTTTCTTCATTTAATAATAAAAGATTAATTTGCTTATAACTTGCAAATGTAATGACCGCTCCAATGATCGTCCACGGCCATAGCATGTCAACATGTTCCCAAGATCTTGCATATAAACTCCCCTTTAGCCACACAAGTGCTTGTGAGGAATCAACTGCAAATTTCACAATAATAAATGTAATAAGAGCCTGTAAACCCGTAGAAATCGCAACGCCGCATAGTGCAAGACGTTCCGGTTTTACTCCTCCTTTTTGATACGATAATACATACACAAGCAAACTTGCAATCATTGCCCCAGCAAATGCAGCAACTGGAAGCATAATTGCCGGCACACTCGGAAACATAAGGAGCATAATAACAGCCGCTAATCCTCCACCAGCAGAAACTCCAATAATATCAGGTGCTGCAAGTGGATTTCTTGTAACACTTTGTAAAATGGATCCTGATAACGCCATGTTAATTCCAACTAAAATCGCTATGATAAGACGTGGTAAACGATATTTTAAGACAACACCTTCTCCTGTCATCAGTCCTTCTATAATCTCAGCAAATGGCGTTGGTACCGCGCCAAGCCGCAAACTTAGTAAAGAAAGTGCAATTAGCAATATAAGACCTACTATTATAACAATAGTAAACCGGCCAAACTTCTTCATTTAACAGCACCTCTCTTCCTTCTCATTAAATAAATGAAGAACGGTGTACCTAAAAGTGCTGTTATAACGCCAACAGGTGTATCTGCTGGATAAGACACCCATTGCGCTGCAAAATCTGCGATGACAAGAAGATTAGCGCCGAGCAATGCAGAAAATGGTAAAATGATTCGATAATCTTGACCAACTAATTTTCTTGCAATATGCGGAACTATCAGTCCGATAAAACCAATCGGTCCAGCTACCGCAACTGCACTACCGACAAGAAGAACAATTAAAAACGCAAATACTCTCCGAATACGAAGAACATTTACACCAAGTCCACGCGCTGTCTCCTCACCAAGTGATAAAATATTCAATTGATTTGCTAGAGAAAAAACAAGAATTATAACAGGAACTGCTGATACTAACATCATTTTTATATCTTGCCAGTTTGCCCCTGATAACTTTCCGGCCATCCAATATAATATCTCTGTTAGTTGTGTTTCGTATAACAAAATTGCTCCTGTCGTTAATGATCCAAGGAATAGACTCACTGCAATACCAGCAAGCACAAGACGTGAAGGTGTATATTCGCCGCGAAATGCTAATGAATAAATAACGCTTCCTCCTGCTGCGGCCCCGAGAAAAGCTGCTAGTAAAATAACGAAACTCGTATCCTTCTCCCCAAATACTAAAAGGGCAATAACAACAAAACAAGAAGCCCCTTGATTTATTCCCATATTTTCTGGATCAGATAACGGATTTCGTGTAATTCCTTGTAAAAGACACCCAGCAACAGCTAATGCCGCGCCAAGTAAAGCTCCTAACACTACACGTGGTATACGTACTTGCCAAACTGTATAGTAAATTAAATTTTTTGTATCCGTTGCAAATACTTCTGATATGTTATGAAATGATAATCCTTTTACACGAAATAATGCGGAGAAAGCTCCCACCATTACTAATAATAGAAAAAAGAAAATAAATTGCAAAGTAGAAGAAGCATACGGGTTTAACGCCCGTCTGCTTCTAGTTTGTGTATGATACAAAGTCTCCAACTCCTTATTTAGAAGACTGACCTGTTAATGCTGGAAGTGCCTCATCTAAAATTTTATTTGCTGCAATTGGTCCGCGCCCACGTGCCCAAAGATTACGATCAACATCAATTACATGCTTTTCTTTTACTGCTTTTAAGTTATTGTATAGTGGATTATTTTTAAACTTCTCTACATTTTCTCCATATAAGAAGATATAGTCTGGATTGATTTCATTTAGACGTTCCATCGTAATTTTTGCAATTTCTGCTTTACCTTCTGTTTTTTCTTTTTTACCTTCATATGCATACTTCACACCAACATCCGTCATTAACGAACCAATAAATGAATCTTTAATCCATACTGAAAACTCATCATCAAAAGCACCAATAACCAGTACTGTTGGATTTCCTTTTACTTTCTCTTTTGCTTTTGAAATTTTATCTTGTAAATCTGTACGAATCTTTTTCGCTTGTTCTTCTTTTCCAACTGCTTTAGCAATGGTATCCATATTTTTCATTACTTCTTCATAACTATTGTCATCAAATGCAATCGTTGGAGCAATATCTTTTAATTCTTTTTGAATCATATTGTGGCGATCTTTACTTGCAATAATTAAATCTGGTTTCACAGACGAAATAACTTCTAAGTTTGGTGCTTTTCTCTCCCCAACATCTTTAACTTTTGATGCTTTATCTTGTAAATATTCTGGAATTTTCGTTTTCCCTACTCCAGCATTTGCAACTGGTGTAACACCTAAATCTACTAATGTATCAATAAATGAAAAGTCAAGAGTTACAATATTTTTTGGTGTTTCTTTTAACTCTGTTTCTCCCCACTCATGTTTAATTTTCACTGATCCTGCTTGACTGTTTGCTTCTGCTTTATCTTCTTTTTTGGCCGTTTCTTTTGCTCCTCCACTGCAACCAGCAAGCGCTCCCACCGCTAATGACATAGCTACAAGTAAAGTACTTATTTTTTTCCTGTTCATTATGTAGTCCCCCATACCAACAATATTGATAATCAATTTCAGTTAATATGATAGCATAATTTTAGAAATTGTCTATTATTTTTCCAAAAAAAATATTTTTTGGAAAAATTCATACACTCAATTCACAAGCAGTAGCCCCTACTGATGGAAGTTTCACTTTATAAAATAAGCGATTTTTGAAGCACCTCATCATACACATATTGTTTTCGTACAAGTGAAGAAACCATACCGCTTTGCAATGCACTATACGCCGGAATAAATGTCATTATATCCCCTATGCTATGCAGTGTACTATCCGTTATATCAACAATTAAATGATCACTACTTCCACCAAGAATTTCAATATTCTTATCAGAAGCTCGTAAACCGCTAATATCAAGATCCTGTCTTCCTATTGCAACAATTGCTCGTAGTCGCTCTCCTTTATCTTCAAAAGACGGAACTTGACCAAACGCATTTCTTCCAATGACTCCCCTTGGCATAGACGGCTTTCTTTTTATTTCAATGATTTCTGCTTCAATTGAAAATACATCTTGGTACATAAAAGGAATACGTTTCCCATATGCTGTTTCTTTTCCTAGAAAAATGGCTTCTCCAATCCGTAAAGAGTTGACACGTCCAATATGTTTTTTTTGCATAATAAGTGGTAACGAACTTGAATTACCTCCTGAAATAAGCCGAAGCTGTGTTCCTATTTTTTTCTCTACTAACTTTGCTAATTGTGTTAATTCTTGCAAAGAACTCTCAGTTGGAATCACACCGCTAAAGCAAGTGAAATTTGCTCCAATACCATCGAGTGCAATTCCAGGTATATTCGATACTCTTTGTGCTGCTTCTACCACTTGATGCGACATCATTCCTTCGCGAAGATCACCTAAATCAACCATTAAAATTACACGATGTATTTTTCCATATGTTCTCGCCGCTCTTCCTAATGCTTCTATAATACATAGTTCAGAATTCAAACTAATATCCGCACAAAGAACCGTTTCTTCTACTTCCGACAAAGCTGGCGTACGAATCAATAAGAGCTCAGCTTCTTTTCCGACAATAGAACGAATGTGATGAAGATGCTGTAATCTAGAATCAGCAAACCTTGTATACTTTGCCTCTTGAAGCGTTTCAATTACCTCTTTCACAGCGCCGACCCCTTTTGTCACTGGAAAACATATCATATTTGAGCGCTCACATAACTGCTTCATCATCATGGCATTATGCTTCAATTTTGAAAGATTTACTTTCATAATAGGCAGCATGTTCATTCCTCCTACTACATAAATACATTTTAATTTTCCAACACCTTTGTCTAGCTCTGCTATGTAGAACAAAACATGACCGCTACTTGCTGCTTTAATCCTTGCATGTGGCAGGAAAAGGCCCTGACCGCTTCTCTGCACGGCCAGATGCTCTCACCTACCTAAAAAGTGGTTTTCAATTTGTATTTATATACGCACAAAGCGGATTATGAAACTTTGTATACAAATAAGATTTTGCTTGATCTTGTATTCTCATTGAGAACAATGCTTTTGTTTCAATTTGAGCTGCGAATATAGCTGCTTTTTGCTCCTCTGTTGCATCTACCATATACTCTTTCACAATCGCAGCAACGATTCTCCATAATTCTTTTTCCTGTACGTCGTCTATCGCACGAGCTAACGTAAATAACACATCTCCAAAGTGATTTTGCAATACGGAATGAATAAACTTGTTATAAACTTCATTTCTATCATCTGTAAATACAACTGCTTCTTTCAGATTCGCAATATCTACTACCTTTCCTAATGTCTGCTTATGAATTCGCACGCCTCCTAAATCACGCACAAAAATACGTTGAATTTCTCCTCCCTTTGTAACAATAATAGAGTTTTGCATATGTCCTTCTAAAGCAATTCCATATCGTAAAACTAGCTGTAGTAAAGGAATCATAACTTTTTCAGTATAATGAGCAACATAATGAAATACCTCTTTTTTTCCAATCGTTTCTGTTTCAAAATATGCGCGCATTATATCTACAATAACGGGTTCATCTTCTTTTAATGGATTACTTGCGGTTAAACTAGCTCCAACCCATAGTAATTCTCCTTCTTTCCTATAAACATTTGGGCTTTCTCGTAAAATAAATGCGAGATTTCGGCCTAAATGAACATCATCATTTTTCGTAAAAGTAGCCCCAACTCGTTCACGAACAACAACTACTGACTGCGATAACTCTTTCTCATTTGCGTAAATCGTATCAAACAGTGAAGAAAGAATGGGTCCGTTTATCGTTATTTCTGGTGATACCGTTCTGACCGCACTCGTAGCTTGCGCGCGTACTGGAAGCTTTACATGGTATGGCAATTCTAGTAGATTCATCGTTCGAAATGAAAGCGTCGCCCGGGACGAAAGTTGATAAGGAATTGGAATAATACGTCCTTCCTCCAAATCCTTCTCATACTCTTTGATTAGTACATGTTCATATTGCCACGGATGAACAAGAAATGGATAATAATCCCCCATTTGTTTTCTTTGATTTGTTAATGTTTCATATGCTGTTTCATATAAGTCTGGCAGAACTTCATATAATAATGTTTTTTCAAAACCATCTCCTGTAACTGTTATTGCATCTTTATGAACAAGTAATACATATAGCGGAACAATCTGTTCAAATTCAGGTGCATAGCGCTTTACTTCTTCTTTCGATAAACCAAGTTTCGTCTTTGTTGAAGGGTGTAGTGGATGTCCTTCAATTACTAATGACTCTGTATATAATAATTCATCAAATGACGTACATCTTTTTAATTCTTCGAAAAATTGATATAGATTATTTGGTTTGTATTTCGCAAAAAACATCATGTTTGTTTCAAGCTGTTGTTTTACCCATTCTTGTTTTTGCTCCCATGCCTCATAGGCCATTTCCAAGTTCTCAACGCTGTTCTGTAATTCATTTTGCAAAGCATCTGAAACATGAAGCTGAAAGAATGGTGCTACTTCCTCAAAAAACGATTGTAATGAACCAATCCACCTAACATGTCCTCTTACTTTAAAACGAAGTGGAAACGCAAATTCGTATCGTTCAAATGCTCCCTCTTGTTGCACCTCTAGTAATAATTCCGCTTCGTTCATACAATCTATAATTTCAATACCATGCTCATGCTTTAGCACAGCACAACTTTCTAATAAATTTTTTTCACGAATTAACGCATTACAAAAACGATTTAAAATACGATATTCTGCTTGTACTCGATTGAATTGTTTACTTTGAATGGACAACATTCTTCACCTTCCTGTTTTGTTTTTTCACTTTTATATATTGAAATACAAATGGAATAATACATAAAATCCCCATCATCACAAATGTTTCGGAAATACCCACATATTCAATTGCATAACTTACTACAATCGAACCGAGCGGAATCATTCCTCGGTCCATTAATACAACACTAAGCATGAGGCCTCGTTCTTCTTCACGAACATTATTTTGAAAATAGACACGGTTACTAGAGCGTAACAACTGTCCAAAAAGGCCGATAGAGAATAATAGTATAAAAAACGTAAACGTATTACTAATAACAAGAAGCGCTATACTAATGGAAAACAAAAGTAAACTCATGTAATAAATCTTAATTTCTGAAATATACTCTAGTATTCTAGGAAGAATAATCGTTGCTATAATTGCCCCAATTGCTGCCGCAGACATCGCAATGCCGAACACTTCCGCTTTTCCTGTAAATTGATGAGAAACAAGTACAGGCAATACAGACGTATACGAAAAGCCAAAAGCCATTGTAATCATCGATGCCATAAAAATATTTCTTCCCATAGTATCATGAGAAAAATATTGAACAATTTGTTCCCAGCTTGCTTTTTTCTTTTCTTTTCGTTTTTTCATCGTTCGATCTTTCATCGGTAATACGAGAATGAATGCAATAAGTGAACAAACTGCCTGCATCATAAATGTCAGCTCAATATGTCCTCCTGCAATCAAAAAACCAGCAACAGCTGGCCCTGTTGAGCGGCAAACATTCATCACAAATGAATTCATAGATATCAATTTACTAATTTGCTGGTTCGTATCAATATCTGAAAGAATCGTATTTCGATTTGGTGTTTCTAATGCACTAATTATTCCTCTCACAAATGAGAAAAGAAGAAAAATAAAAAAAGAAGGAGTAATAAACACAACATAAATAGCAAGTACTGTTGTAACCACTAATCCCCAAAATGAATAGGACTTCATTAACTTAATACGTGGATACAAATCACAAAGCTTCCCTGCATATACACTAAACAATGCAATAGGAATCAGCCGTACAAAGTTGATCCATCCTAAATATGTGGCACTATGATACAAGTCATAGACGTACCAATTGATTGCAGTCATTCCAAGCCAATTCCCCATAAATAAGAAAAATGAACTACTAAAAAATAGTTTGCGAATAAAAACCACCCCGAAATTTTTTGTTGCATTTTCACATGCACTCTTTATAATTGATATTGATTATCATTATCCCTATAAAATAATATAAAATATTCTTTTTTATCTGTAAAGATAGAAAAATTTGAGAAAGGTGGTTTCTATGCAACTCAATACAATTCAAAAATTAGAATTAGAGGAACAAAACTTGCTTTCTTTTTTACAACAACATCACGCACCACTACATGAAGCCTATCAACAAATGATTCCAAAAGGACGAGCTGGTATACTTGAACGATTACTATCTTCCTTCATACGTGAAAATATATGTAACATGACTGAGACTGGGATTTTGTTTCGCAAACAAAAAGGGATGTTTGCTTCATTTTCAAAGCAGCGTTGCCCAGACTATTTACTAGATTATATAAATACTCATACTCATCAATTTAACGAGTTTTCAATGATACAAGGACTATATTTCAAGAAGCAAAACGCATACCTGCTTATACCTATTCGACACATATATGCTTTTGAACGACCAGTTATAAGTGGACCGTATATTCTTATATCACCATCTAAAGAAAAAGAAATTACGCATCCGAATGAAGTATTGACATTGCTAATGCAAGAAGATTGGCAAGGACCTCCTTCCTATTTTCGTATGTTTGAAGACGATGTTACAAATAGTGCTGCTAATTTAGCTCTTGCTTATACATTTCATGAACAAAATGAGAATACTTCAACGCTACAAGCTGCTTCTCAGGCACGAGATTCCTATGCCTTTTTTGAACAACTCGTTATTGAAGGGCACCCTTGTCATCCTGGTACCAAAATGAGAAAGGGTTTAAGCCCGGAAGAAACATTGGCTTATTCAGCAGAGTTTAAAAATACCATTCCACTCTGCTTTGTAGCTGTACACAAAAATTACATAAGCTCAGCTTTTATGGAAGAACAAAACTGGAATGCAGTATTATGCTCTTTCGAACCTGCACTTCAAGTAGAAGCCGAACTGAAACTTGGTGATAAGATAGACGACTATATACTATTACCAATTCATCCATGGCAAGCTACTCATACGTTACGTGAAATTTACAGTGTTGAACTTGAAAAACAAATAATTATTTTGTTAGATTATAAAGCGAAATATTTAGCCGGCATGTCATTTCGTACTATATTTCCTGCACAATATGATACGATTAGACCACATTATAAACTAACAACAAATATTCATTTAACTGGGGAAGTACGAACATTATCAGAACAAACGATTCATAACGGACCAATTATGAGCAACATTTTAAAACAAATTGTTACGCAAGATACAATGATTGATGAAAATCGCTTTGTTCCAATTATGGAGCGAGCTGGTGCTCATTTTCTTCATCCGAATGACGTAGACGAAGAAATACAAACATTACGAAGTGAAAATCTCGCTTGCGTCATTCGTGACAATATTCATGCTTATGTGAATCATGATGAATGGGCTATTGTCGGTTCTGCCCTTGTCGCTTCTGTGCACGGTACAAATAAACCAGTCATAGTAGAACTAATTGAGCGATACAAAGAGAGCCATGACCTATCATTACAAGATGCGATTGTTCAATTTATAGAGAAATATGTAACGAATGCTCTTACTGGTTTTATTCCGCTCATGGTTAAATACGGCATCGGTTTAGAAGGTCACCTCCAAAACACAGTTCCTGTCTTTAAAAAAGATGGTACACCGGACCGGCTACTCGTACGTGATTGGGAAGGTATTCGCGTTCACCGCAACCGCTTACAAAACGCAGGGTTTGATCTGAACATGTTTCATCATAAATCAAGAATTCTAGTAGATGATGAGAAAAGTATGCGGAATAAAGTGTTTTACTCTGTCATGCAAAATCACTTTGGCGAGTTATTTTTACATATAAGTCAGGTCTATGAATTAGATGAACAAATGCTATGGAATATAGTAAAACGAGTCTTACACAATATTTTTGTAGATTTACAAGAAGATCCTAACTACAAAGAGTGTGTACTATCTGACTATGCTGTCTTTTTTGCGGGTAAAGTAGATTATAAAGCTTTAACTCTTATGCGTATGATGGGAGAAGCTCATGCTTATTTTTATGTAAAAGTTAAAAATCCATTATGTAATTGAAATATATAAATGACATACCCCCCTTTTCTTTTAGAAGAAGACGAGAGCATCTGGCCGTGCATAGAAGCGGTCAGGGCTCTTTCCTGCCACATGCGAGGTTTAAACAAAGGGAGGAAGCAAGTGCAGGTCATGTTTTATTCTGCATAGCAGCGATTTATATGGATAAATTGTAAAACCAGTTGTGAAGATGAGCCATAAATTAAGATGAGCTCAGTTTCGGGCTCATCTTTTTCTTTATGATTTTAATTTTTCATATGCATACGGTTTCTATTTTTCTACTTTATTTATTTTTACAAGTGGAAATACCATGCAATCTCCTCCATTATGTTGTGATTGTAAATTTATGCTTGCTGTTGCTTTGGAATCATGTTTGTACAAATCAATGCTAATAACTTTAATAAACGAACAAAAAGAAAAAACCTGTTTTGAAAAAAGTTTAATCAAAACAGGCTCTTAAAATATTCTAATGTATTACTCTTTTATAAAAAATTCAATTATTTTTTGTTCAACTGAAGCACTCGTTAATTGAACAAAATTTTGTCATTCTATTGATCAACATTGTACTGATGCCTTAACTAATAGCCATTACTATAAAATGATGACTCTTAGTTATTTTTTCGGGGAACTTATTTCGGACAAATCTCCAAAAATATAATTCATCTGTTTCTTTATACATTTCCGCCCCTAATTTTTCTAATACCCGGTGCGATGGAATATTATCTTTATCAGTATCAGCAATAACGTACATAACACCCGTCTGATTTAACAACCATTTTTTCATAGTATTAATTGTTTCCGTCATATAGCCGTTTCCTTGATATTCAGGAAGAGTATAGTAACCAATTACTACTTCACCATTTTCATTTGGAAGACCTTTTAACATGATTCCCCCAACATTACAGTTTTTATCTTTCGACACAATTAACCAATTGGTATACCATATATAATTTTCCTCATCAACTAACAGCTTTGAAAGCCTTGTTTCCATAGCTTGTTTAAGCTCTAGGCTAAGAAATTTATTTGATTCACTTAAAGATAACCTTAGTTCCATTTTCTTTGGATTATCAATTAGTAATTTCAGATTTTCTGCACTCAGAGGAATTAGTCTTAATCTTTCAGTATTTAATTCAATCATTATTACACTCCTATCATAATTTGTACGCCATTTTAAATAGGCAAAAACAAATTTTAAAATAGGTATATGTTATTGGCAGCTACCCCCACTATATGTAATCCTAAATAAAGAAAGCATCACACTTTGCAATCCATTATTACAGGTTACTTAAGTTTACCATTCCAGAAATATCCTGTAAATCATTTCAAGTAACCTATACCGTTAGTTCAATAAGAAAAAAATTAAAGCAACTTATTCGCAAGTACCATTACAAACCATTTTAAATACAAATCTATTTAACTATGAAAAAGCAAGTCAAGCTGCTGGGTGGATAAAAGAATTAAATAGTGAACATACACCTGAGACAGACGAGTATAATATTTCATCATTTGTATACCACCGAAAACGTCCGTTCCACCCGGAAAGATTGTTGAAATGGCTTGAAAACTGGCCACTTGACATTGTAAGAGCAAAAGGTTTCTTTTGGCTTGCTTCTCGCAATAATATCATCGGGCTTCTCTCTCAGGCTGGCATCCAAGGAGCTGGTGAATGAGTTGCAGCTACTTCAAAAGAAGAACAACAGCAACTCATCGCAGAAGAGCCTGACATTTTAAACCACTGGGATGACACATACAGGGACCAAATTACAGAATTAGTCTTTATCCGTATTGACATGAACAAAGAAGAAATAGCACAATCTTTAGACCACTGTTTATTAACTGAACAAGAAATGTATGAAGAGTGGGACATATTCCATGACCCTATCCCTTCATTTACGACTGCTTATTAAAAAACTCCCCTTTCTCCGCACAACGCTGAGAAAGGGGAGTTCATAAATACAGCTTTCTTTATCTCTTACCAATAGCAAACCGTATCTATCATCTTGAATTCTTCTAAAAAGGAGAATACTGAATAAACTATATATCCATTTTATTTTTTCGCCATATAAGTCGCTGCTATGCAGAATCCAACATGACCGCTACTTGCTCTCTCCCGCTTAAAAAGAAAAAGGGTTTTTATGTCGATTCTTTAATTTATATTTATATAAGCTGGCACCCCTTCATATTTTAAAAGATCCTGATATTCTTTTTCCAATTCATCCAAAGTTAATTCGTACAACTGCTTATTTAATACTTTATATATCCCTACATCAATTAACTTCTCAATCAATAGTTTCTTCCTTTTTTCTACAGCATAACGAAGCCCATAACTCATTCTTTTTCCAAACTCCTTTCGACACTATACTGCATGAACGTTTTGTGGCCACATTATATATATGTATGATGGTAAATAAAAAAAGATTCCACCTTATAAACAGGATTTGTAAGAAAGGTATCTACATCAATAAAAACTTTCTCAAACTTATCTTTTAGTTAATCTAATATACTATTTATAAAGTTACTATTTATATAATTTTATAAATAGTATTTTCAAGTCTAACTATCAATTTCTTGTATTAAGAGAGGATGAAAAGAATGTGTGGTATTGCAGGTTGGGTTGATTGGTTGAAGGATATTTCAAATGAACGTCCGATTCTTGAAAAAATGGCGAATAGTATTGAACATCGAGGTCCTGATGCAGAAGGTTATTGGTTTTCTACACATGCGGCCTTCGCTCATCGGAGATTAATTGTAATTGATCCACAAGGTGGTTCTCAGCCAAAAACATATCAAGCTGGAGATTATACGTATGCAATTACGTATAATGGAGAAATTTATAACTTTCGTGAACTTCGAGAAATATTAAAACAACATGGTCATACATTTTACACTCATTCTGATACAGAAGTATTATTACATGCGTATTTACAATGGCACGAAGAATGTGTTCAACATCTAAATGGGATTTTTGCTTTTGCAATTTGGGATGAACAAAAGCAGCAATTATTTATGGCACGCGATCATTTAGGAGTGAAACCACTATTCTATATACAGCAAGGCAGTAGTATCATTTTCGGTTCAGAATTAAAAGTTCTTCTCTCCCACCCTGCTGTTCAAACGGAAATAGATACAGATGGCCTAAATGAAATATTTGGGTTACATTTATTTCGCACACCTGGATGTGGAGTATTTAAGCATATACAAGAAGTACGTGCAGGTCATTATCTAACTTGTACACGTAACAAAACCGAAGTAAAAAGATATTGGACACTGGAAAGCAAAATACACACAGAGGATCCAGATACAACAGCAGCACATATTCGTAGTATTCTACAAGATACAGTAAAAAGGCAATTAATCGCCGATGTTCCTCTCGTATGTATGTTGTCAGGTGGTTTAGATTCAAGCGGTATTACAGCATTAGCTAGAAAAGAATTCCAAAAAGATAACAAAATTTTAAACACATATTCTATTGATTTTGTGAACAGTGCCCAAGACTTTGAACTTACGTTTTCTCGTACAGGATTAGACGCCCCGTGGATAAATCGGGTATCAGAATATGTCGGCACAAACCATCATGACATTATTGTAGATGCAAATAAACTAGTAAGTCATTTATTTGTGCCTCTACGCGCACGTGATTTACCAGGTGCTGGTGAAATGGAAACTTCACTTTATTTACTATTTCAGGAAATGAAAAAAGATGCCACAGTTGCATTATCTGGGGAATCGGCAGATGAAGTATTTGGGGGATATCCTTGGTTTCATCAGGAAGAATTCCTATCTATCAATACATTTCCTTGGCTCTATAGTATGAACAATGCATCAAACTTACTATTAGAAGATGTAAAACACCAATTAAACACAGATTCCTATATACAACAGCGATTTCAAGAAGCTGTTGCAGAAGTACCAAGTCTACCAGGCGAGGACTACAAATCTGCCAGACAGCGGCAAATGTTCTATTTATTTTTAACACGTTTCCTACCATTTCTACTGGATCGTAAAGATCGAATGAGTATGAATGTTGGCTTTGAAGTACGAGTACCGTTTTGTGATTACAGACTTGTCGAATATTTATGGAACGTACCATTCCATATAAAAAGCATTGATAACATCGAAAAAGGGATTTTACGAAGAGCATTTAAAGATATTTTACCTGATGATGTTCGAAATAGAAGAAAGAGTGCCTATCCTACTTCACAAGATCCAAATTATTTACAAATGATTCGTAACTTAACACTTGAAATGTTATCTGATCATAATGCACCTATCTTTAGTCTCGTTGATAAAACAAAATTACGAACCATTGCCGAAGGAAAAAGTTTTCATATTGATGAACTTCAAGTTAGAAGTATCATGGAATATATGCTTCAAGTAAATGAATGGCTAAAGATATACCATATTAAACTATAAAAAGAATGACAATCATTATATATAGCTAGACTTAAAACACTTAAAACAAAGGAAGCAAGCGAATACAGGTAACATTTTATTCTGTATAGCAGTGACTTATATGTCGAAAAATGAAAATAGCTTTATATAAATCCTACTTTCACCTCAATATCAGCCCCTCCTAAGATTGTAAAGAATCAAAAAAATCTAGGCGGGGGCTTACAGTTCATAAAATCCATAGCCCCTCATCCTACTATTTAGTAATAAGAGAGATAGTAATACTTATCCTTATAAGGAAATATTTTAATAATCAACATATTCTTACAAATACAATCTACCCGCCCACATCCACAGTCCAACCTATAATTGCAGCACTATTTGTTTCTTTCCAAGCATTCATCTTTTCCAGTATATATCTAACATTAAGCAACGAATGATATAAGAAATGTTCCTCTTTAAACATTCGTTCGCCACATGCGATGATTTTATCTGTTGCTACCACAATATGATTTGTTCCTTTCTGTAATTCACGAACACCTGATGTAAAGCAAGGCGTTGCTGCTGCAAAAACATTTCGTCTACCAATTCGCTCATAAAACCGTTGCTCATTTAAACGGCCCTGTTTACATTGTTGTAACTCTGGATGGAATAAATAAATGAAGCACTCTCCTACCGACAACCAATACACGAGCTGATCTTTCCGAAGACAAATGAGACAATCTGTTTTCCCTCGCATCTTCTCACTTTCTTCAATAAATGTTTCATCTGTAAATAGAGATAATAAATACATATGTGTATGATGAAAAACTAAATGGTTTGGATATGAAAATAGTTGTAGTAATTTCTCTTTTCTTTCACAAATTATATTTATAATAAACTGCGCTCTTTCAATTGTATGCTCTGCATCAAAAATCATCACAAATTCCCATGTACCATGTGGATCACACCAAGCAAGGACAGCTTCCTCATTTTCAACTGCACTTCCCTCTGAATTCCCGCCATATAATCCGATAGAAAGAGGACCTAGCTCTTCAACATGAATTTCATTTAAATACGCTTTTTTATCACTAATCCATTTAAAGGTATGTACAGCCTTCATCCCCATCCCTCGTTTCATTGTGATTATAAGATAAGCTTATATTATCTACTAAAAAAAAGATACTTTTCCAAAGAAAAATTTCACAAATAGAACTATATATATCTTTACAAACGATTATATCGTATAATACGATATAAAAAAGGAGTTGTAATTATGCTAATAAATAAACATTGGGAAACAATTTATTTTTATCTTCGTCATGAATATGAAGAAAATTTAACTCACCAAGCTATTCGTATTTTACAAATGATTTCTCGACAAGAAGCACAAACCATTAGTACTATCGCAGCAAAACTACATCTCTCACATAACACGGCTTCTGAACATATTAAACGATTAATTCAAAAAGAGTTTGTAATAAAGGAGCGTAGTCAACAAGATGAACGAGTTGTAATTGTAAAGCTAACAGAAAAAGGACAGCAAGCATTAGCTACACACACACTGCTCGATGAGACAAAACTAAAAAAAGTAGAAGAGAAATTATCTGAAGAAGAAAAAAAGCTGATTCAATCTGCATTCGAATTATTAGCAAAGGAGGCATATGATGTCTTTTCTCATTAAAGTAATCGTCTCTGCACTTATTATTGGGGGCGTTACAGAGATTGCCAAGCACTATAGTACACTTGGCGGCTTCATTGCCGCACTTCCGTTAATTAGTTTGCTTAGTTTATTTTGGATTTCTGTTGAGGGAGGTTCTAGGGAAAAATTAAGTGATTTTGCACTTGGCGTGTTATATGGATTTCCTGCATCAGCCTTGCTATTATTCATTGTATATTTAGGGCTTCGCAACTCATTTTCACTTAGCACTTCTATTCTATTCGGTATAGGAGTATGGGGAATATTATTAGCTTGTCAGAGGTTTTTTCAAACTTAAGGGGGGGCGTTATTTTGATTACACAAGTAGATGTTTTCGGAAAAAAAGTTGAAGTGCTAATTACAGGAGAAGGTACGCAAACTGTTGTGATTCAAACCGGTATGTTTTGCTCCTTTTATAATTGGATTGAAGTTGCAAATGAACTTTCTACATACTACAAAGTTGTTTTGTTTCATCGTCCTGGCTACGGAGCAAGTGAATTAAGTGAGGAAGAGCGGACAACTGAGCAAACCGCTTATGAATTACGAGAATTGCTACGTGTTTTACACATTCAACAACCAATTATTTTAGTCGGCCATTCTTATGGCGGCTTATGCGTACAACATTTTACTATGCTCTATCCAGAACAAGTTACTTCACTTGTTCTCGTAGATTCAACCTCTATGAATCTGCACCGCTTAGATGAACTCGACTTACCTACATTAGATGAGACAGATTCAGATGAAAAATGGATTGAAAAATGTTTATACTATGCCGATTTAGACACCGCTCAATTACAACAGGAAGTATTCCCAAAACTAACAACCGCACAAACTACATTACTTGCTGAAATACAAAAGCTATTGTTATCTTTTCCAATCTCTCCAGCCCTTTATAAAGCCGTTTCTTCGGAAATCATTCATTGGAAAGATTGTGCTCAAAAGATGAAGAATATGCAACCATTCCCTAACATACCATTAATAATTATTGAAAGAGATGCCCATCATTCTATCCAACAAGCTATTCAAGATGGTATTCCTTATGAAGAAGCGGTAGCCCTAGAAACTGTGTGGCAAGAACTTATTCATGAACAAACTACACTTTCAAAACAAAGCCAACTTATTACTGCTGCTAAATCTGGGCACTCCATTGAGAGAGACCGACCAGACATTATAATAGAAGCAATAAAAAATCTACATAACTTGTAAAAAGAAGAGGAAAGCAATAGAATCACTGCTTTCCTCTTCTTTTTATTCAAAGTTTTCTTCTAACTCTTCTACATCATAAAACAAGTTCCCAGTACTTACATGAATAGGACCGTTTGCGACATCAACACGTAATACCCACGCCCATGGCACAGATAATCTTTCATGCAATGCCCGCCAGAAAGCCATTGATTTTCTTTCATATTCTTCAAATTCTTCTAGCATCTCTTTATAGGAGGCACCGTCTAATTGAATATTAGCTTCCATTAAACGTGAAAAGGCATAATGTTTTAGTTCTAGTTCTGCAGCAATTTCCATTTCTTCAGGTGTTGCCATACCAATAATCGTTCCGTCAGGTGGTAAAATCTCATATACATTATGAACTTCCACAACTTCTTCTGGCATGGATGAAAATCGATTGTTTTTCTCGAACATATGAACAGCCTCCTTTTATTAAAAGCTTTTATATTCCAGCCATTTATTTCTATGGCTGCTGTATAATCTCCTGCTCTTTTCGTTAATCTTCACACATTCTTTACAAAGTCTTCTTTCCAAATTTGATTTACTTGAACAAGTTGATTTTCTGTAAATGTCAGTTTATATATGTCAGGCATTTGTAACCCCTTCCAAAATAAAAAATCATATTTGGAATCGAAATAATTCATGATAAGGACCATAATATTTCCATGTGTTCCTATAACAATATTTTTTCCTTTATATTTCTCCAAGATTCTCATTATACAAGAAACCCCGCGCTCCTGAGCAATAATGTTCGATTCTCCACCTTCTATATGAAACAAAGGATTTTCCCATACTTTTGTAATAGCTTGCTCAAAATCTTGAACAGGCTCCAAGCTTAATAAACGCTCTCTTACATCTTCCTCTAATTCAATTGGTAATTGAAAATGTTTGGCAACCCCTTCTACTGTTTGAATAGCTCTCTTATATGGACTAGCAATTACAACATCTATAGATTCATTTTTCAATACTTCTGTCACTCTCTCTGCGGCTTGCCAACCTTCCTCAGATAACGGTCTTTCCCTCTCATCGGGTGTATATATAGAATGCGCGTGCCGTACAAAATAAATAGTAGTCATTCCCCTGTCCCCTTTACCTTATTTATTATGGATCCATTTTGATTTTTCAACATATAAGTCGCTGCTAGGCAGAATACAACATGACCTGTACTCGCTTGCTCCCTTTGTTTTAAAGCAGGAAAAGGCCCTGAACACCTCTATGCACGGCCAGATGCTCTCGTCCCCCCTAAAAGAAAAGGGGTTTTTATGTCATTTTTTAACTTGTATATATAGGTTTAATTATCAAGTAATATCATACTTTACTTAGCAAAAAGCATGATGTTTGATTGAAACACCATGCCCTTTCTGTTTACATAATAAAATTATGAACTTTTAATTATTCTAAAAAATGCTGCGGATAATAGATTTTGTAAAAATTATTTTCCGTGATGTAACATGAAATCACTTACTTCTTCTTCAATATGGTTTAGCTTCGCAATTCCTTTTTTCCATTTCCGAATATAATGTGTTACGCCTATAATGAAAGAAACAAAAAGAGAAGAAAGAATAACTCCATATACAACACTAACCGTACTCATTCCGACACTTCCTTGTAATTGGATTATGATATTAGTATACTCCTTTTTTTCTCCAAATGTAGGAAGTTCATATTTTTGTAACAATGACTGTTCATTTTTAAGACATAGACACTCCCTCTTGATGCCTAATATCCTTCCATTGCCTCGTTCCAAAGAAAACAACAACAAACAGCCCAATTGTTGATATAAAAATAACAATGTATGCTGGTATATAGTCTAAAAGCACACCATACAAAAGCGTTCCAAGTGGGACAATTGCTGTTGCAATCGTTTCAATTAACCCAAATACACGTCCTAAATATTCAGGTGCTGTCGTTTTTTGAACATATACTTGCATTGGAACATTAATTGCGATTAAATTCACCCCAAAAAGAATCATAAGGGTAATGTAATATATGAAAATCATTGTATTAGATAATGAAAGAAACATTGGCAATCCAATGCAAAACAATAAGGCTGATAATATAAAAAGGTTCCTGCGAATCGTCTGAAACTTATTTGTTGTCTCTGCTCGAACGGATAAAAGAATAGAAGCAATTAGCATTCCAACCGCAAACATTCCTTCTATGATTCCAAATTGCTGAGAGGAAAGTGCTAATTTTTGAACAATAATATACGGAAGTGAGACCGTAACTGCACAAAAAAAGAAATTAATCCAAAGTGAAAGTTTCAACATCGAAAATATATCACTTTGCTCTTTCACATATATAAAACCTTCTTTTATGCTCGTTAAAAAATGACCCTTCTCTTCTTTTTTATTTGCTTTATACAAATCAAAAACCATAAATACTTCTACAATTGCCGCAAGAGCAAATGTAATACCATTCAGTAAAAAAAAGAATTTTATAGAAAATAAGCCGTATACAAGACCACCAATAACCGGTCCTAAAATGGTTGCAAGCGATGTAGCTGTTTGATTTAATGAATTTGCTTTTTGAATACGTGTTGTATCAACTAGAGATGGAATTGACGATGTTAAAGCGATAGAGAAAAAACTTGCACATATCGATAACAGTGCTGCGGATACATAGATGAAGATTAATGAAAGTTCAAATGAAGTTGAAAGTAAAAACATGGTGAACATAATAAGAGCACTTAATATATCAGCTCCAACAGCAAGCTTCTTTCGGCTAACTCGGTCTGCTGCTGCCCCGGCAATTGGCCCACAAATTAAACGCGGAACAGCACCACAAACAAGTGTAATCGCAAATCCCATACCAGACCCTGTCGTTTTTAAAACATATAGCCCCATTGCGAACGTATAAATATTTGCTCCAAGCATTGATGATAATTTTCCAATCATCATCAAAACAATATTTCGCTTTGCAATTTTCAATCGTGTATCATCTTGATTTTTTAATACACCCTCCATACACTCACTCTCCCCTTAAAAGTTAAATTGTGTTAAACTTATTATATAATTAATTTTCAAAATTTAGCAATAAAAAGTTTAATCACATTTAACTTTTATATAAAAGGAGGAGTTCTATGACTACTCTCGGAGAAAAAATACGGGCATTACGAAAAGAAAAGAAACTCACCCAATCTGAACTTGCTGGGACAGAACTAACAAAAAGCATGCTCAGTCAAATTGAAAATGGTAAAGCAACTCCTTCTATGAAAACGTTGCATTATCTCGCTGACAAACTCGGCTGCGATGCAAGCTTTTTGTTAGAAGAAGACGCGAATGAACTTGCTACTCTTGTACAAGAGATGGAACAACATATACAAGATTTGCGTTTTAAAGAGGTATATGAAATCCTTCATCCTATTGTGCATGATGCACTACCGTCTACATTGAACACTGCACGTTTATATAAACAATATGCAAAAGTAAAAACTTATACTGGAAACTACGATGTACAAACGTATATCGAGAAAGCCATCATCATTTTTGAAAAATATGCTTTATATCGGGAAAGTACCGAAACAAAACTTATCTCCTACTACTCATTGTTTCGACAAAAACAATATAATGAATGCTTACAATTGATTCATTCTATTCGTGACGAATATAATGGAAAACATTTAGAAATGGATTTAATTATGCAAATTGAGCTTTTTTGGTATGAAGCTATTCTTTTATTAGCACTTGGGAATTATGAGGAATGTAAAGCTATCCTTTTACAAACACTTCATTTTTCTAAAAAAAATCAGGTGTACTATAAAATGGATGAGTTTTATCGTATTTTATCTTTTCAAGCTATATTTGTTAAAGATACAGAAGGATATTTACACAATTTAGAGAAATCAAAGCAATTTGCCATCTTTACAGAAAATAATTTGTCATTAACCACCCTTCATCTATTAGAAGGTTATTTTCATAATACAATCACGAAACAATATGAAATAGCACTTTCTCATGTTGAAACATATGGAAGAGAGCTTATTATAAAGCTAGAGCCCGAAAAAAACGGCTTCTATTATCTTGAAAAAGGAAAAGCATTATATGGTTTAGGCCGTTATCACGAAGCATTACATGAGCTCAACCAAGTGACAATCCCTACTTATACGCATCATCCAATAGACCTAGCGTTACTGACTACAGCTGGCTCTTTTCGTGCATTATGCTATATGCACCTGGAAAATACAGAACAAGCACTGTATGAAGCAAAACAAGCACACAATGCTATGCGAGATTACCATGCTCCGATGTTCTCTTCTTTCACTGAAGAAACATTACAAATGATTCAAAAACTGTGAACTCTCTACCAATTGGTATATTATCCCTTGTTTTTAGGGAAAATAATAGTACAAGAAAACTTCCATCTTGATGATTTACCAATCGGATATAGAGAGGAGTTTGAAAATGAACATTCAAAGAGCAAAAGAAATTTCAGAATCAATGGAACAAACAAATGTAACATTTCAAGGCATGTCTGTTATGATTCAACATGTCGATGAAACAAATGAAACTGCGCGCATATACGAGGCAACAAATCCAAATCGTGAACTTACCGTTCCCATTAACAGCTTAGAGGAAATATGAAAACTCCCACTTCATTTTATTTTGAAGTGGGAGTTCTTTTATCACTTGCAGGCAATTCCCCCGCTTAAGAAACTGTCTTATTGCCTATGTAAACACAAAAAGTGACATAAAAACCCCTTTCTTTTTAGGATGGACAAGAACATCTGGCCGCGCCTAGAAGCGGTCAGGGCCTTTTCCTGCCACATGCGATGTTTAAAACAAAGAGAGAAAATAGCGGTCATGTTGTATTCTGCATGGTAGCGACTTATATATCGGGAAATTAAAATGGACTTATATGCTTCTCTTTCTTATTTAATATTACACTTACTACGGTAAATGAAATTAGTATTTAATTTAGACAAAAATGACACACTATTCAGATTTCGTGATAAACTAAAAAGAAAAAATTTATAGTAAGGGGGAAACACAATGAACAAAGCTCCATACTATGCCGTCATTTTCACTTCTCAACTATCATCTGAAACTGACGATTACGAAATCGTAGCAGATGAAATGGTAAAACTAGCAGCGCAGCAACCCGGATTTATCGATGTTGAAAGCGTTCGTAATGAAGCTGGATTTGGTATTACTATTTCATATTGGGAATCGCTTGAAGCAATCAAGCAGTGGAAAGAACACGCCTCCCATACCATCGCCAGAAAAAGAGGAAGAGAACAATGGTATGAACAGTTTCATACAAGAATTTGTCTCGTTGAAAGAGAGTATCGTATTGCAAAAGGAGAGTCTTAATCTATGAAACAGAAAACTGCTCTTCTTCTTCTACATGAAATATACGGAATCAATCAACATATGGAACATGTCATTCATACACTTTCCTCTGCGACTATAGACGTTATTTGTCCGAATTTATTACAGCGCTCCTCTCCCTTTCATTACGATAAGGAATCAGAAGCATATTTACATTTTATGAAGAACGTTGGATTTCAACAGGGAAAACAACAAATTGAAGATATGCTCGCTGAACTCCGAAATAACTATACGTATGTAGGAGTTCTCGGATTTAGCGTTGGCGCAACAATTGCTTGGTTATGTAGTGAAGATTCTAGAATTGATTTTGTTATTGGTTGCTATGGTTCACGCATTCGTGATTACACAAATATTGTACCGAAATGCAAGGCGCTTTTATTATTCCCAGCAAACGAAACTAGTTTTTCAGTTTCTACTTTGATTGAGAGTTTACAAAGTAAAGGCCATCCCCTTCTAAATATAAAACAGTTTAACGGAGAGCATGGATTTCTTGATCCATTTTCTACAACATACAACGAGGAAGCTGCGAATCAAGGGTATGAGATGATACGTTCTTTTCTTCAAAACATAACAGAGAAGTAGCACCTACTCCTCTGTTATGTTTATTTTAACCCCACGTTTTTTGAAGTTCATATACCTTCCATTTATAGTTCATAAATGTGTAGTATTCTTGAATTACAACATATTCCTTCGTATCCGTTTTAACAACATAAGTATGATCACCTTTATATATAACGCTCTTTACGTTTTTACTTTCAAATTCATCTTTTAATTCTTTTTCTTGCAAAATCCCTTCTGCATGAACACGATTTAAAACATTGTAGGGTGAAAAAACAGAGATTCCAAGCAGAATCAAAATTGTTACAACACTAGTAATACAAATTATTTTAAACTTTTTCATTTTTGCCCTTTCAACATAAAATAGTTTTTATCTATCGTTATCTTCCCCTTCATCCGTGCGTTCTTCCCTATCTTCCTGCTCTTTATGAAACTCCACACGCGATTGTGCGCTAATGGAATCAAATGGCGTGTAGTAAATTTGAGGTGTCACTTTTTGAACACGCATTTTATATACAGTAAATCCTATTACAACACAGAGAAAAAGCATAAACATAACAACTCCGCTTGCTAAAATAAGCATGGCATCCTCCCTTAGTAATCGTTATACTACAAAGTTCGATATAATATGAAATACTCCTCTTTGTGAACTACATCGCCATTAAAATGGTGAGCTTCAAGTTCTACGCCACGAACTGTTGTCCGTTAAACGTATACACATTTGGCGTGTCCAACACCACTACTGATTGAACATTTAGCTCTTTCAGATACCTTTTACAGATGTTAATGGCTCCATTTACATCTGCATTGATAACCGTTTTACATTCTTCGCAAACATAAAGACCTCTATGTCTACGATTACCTTTTTTTGCATGTTCCTTTGAAGGAATGGGTTTACAGATTGAGCAAACCTGAGAAGTATAATCTTCTTTGATTATTTGAACAGCTATTCCTTTTTCTTCTGCTTTATAAGTAATCATTTGAACCATTTTCAAAAATGGAAGAGCATGAAATTTTTGATTGTTCTTCTTCCCTAAGTTAGCTTTTTCGCGAATCCCTGAAATATCGCCGATCACAATGGTCTCGACTCCTTGTTGTACTGCTATGTCAATTACTCTCTTTGTCATACAATGCAAGATATGAAACGTCTGAGCTCTCTTTTTCTTATATAACTGAAGGACTCTCTTAGATTTTTTCGGATATTCGATTCCTTTAACTGATTGTTGAGCGTCTGAAATAGCTTGATAATGAGCTATTTTCTTATGAAAATACCGTTCAACAGACAGCCATTGGCGACCAGAAATGATGTGTGAATGTCCTCGATAATCATAACAAGTAAGGGCATTCGCGACCCCGATATCTATCGCCATACATTTATCACTTTTTTCGTAAACCGAACAATTTGGATATTCTTGAGCTAGTATAATCTTGTACTCTCCATCAGATATGAGCTTCACTTCCACGGTTTTAATAACACCTAGTTTGATATGAGTAGGAACGGGAATATAGATAAACTTCTTTTTAATGTTATACTTTTCTTTTAAATAAGCCTTTTGTTGTGCTGGGATCGAGAGCCGAAGATTTTTCCCATCTAGACAAAACCCATTATTCAAAAACTTGACATTCACGTTTTTTTGCTTAAAGCGTGGAGGCTTTGGGCTTTCAATCCCTCCTGACTTTTTTAATTCAAAAAACGATACCCACGCTTCTTGAAGAACTTTTAAAACTTCCTGTGCTGACTGCGAGGGCAAATTTTTGTACCAAAAATGTTTTTTTAGTCTCTTTTTCTGATCATACCAATCAGGAAAAGGAGCATTAGACTCCTTATTCCAGTTCATTTTTTCATAGTTTGCGACATTCCATAACTTTCTTGCTGCATACCCCAACTGAATTAAAATCCGATCTACTTCGTTATTCGGCTTGAATATAAAATAAGATGCACGAATCACATGACTCACCCACCTTTCGATTGTTTTGCAATATACTTTTTAATCGCTTCTTCGTTTATAGAACCAACCGTTTCAATATAGAACCTACGATTCTATAAATTCAATTTCCATGATTCCCCTTTAACTTTAGGGAATTCCAAAAACAATTTTCGCCCTGAGATTCCTTTTAACATTTTAACAATATAAGAGGGAGCCACTTTAGGATGGGTTGAAGCAAATACATGAACATGGTCTTGTTCGCCAACCTCCATCATGACGACTTCAAACCCTTTTTCATTGACAAATTCCTGAAAAAGCTCCTTCAGATACTGTTCAATTTTTCCTGTTAGCAGCTTTCTTCGATATTTGACCGACCAAACGATATGATAGTTAACGTTATAAACACAAGTTCTCGCATGTTTAAGATTTGAATTATTTTCCATACATATAGCATAAAATAATTTCTAAATATTATCAATAATTCAAATCATCAAGTATAGTACATATAGTGTGTAGATAACACAAAGAAGGCAGTCATTCATCTCCCCATTGAAATGCGGAGATGAATGACCGCTTTATCCTAAAAACTGAAACCTCTATTAAAGAGAAGGTTCTCTATTAAACTGAAAAAAAGAAACGCAACAAAAACACCACAATGACTCCCGTTAATACAGCCCCAAGTAAACTCCGTGTGAAAATCGCAACAAGAAACGTTGGAATAGCTGCTATTACATAATCTATTTTTATCGTTTCATGCATAAATAACGTTTGTGCCAACAATGCTGCTAATATTGCAATTGGAATATGACCCAGCCATTTCAATCCCCATTCTGGAATTTCTACTTTACTTAATACAAGTAGTGGTACGACTCTCGGAAGAAATGTGACAATTGCAGATCCGAGCACAACAAGTAACAAATCCCATCTTACTTCCATTTTTCAATCACCATCCCAATTGTTGCTGCTGCAAGTGTGGCAATAATAACAGCTACGCTATTTGATGCAAAGAAATGAGCACCATATGCAATGATCATTGATGCAATTGCAACACAAAGATGAACAAATAGCTCCGGACGACTGCTCACAAGTTGTAAAACAAACAAGCCGATGAACATCGCTGGAATTGCATAATCCATCCCGTATGTATGCGGATCTGGTATCCAGTCTCCCAAAATACCACCAATGATATTTGCTGCTACCCAATTTATATAACCTGTCATATTTAAACCGAGCATCCATTTTTCACTTACATATTGTTTTCCTGTTACATGCTGGGCTGCAACACCAAATGTTTCATCTGTAAGTTGCGAACCAATCACTATGTTTTTCCAAACCGATACTTTTTTTAAATAGGGAGCTAATGCTGCGCTCATTAAAAAATGTCTTAAATTCACAAAAAAAACTGTAAAAATAATAGTAGAAGCTGGTGCACCTGCTACAAACATTCCAGCCATAATAAACTGCGCTGAACCTGCATAAATCAGCAACGAAATAAGCGCAATTTCTGTTAATGAAAATCCAGCTGTTTTTTCAATAACACCTGATGCTACTCCGATACTTAAATAACCAAGAACTGTCGGCAAACAGTCTTTCACGCCTTGCATAAACGTGTCATCTTGCGCCTGCAAAACTGTTGCTCGCTCCACCTCAATCCCTCCTTCAAAATCGCATCCTTCCACTTCCCGGCACCTATCTAGATTTACTAATCCTTAACACTGACTTTAGTCGTTATAATTATACCTACTAATATAAAAAAAGAACCTAACACAGTCAAGAACATTCTGAATATTCAACAAAATGAGGCGGCTTTTATAGTCTTAATCCATTTTAATCTTTCGATATATAAGTCGCTACTATGCAGAATACACCATGTAATTCGCACTTGCTTTCTCCTTTTGTTTTAAACCTTGCATGTGGTAGGAAAAAGCACTGACCGTTTCTATGCGCGGCCAGAGGCTCTCGTCCCTGCTAAAAAGACAGAGGTTTTTAGCTTATATATAAAGATTGTCCCATTTTCATATACTAACAGCCCTTCTTAATTTGCAGCATCGTATTCCCATTCTTTTGAAACTCATATGGGACCTGTACTTCTTCTACTTCGCATCCGTTGTTTCGTAAATTTCCTATAAGCTCGTCTAAAAACTCATATCGTTCACCCTTTAAATCGATACATGGGAAAATTCTAATTTCTTGTTTCGCAACGCGGAGCAATTCTGTAATCGTATCAACATGGAACTTATAATCGAAGCGATCACCATACATAAATAGAAAATGTGCTGATAAAACTATATCAAATTCTTCATCTTGAAAAGGCAAATTAGGTAACGTAGCATACACATACTTCTCTTGATTATGTTTCATGTCCGTTCCGCAAACTTGAAGTGCTTCTAAACGGTGCTTCCGTAAATCTTCTACACTAGAAAAATAATTCCATATGTAATTGTCTTTTGCTTTTTCCATATGTTCCATCGTATGTATTACATCTTGTAATCCTTTTTCATATAAAGCTTCCCCATCAAATTGATATACAACATCACAAGCTGTTACATCTCCGCCTTTTGCATTTGCGACTGCAGTAAATGAACAAGCACCAGCTGGGCAATCTAGTATTTTCTTATTTTGTATGTCCTCATCACATAATTGGAACATATCACAATACTCTTCAAACGTACGGCCAATAAATACAACTCTTTCAATATCTAATTTCATTTTCTTCACTCCCCTTCCTTATTTTAACATAAGAAAAACTATAATAATATTACATTCAATTCCAAATAACCCCTGAAATTATTTAATATAAATTTGACACATTCTACTTTCGTATTAAGATTAATATATATGGAGGGGAATTTATATGGAATATAATATTTTAAAAGTTATTGCACTAGCAGAAAAACTAAAATATGAAATGCGGCACAGTTGGCTTTCTAACGGCCGTCAAGAGAGTGTAGCAGAGCATACATGGCGTATGTCACTCATGGCTATCCTCGTTCATCCTTATTTAGATAAAAAAGTGAATATCGAAAAGTTACTTAAGATGGTAATTATCCACGATTTAGTCGAAGCTGAAGCTGGTGATATCCCTGCATTCGATACAATGAATAGTGAAGAATTACAACGAAAAAAACAAGAAAACGAACAACAAGCAATCCTAAATATTAAACATACATTGTCAGGTCCACTTGGGGAAGAATTATATGAACTATGGATGGAGTTTGAAGAAAAAGAAACGTATGAAGCAAAAGTAGCAAATGCTTTAGATAAGCTAGAAGTAAAAATCCAACATAATGAAGCAGACATCGATACGTGGCTTCCTATTGAACATAAAATGACATTCCAAGTTGCCCAGCATACAGATTTTGATTCATTCTTATCAAAGTTACAAAAGATTATTGAGAAAGAAGGAGAACAAAAATTAATTGCTGCTGGGATCGATGTTGAGGCTTGTAAGCAGTAATATTCTAAATACAATTTGAAAAACTGACATAAAACCCCTTTTTTAATGATGAGACCAGAGCATCTGGCTGTGCATAGAAGCGGTCAGGGTCTTTCCCTGCCTTTAAAACAAAGGGAGAAAGCAAGTAGCTATCATGTTTTATTCTGCACGGCAGCGACTTATAAAGAAAAGCGGAAGTGGCTCGCTCAGAACAAGAGGGGGATGGAGCTTCTGACATAGAGGCGCTTTTTGCCTCGGCGGAAGACGCGAAGCCACCGACTGTTCTAGCCGCTGGAGCTGGATCATAAAGAAAAGCGGAGCCGACTGTTTAGACCCGCTGTCTAAGAACCTTTCACATAGAAGGTGTTTTTTACCTTCTCGTGTGGAAGGTTCTTAGACATGGAGGCTTAGGAGGCAGAGCTAGACAAAGATGTTAAAAAATTAAAATAGATTTATATAATTCATGATTGAAAGTTACTACTAATTATATAGAAGAAACCGCATGAAAAATTCCCATATGGTTTCTTCTATATTACTATTCTCTTCTTTCATTATGAGGTCCCGCCACATGACAACGAACCTTGTGGTAAAAGTGTTAGAAAGCGCTTACTATACTCAAACGCCATCAGAAGGCCTTATTCTACATACCGACTTAGGCACACAATATACAAGTCAAGAATTTCAAACCCTACTTACGAATTATAAAATAAAGCCCTCTTTCAGTAAGAAAGGCTGCCCGTATGATAACGCTTGTACCGAATCATTTCATGCAAATTTAAAGAAAGAAAAAGTATATCGTACAAAATATGCCACATTTGAACAAGCAAACGTAGCACTATTTCAATACATTGAGGGATGGTATAACCGCAAGAGAATTCATAGTAGTATTGGTTATAAAACTCCCCAAGCAATAGAAGATCTAGCTAAAAAAGTAGCATAGATTTAATTTTCTTGTGTCCAAAATATTGACTCAAATCCACTTATTTAATTTTTTGAACCTAACACTTTAAAATCATAAGCATGAATTGATTTCCCTCCCTGGACAGAGTTAATGATTTCTTCCATACCTATAACTTCACTTTCTTTAATTTTCTTACCATTTTTTAAAGAATAAATTTCTATATAATATTTATCTTTTCGATTTTCATCATACCGTAAGACATGTAATTGATCGCCCTTGAAGAAAGTTTGCTCATTGTATCTAACACCATCTGTTACATGATAGTCAATCTTAAATTTAGTATTTACTGTATTTGTCTGTGTATTAAACGTAATAACATTACCTAATCCATTTATAAAATATAATTCATTGTTATAAAAATACGCGGAATTATATTTTGTAAATGGTATTGAAGCTGTAGTGTTCTCTTCGGAAGACAACAAAATTAATTCTTGTTTTAATGTCGTTTTATCGATACGCAACAAATAAACTTTTCCTTTAATCGTATTATCATTTTCAACTAAAACCGTATAGTAATAATTTGAATCACTTAAAATAGAAGAATAACTAGAATATGACATAATTTTATCTAAACTAATTTCTGTAACATCTTCAAGTTTCATCTTTAGATCATTAAATACTAATTTTTTTAGACTATATTCTTTTTTGTCTATATCTTGAGTTATGACTAAAATAGTTTCTTCATCCACTCCAGAGCTCATAAGATAATGTGGAATATTTCCTTTATGAATGCCTTTTTTATTACCATATACAACGTTTGAATCATATCCTCCGGTATCAGGATTACTACCAGAATTATAGATATTTACAAACAAGTCGCTGTTCTTTAAATATGCTCTGTAATCTCCTGTATGTTGGTATTTCATCTTAAACTCTTTAAAGTTCTCCCCTACAAATTTAAGCTTATCCTTACTTTCTAATAAAAGTTCTTTTTTATTTTCTGATACTCCTATACCACCAAGCTCTAAACCATTCATTTTATAACCACTTGCTTCCCCATTCTTATTAATAAACACTGCATAACTAATACCCTTACCATCCATGTCTTGATCAGCTGTAGAAGAAAGGTATATCACAGCGTGTTTATCCTTCAAAAAATCTTTTTTTTGAACATCTTCCTCAGATATCCAATCCACATTTGAGTTACTGAAAAAGAAGAAATAGACTAATACTGTAATCACAATTACACCTAAAATAACAAATAGTAGTTTTTTCATCATGATATATTCCTTTCTTACAAGAAGAAGTGCAACAAATGTATTCGTTGCACTTCTTTCTATTAAATATGTCGAACTACTGATGTTTGTTTCGCATCACGAACATCTCGTGGATATACGCCAGCGCCACCATCTTTGTCTAAATCTAAACCACCATTAAGCTTATAAGCTGACCAGATAAGTTTTGAACAATTTTTGTCTCCATAATGAGTGGTAGTTCTATTCGTAGCGAAATTATAAGAATATCCGTCTTTACCTACACGATCTTTCGCCCACCATGCAGCATCATTTTTGTTTTGCCAAGTAGTATTTACAGATTTGACAACAGCGTCGCCTTTATCGACTTTGCGAGCTGTTGTACTAAGTGTACGTACTCCGTCACCTGGAACTGATTCTACTATTGTATTTGAACTATAGTACATACCAACATGTCCATGATTCAAATATGCAGTATATGAAGCAGTATAAAAGAAATCGCCCATATTGCTATTACCTACAGATACTGTACCTCCTCCTCCTCCTAACGTATTTACTTTTTTACTTGCTTCTTTTTTACTTTGAGCTTCATCTGCTTTGAGTTCTTTATAAATCTGTTCAGAAATTGCCTCTTTCGTATTTCCTGTATTCTTTGCCATTTCATTAATACTTGATATTAATTCCGATGTACTCAAATCTGGTTGCATTTTCTTAATTTCATTCAAATAAGGTAAATCATCACTTCCTGCAAAAGTAGCAGTAGGTACAACCACAGCTGAAGTCATTAAACCCATTGTTAATGCTAATGCATGTAATTTTTTCATATTACACCCCTCTATTTTTAAATAATTAATAAAAATTACAAAATTTCCAAATTTTTGATATATTCGGAACATACCTCTAATCATATCTTACAAATAATGTATATGTAAATACATTTCAGATTTTTTTATTTTTAGTATATAGATTGAAAGGTTCTGGTGCAAAGTTTGAAAAAAGCATAAACAGGTTGGTAAATGAGGAGCAATGTTTAGGAAATAGCTAGTAATTGTTGAAATTTATTGTACGTTGAAAAGGCGGAGTCTCTTTGAAGACTTCGCCTTTATTTATATACGGGTCCCACCCCATCACTATCAAGCTAACAAAACAAAATACTCCTAAAATGAAAAAATACGCTGACTTCTCAAAGTAATTAACTGTAGTGAAAGAAAATTTTTATTTTTGGGGTACATTAAAACTTTAGCTTGATGGGCATGTATGGTGATCACTACAAGGAATATATAGTACAACCCCAATGCTTAGTACTTGTTTTTCTTTTACCTTTCCATCCCATTCTTTGTAGCTCTTTTGCTATCAACATATTAAAAAAACCATGACCAACTAAGGCTACTGATTTATGTTTTCGAGCATAATCAATCAATAATTGAGATGCTTTCTTAGCCCTCCGTTTAGCATTATTTAATGACTCACATTCATTTGAATAACCACAAAACCATAAACATCTTAAAATCACGGCCCAATTACTTGGTTTTAATTTTAAATCCAATAATTTTCTTGAAAGAGCAGGTAACTCAGTTTCACGAAACAGAGACACAGATATTGCCTTCAATTTGGGATTTAATAACTTTGCTGACTCGACAGACCTTTTTAAATCACTTGTAATAACAATATTTGCTGACGATATTTTTTTAAGTGTTTCTGAAGGATAAGAAGGTTCTTCAAAAACCCCATTATAATCATACTTTTCAACCCAATTTTTAAATTCTTTGCAGGTTATTCTATTATTTTCAGTAAATTTTGATTTACCATGTCTAATCAATAAAATGTCCATAATAATTCTCCTATACAAATTATGTATCGTAAAAAGCCCTTAGATTTATTGAATATAAGAGCTTTTAATTCAATAGAGTTTAAAATATCATCTTATACTTTTGCTAAATTTCACTTAATGATATGTCCAGCATGTGTAAGACCTTCTCCAAATCCATACAGTCATGCCCAGTAAGCTAAGAAATTCATTGTTCCCCAAAATGAAAAAATGAGCTAAAATTCCATAAACAACTATGAGAGATAAAACCTTCATTTTGGGAATTCTTCAAAATATTAGTTTGATAGGCATAGTTAAAAAGGTTATACCTGTTTCATAACTATCATTATGAATATGGTAATAACACAAAATAAAAAACCGATATTTTCACTTGCAGGGGTCCCGCCAAATTTTGTACGCTAAGATATTTTCGAGAAATTAAAACCCTGATTTCTCTATACTAGGCAAAAGAATCAGGGTTTCTATATAGCCTTATTGTTTAACAATTCCTCTATCTCCAAATAATGTCATATTAAACTAACGTCTCCGACAGCTTATGCCGTTTTTTTTGCAAACCCGATCAATTTTCAAAAGCATTTCCAGAAGAACCATCTGAAGGTTGCGAAGTTCTTTGTCAGAGAGCATATGGGCTTTGTTTGTTTTCATATGGCCTCCTGTTTTAAACGGTTAACTAACTCCAAATTTTTTCTATTTTGACGACATGCTCAACGCCACGAAAAAATAAGTTTATTTTCTGTTCCTGAAAGCAGCCTTTGTATATTTTCCATATGCCTGAAAATAACCATAAACGCCATTAGGCACGCAAATATATAAAAATATAAGGTATTCTCAAAAACAGGAATAAATGAAATAGCCGCAACAAGCATTGTAGCACATATTGTACCTAAAGAAACATAACGGGTTAAAGCTACTATTATCACAAAAAAGCCAAGACATAAAAGAGCCATAACCCAGTCAACCATAAACAGCACAGCCACTGCTGTAAGTGCTCCCTTGCCCCCTTTAAACCCAAAATATACCGGCCAATTATGCCCTATAACCGCTCCTGCGCCTGCTGCTAAAAGGCTTACGCAATCTTTAGCCTCTCCCGAATAAAAGTAAACGCTAAGGAACAATCCTATAAAACAGGCAATTATCCCTTTTAATATATCTCCCGCAAGAACAAACACCGCAGCAGATTTCCCAAGTATCCTCAGAGTATTGGTAAGCCCGGCGTTTTTGCTTCCATGGCTTCTTATGTCCTTGCCGTATATTTTCCCTGCAATCACCGCTGTATTCAGGCTGCCTAAAAGGTAGCCCAAAGCTAAGGCCACAAAAATCTTTAAAATATCAATCATCACTCTTCTCCCTTTAATTTATTCTAATTTTCTTTTACTTCTCTATCAATACAGGGTTTTAGCATTGTCTTCCTCCAGAAAATTTCCCAATAAACTTCTACCTTTTTTATTCATGTTAAAAGGGCATCTACCATATTTATTCTATTGCATTGAACAATATCCTTTTCCACAAAACTGACCTTTAGTTTAAGTACAATTCTTTACAATCTCACTTCTGTATTAACATAAATCCCCAATTCCTCCCTATGAAGAAAGAACCGAAAACGAACGTTTAAGGAACTTCATTGAGTTCTAATAAAACTAACTGAAATACGGTCAAAAATCAGTACCAAAAACAAAGTCCCATATCAAATGCAAAATATCGTTTATGGAACCTTCTTAACGTACGGTGAAACCAAGTTTTTTGCCTTAAAAATTCCTTAGCGTACGAAATTCGCGTTTTGTTGACGGGGCCCTAGAACAAATTGATGAAACAACTCTTTATCCTCTGGAAAAGATAAGTGGATTCCTTCTATTTCACTCAAACTTTTCCAGCTAATTTCATGAATTAAACCGTCCGGGTCACATATTTCTGCTTTTCCGCCAATCACTTCTACTTCATAGTACACAATATGAACGTTATACCCATTGCTGTCACCAATTTTTTCATGTACCTTTTGAATGATTCGTACATCATATCCCGTTTCTTCTTTTACTTCACGTATACAACACTGTTCAAATGTTTCATTTTCAAATTTTCCACCAGATGGAACGGACCATTTTAATTCCTCCTCTTTTACATCTGGTCGTCCTTGTAGTACCATTAATAAATTTCCATCTTTGTTTATACATAATGCTGCTGCACCTTGAAAAATCTCCATTTTTTCTCCCTCCTCTTAAAACAAAACCATATTCCCTGTTCGTTTTGCATGCTTTTCTGCCTTTCGAACGAGCAAATAAGATATGACCACCAACAAGGCTAACATACTAAATAACAAGCATAAGTCTGGGAATAGATCTATAACACTCTCTCCCTCCATCAATAGCGAGCGAAATATTTGCAGCACATATGTTAATGGAAACAACGCTGCCATTATTTTTCCCCATAGAGGTAACACAACAACAGGAATACGTACACCAGCAAAAAATTGCATCGGTTCTTCTAAAATTGTAAAGAGAATGCTCGCATCTCTTGAAAATAAAAAGATAGTGTTCAAGACTCCTCCCCATACAACTGCTGAAATACATAACACAATAAAAGCAAATGCAATATTTTCAACTGGTGGTGCCTTCACATCATCAAGAAATAAGACAATGAGTATAGAGAAAACGGTAAACATCCATACACCTTCTATTAAATTTGCTCCCGCCCGGCAATACATCATCCATACGCGTGATACAGGTGTTAAAAAAATGAGCTCTAATGTTCCATTTTGACGTTCCCATGACATTTGCCATGCTGATTGAACGAGACTCCAAAAGAAAACATAGCCGATATAACCTGTAATGAGAAAAAAGCTAATTTGCTTTGGATCCATCCATTTTGCCAGTGGGCTACTATTTGATGTATCAAATGGTTTCACCGAAAAATAAGCAGTCGCAAATAATAATACAGGCCAAATGAATAAAGAAAAGTAGACCATTTTACTATGAAAATGATTACGGTGGCTCTTCTTCCATTCTGCAAAAAACATATTCACGCACTCACCCCATTTGCAATTTGCAAGATTGCATCCTCTAACCTCGCTTTATGTGTTTCTAATTGTAGTATGCTAATTTGATGTTTTGCTAATAACGATAAAACTACCGTGGTCATATCAAAAGATGCTGTTAGTTCATAGCGCAATCCATCTCCCATATGTTCCTTTACAAACTTTATTTCTCTTTTTCCGAAAGAGCGCTCCAATTGTTCCGTTAATTCATTTGATAACACAGAAATCACAATTTCTAAATGATGCTCACGTACAATAGATTGTATAATATCTTGAGGAGTTCCTTCATACAGAAGACTTCCTTTTTCAATAATATAAAGACGATCGCAAAGCTCTTCTACTTCTTCAAGATAGTGACTTGTTAATAAAATTCCTTTATTCTGTTCTTTCGCTAATTTATATACCATTTCTCGTAATTTTTTTGCTACTGGTGCATCTAATCCTAATGTCGGCTCATCAAGAAATAAATAATCAGGATCATTGATGAGTCCTCTTGCAATTTGTAAACGCTGTTTCATTCCCTTTGAATATCGTTCAACAGGTGTATTAGCAGCTTCTTCTAACTCCACTTGCTTCAAAAGAAAATGAATGCGTTCTTCTAATTCTGCTCCTTTTAAACCATATAGACTTCCAAAATACTGAAGGTTTTCTTTCCCTGTTAAGCGCCAATAAAGCATACGCTCCCCACCAGCAATCATATTAATTTTTTTCTTCACAAGAATATCCTGCTTTGTACTATCTGTTCCATCAATTTCAATCACACCTGAAGTCGGTTCAAGAAGCGTAGCTAACATTTTAATAGTTGTTGTTTTCCCAGCACCATTCACACCTAACAAACCGACAATTTCTCCTTTCTCAATCGTTAAATCTAACCCGTTCACTGCCTCAATTATTTTTCTTTTTTTGCGAAAAAAACCTATTTTTTCTTTTAATTCATAGCGTTTCACAAGTTGTTTCGCCCGTATCATCCAAATCTCCCCTATGCAAAATGTTTTTCAATAACATACTTTTCCATTCGTTTTATGGCCATTACACCAATTACAAAATAAACAACTCCTAATCCCAATAACCATATAAGATCAGATTGTATAGCAGTTACATTCCCGCCCTCGATCATGCATAATCGAAATGCTGATAAGCCATGTGATAATGGCATGAGCAAACTTATAGTCTGTAAAACCGCAGGAAGATAGCCTATCGGAAAAAATACTCCGCTAACAAGACTCATAAAAATAAATAATGTATTTTGCGTTAAATATGTATCTCGAAAATAAAGCATGAAAGCTCCAAGCACTAATGCTTGTGCAAAAATTGAAAAAAAGAAAATAAGTAATAGCAGTGACACAGCAGCGATATTCATTTCACGAAATTGTAATCCAAACAACAAACCAAACATAAAAATTGCAATAAATTCAATTCCAACTCGAAGCATTCCTTGTGCAGCTGCTCCTAAAAAATATCCTTGCCGAGATGATGGAGTTAACAACAGTACATCTAACGTTCCTTCACGCAATTCTGTAATTAACGTTCGGCTCACAATCATTAATAAAGAAACAGCAAACGAATAAAAAACAGCACCTAGTATAACGTAGGAAAGATAATCATCTGTTTTTCCTAGTTTCATAAAGCTATCATTTAATTTTCCTTGGAACATAAAGTGATATGTTAAATAAGAAAACAACACAATATAAATACCACTTAAAATATGTCCTAGAAAAAATGCCCATGGATATGCTCTCCGCATCGTATAAAAATCACGACGAAATGTAGCCCAAAACGTTAGCCACACGTTTTTTCCTCCTCTGTTTTATGAAAGGCTGGAAAGTCCATAAATTGATCTAAATCCACTCGAATTTGTTCCAGCTTTTCACGATTTGTTTGATAAAATACGTAATATCCTTTTCGTTCTTTTTGTACTAGTTCAGTTGCTTCAAGTATTTTTAAATGATTTGAAACAGTCGATTTCGTAAGGTTGTACCTCTCTGTTAATTGCTGCGTACAAAACGATTGAAATGATAAATCTCGCAACATTTTTAAGCGTGTTTCATCTGATATCGCTTGTAAAATTTGCAATAAATCCTTTGGTACTTCATCTGGATAGGATGAAGCAATTTCGACTTCATAATACACTTTTATATGAGTAGAAATGAAGTTATCCATTAGCAAATGAGGTGCGATAAAAGTTGATGGATAAAACGTGATTGCAGATAAATCTACAAAACGATACTGCCATGTACGTGCTTTTAAAAATGTGATTTGCTCGCCTTCAATTAAAAATCTTGGATGTAACCTCTTAGAAAGCGATAATGGATTTTGTTTTATCATTTCTTTCAAATCATGTACGGATTGCTGAAGCCAAGGTTCAATTCGAAAAAGCTCCCTTGCAAAATAACATTGATGGTATTCGTATAAAAAATTACAAATCGTTTCTTTCTCTAAATCCGGAAAAAATCTTTGAAATACCTTTTCATCTGTAGCTCGTAACCTTTCAATCCCTTCTTCTACATACACTTCAACTGGAAACTCTGAACACCAGTCGATAAATCGAAACCAATCATCACTTTTTCTATTAATTTCATGCAGCAATTCCTTTTCGTTTTCATTCATCATACTCAATAGATTTTCTGCCCACGGTAGTCGCTTCACATGATGTGCTGGATTAGATAAAACGTGTAGACTCAATAACATTTCGCGAAATGGTGAATAAACAACTTTGACATGTCGTTCAAACCAAGATGTAACGTGTACCATATGGTCCCCTCTCTTTGATTCGGTATCTATCGAATCAGTTTTATAATTTTGCAAAATTATTCAGTATATTAGCAGTATAGGAATAAATCGTCAATCGAAAATTGGAAATATTTTTATTTTAAAAACAAAAAAAGACTTTAGCTTCCGCTAAAATCTTTTCCGGTGATTCTTTTATAATTTAAAACACATGGGAATTTCTCTTCATTTTTGTATGTATTTATGGTTTTTTACTGGATAATCAACACGCCTGGATCATTCCTTTTTCAGATTGGTTTATTCTTACTCTTCTTGTCCTTCAGATAAAAACTGATAGTCATATACTATATAATTAAACACATTTACAAACCCTAAACTCTCTGCAATCACAGTTGAAGGTGTGTTCTCTTCCATACAATCCCAATAAGGAGTTTTCCCATTAGCGAGACAATCCTGTACAAATGCATGTGCAACTTTCTGAGCTAATTTTTTCCCCCGATGCTCTTTCGTTGTTTCAATATCTACTGCATGTGTATTTTCACTAACAAATCCTGAAAAACAAATACTTACTACTTCATTTTTATACATAATTACATACCCAATGCCTTTTTCAAAGAAAGATTCTATAGAACTCCAAAATAATGAAAGTTTTGATACCAAAGAACTGTTTTTTAATCATGAAAAAAGCAAACCTGTGCGAACAGATTTGCTTTTTCTACATTATTTTTGGTTAAATCCCTTTTTAACCAAAAACTCTTTCATATGCAATCGCTTCTCCTGTGACATAAACGTGCTCATTGATCTTGTCCATGTCACATCCTTTTGATTTGTCAATCTTTCCTTATAATATTCATTAGTCGTATGATCATATTCATCTAGTAATTCGTTATATTTCTTCTCATCATATGTGTTTTCATGTAGGATAGCTTCAACTGGTAACCGAGGTTTTATCCCATGGCTTTCATCTGGTACACCAATAGCCATTCCAAAAACTGGATACACCTTATCTGGCAAGTGTAACAATTCACTTACTTGTTCTGGGTTATTACGAATTCCACCAATATAACAAATACCATATCCGAGAGATTCAGCGGCAAGCGCTAAATTTTGGGCAAAGAGGGAAGCATCTACCGTTGCCACAATGAAATTTTCTGTAGTATCAGATTTAATTTCTGCTCCATGCTTCTCGCATGCAACTTCTAACCGCTTTAAATCTGCACAACAAACAAAAAATGCCGCGCAACTTTTCACGTGACGATTTCCAGATAGCTCTGCTAGTTGTTCTTTCAAAGCTTCATCTGTTACATATACAACTGAATATGCTTGTACAAAATGTGATGATGCTGCATGCTGCGCAGCCCCAATCATTCTTTCGATTACATTCTTGGGAATTGGCTCTTTCTTATATTTCCGTACTGATACGTGTTGTTCCATTGTATGTATCATTTCATTCATAACATCCTACCCCCTATAGTCTGAATACTCAATAATTACCACATTTTTCGTATACGGACAAACAATATGCTTAAAACACAATTTATGTCGTTTTTTCAACTTGTATATATATACATCCATTTTATTTTTTCGCCATAGAAGTCACTGTTATGCAGAACACAACATGACCACTACTTGCTTTCTCCCTTTGTTTTAAACTTCGCATGTGGCAGGAAAAGGCACTGACCGTTTCTATGCACGGCCAAATGCTCTCGTCCCTCCTCTAAAAAGAAAGGGGTTTTTATGTCGTTTTTTAACTTGTATATATAGTTAACTTAACCTTGCTTTTTATCTAGTTCAATATCACTTATCCATCTACTCTATATATTTTCTAAAGGCTAACTTATTTTTAATTATTAGCTGCTTATTTCCAATTGATGTTATAAACCCTAAGTCTTCAAATTTACTAAATTTACGACTAATTGTTTCCCGTGTCACCCCTATATAACTTGCAATTTCTTCCCGTGTTAACGGTAAATTTATAATTATTCCTTTATCAGTATCCTTACCATACTTTTCACAAAACTCTAGAATGATATAGGCAATTCTAACTTCTGGATCATTTGTTGCAAGATTATGAGCTAAATTTTCTGTATGCGCTAACCGTTTTGTAACGGTTTTTAACAGTTTTAATGCAATACCTGGATTTCGCTCTATTATACTATCCATATCATCTTTTTTTAACATACAAATTTTCGTATCTTCCATAGCATACGCACTAAAATTACTCTTCTCATCACAATTAAATATGTTTAATTCACAAAAACACTCACCGCTCGTTAAAATATGCAAGATTTGCTCTTTTCCTTGAGTGGTTAGTTTAGATAGCTTTACTTGTCCCTTATTAATAATAAATAATGTATCTGATTTCTCTCCTTCATGAATCAATGGTTGTCCCTTTTTAAATTGCTTATGTTTTGACATTGCAGCTATTTTTAAAATTTCCTCATCAGATAAAGATTTAAAAATTAGAACTTTTCTTGGACAAGGCTCTACTAAATTTTTATGATAACAATGTTCTTTCATATTACCTCACCTAACTTTACATATATTATATAAAATGAAATTTTAATCAGTGTCTTTTTATTATTAGCCCTCACCAATCGGGCTTTTATGGGCATTAATACGTAATAAAGTATCCTTATGATACCTAAATTATTATATCTCTTCCTAAAAGCTAAACCAGTGACCCAAATCACATCAAAAAATTCTTTTCATATTAAAAAAGTAACGAGAAATTATATAATCTTCTCGTTACTTTTTCTTTTGCTATTCCTCTACCGGTGCAAAATGTTCAGTATCTTCTCCACATACTGGACACACCCAATCTTCTGGTAAATCTTCAAAACTTGTTCCTGGTTCTATATCTTCATCCGGGTCTCCAATTTCTGGATCATAAATATAGCCGCATGGTAAGCAAATATATTTTTTCATTATAATGTCCTCTTTCTATTATTATATTAAGATTTCAGTTTCTCTTTTACCTTGCTCATTATTTCACTTACATTCGTATTTTTCATATCAATCTCTTCTAATGATACCTGCTTTTCAATAGCAGACTTGTAAGGGATGGACGCAGCAACTCCTTCTAATGAGATGACACCTACTATTTTATGATCCTTGATAAATAACCTTGTATACTTCTCTTTACCATCTTCTTCAACGATAGTTGTATCACATTGTTTTTCATCAACGAATCCAATTGAGAATAAAGATACATCGAATGCATTAAAGATAGTAGTTGGAATTGCTTCTTTATAAATTGCAGGATTAGAAACCATATTACTTCCTGCAATTTTCCCTTGATCCATTGCTCGTCCCCATAGTCCGCCAATTTCACCGTTTACTTCTGCTACATCCCCAGCAGCATATACAGATTCCACATTCGTTTCCATCTTCTCATTGACAATAATACCTCTATTTACATGAATAGGAGTATTATTTACTAAAGAAATGTTAGGAGTGACCCCAATTGAATAAACAACACTATCACAATCTATTAGTTGTTCACCATTCACTTTCATTCCAGTTACTACTTCTTCTCCAAGAATAGAATCAATAGTCGTATTTAAATATACTTTTACTCCGGAACTTTCAATTTTTTGTTTTAATAAAAGAGAAACTTTTTCATCTAATTGTCTTCCCATTAGTGTAGCGGCAACTTCTACAATGGATACTTTTTTACCAGCTTTCATCATAGACCAAGCTGTTTCTAACCCTTGTACGCCTCCACCAATGTTTACAACATGCTTTTTATCTTCTAAACATGCTTTAAAGTTATCTGCTTCCTGCATGTCTCTAATAGTAAAGACATTTTTTTTATTTATTCCATCTACTGGTAGCCTTCTATTATTTGCACCCGTGCAAATTAATAATTTGTAATACGAAATTTTTTCATGATTTGATGTAACAATATTTTTCTGCTCCGTATCAATTTTTACTACCTTTGTATTTGTGAAAACTGATATATTATTATTTTGGTACCATTTTTCTTTTTTGATTAAAACTTTTTCACTGTGTAAATCTGAATATAGCTCTTTTGATAGTTTAATTCTGTTATAGGGTAAAGATGATTCTTCACCAAAAATGAATATCTTTGAATCCTTGTCATGATCTCTAATTGTCTTTGCAGCATTTACAGCGGCTACTCCACTTCCGATAATAACAAAATTCTTTTCCATATTTTCACCTACGTTTTTCTATTAAATAGAACTTAATAATAAATCTGTAACAAATGTTGTTGCATGTTTAATTCGTTCTGTTTTCTCTTCATCCTTTGGAGAGAATCTTACACGAATAGGGAATTCAACATGAGTCATACCTGTAGACTTAATAACATTTGATGTACTTTGTACATTCATATTTGTTTCATTTAAGTAATCTTGTACTACCTCAATTGCTTCACCACTCCAACCGTATGATCCGAATGCAGCTGCTATTTTTCCTTCTAAATTCATTTCTTTCATTTCTTTTAAAATTTCTTCTAAATTTCCAATCATATCTGCGTATTTAGTTGACGATCCGATGAAGACTGCATCTGCTTCTTGAATACTTTCTAGAATTTCAGCTCTATCTGATTTATCAGCATTAAATACTGTTACTTCAATGTTATCTGCCTCGAATGTTTCTTTAATGATATTCGCGATTTTTTTCGTGTTATTTTTAATGGTTGTATATACAATAGTTACTTTTTTCCCTAGTGTTGTATCTCTACTCATTTCTGCATATAAATCAATATATTTTTGGACATCTTGGCGTAAAATGTACCCATGAGACGGAGCAATCATTTGAACATCTAAGCCTTTCAATGCTTCCATTAACGTTCTGACATATCTTCTATGCGGGTGAATAATCGCATTATAGTAGCCTATGAAATCTTCCGTAATATCTTCATTCGCTTCATCGTTAAAGAATTCATAATTCGCTACATGTGTACTGAAAATATCACATGGGAATAAAATTTTATCCTCTATGCAATATGTGATCATTGTTTCTTCTGTATGAAGATATGGAGTTTCTTTAAATTTCAACGTTTTCCCACCAATATCTAATGTGTCTCCATCTTTTACAACTAAAAAGTTTCTGTGATGCAATTTATACATTTCCTGCAACTCAGGTACTGCAATTTCTGTGCATACAATTGTAGCATTTGTAGCCCTTGATGCTAATGCTGCCAATCCACCTGAATGATCGGGTTCTGTATGATTCACTACGATATACTGAATTTCTTGCGGATCAATTAATTCACTTAAATATTCTACAAATTCTCTTCCAAACTCTATGTCAACTGTATCAATCACTGTTGGTTTTTCCGTTTTTAGAAGATATGCATTATAAGTTGTTCCTTTTGCTAAGATTAAACGGTGAAATGGAACTTCCCTATTATCAATTTTCCCTACCCAATATATATCTTCAGTTAGCTTAATTTCTCTATTCATATTTTTTAATTCCTCCTCATTTTTATCTCTTAACAACAATTGTATTATAAAAATTTTCCTAAAATAAAAAGAGGACTTGAATCACATTTTGCAAAAACCAATAAAAAAAATACTTTAGTAAATGAAAATTTTTCTTTACTAAAGTATTTTTTATGACATATTTACTTTGTAGCTACAAGAACTAAAGCTGGCCCATTCGGTAAATACGCCTCTTTTTTAAAATTACCGAAAGTTTCTACAGTACGAAAACCACATTCTTTTAACATAGGCAGTAGTTGTTTTTTCGTAATAGGATATAACAGAATACTATTTGATAGTTCTTTATCATCCACATTCAATGTTGCAGTAAATAATACTTTTTCTCCTTCTAGCGTATAATTACGCTTAAACGAGAAATGTTTCTTCTCCAGTACCGGAAATTTGAAATTATTTTCAGCTAATACTTTTTCATAATTTACAATTTGAATAATTAGTTTTCCGTTTGCTTTTAATTTTTCATAAGATCCACAGATAAAATTAAAGATTTCTTTCGAATTATCCAAATGAACAAGTGTATTTCCAATACAATAAATACCATCAAATACTCCAGGCACATTTTCAATTTGTTGCATTCCAAATGTATTTACACTAAATATCCCTTCGTAAACTGCAGCTTTCTCCCGAATTTTTGCAGCCAGCGTCTTCTCTGGTTCCATCGCAGTAACAGCAAACCCCTTTTCAACTAGTGATTGGGATACATTACCTGTTCCTGCGCCCACATCCAATATAGAGCTACCTTTTTGTAAATAAGAGACTATAAAATTCATTTGTTTCTCATTTGCAGGAAAAATTTCATCATAATATGGCGTTAACGTTTGATAGAAAGTCATTATTTATACAGTCCTTTCAGAATCTATATATATATCCATTTTAATTTTTCGACATTTTTGTCTAGCTCCAGCGGCTTCCGCTTTTCTTTATAAGTCGCCGTTACGCAAAATACAACATGACTGCTACTTGCTTTCTCCTTTTGTTTTAAACCTGGCATGTGGTAGGAAAAGGCCCTGACCGTTTCTATGCATGGCCAGATGCTCTCGCCTACCTAAAAAAAGAGGGCTTTTATGTCGATTTTTTAATTTGTATTTATATATTTGAGTCAGTTTCCTTATCAAAATATTACTAAACACCCACAAACTTACTGTAATAATTATTACAGTAATGCTCTGGCTAACAATACTACTGAAACAAAAAAGTAAATAGAATTTATACTCTCTAAAATACCCACTTGTAGAATCGAAATATTTCTACCATAAAGGAATATAGATCGTATCAAACTTGGTATAAAGGCAATGGTAAACCACGGTGATACAATTAAAGTCGCAATCACAAGTAAAGAATGATACCCCCATGAAACAAAGCGATACGTTGGATTCTTTTTCTCACGAATCATCGTCTTCACATAAAACGTACTTCCCATAAAATATAAAAATGATATAGTTGCAACAACCCATATCTTCTCATCAACTGTTTTCATTGTGAAATAATAACTAATTATTCCCCCTATACAAAACAAAATAATAGCACACATGTCATTTAGTAAAGCTCGTTCGTTTTTTTGGCGAGAAAAGTAAATATTTATGAAAAAACATGGGAGCATAATAATGGAAAAGAACACAATACGCCATTCATATATAAGAGCAATGATCGCACACACACAAGCCACACTAAAATAAATAAAGAAAGAATGTAAATAATACTTCTTTCGTGGTTGTTTTACGTACATTAATAACGGATACGTAGCTAAGTACACAAACAACCATGCCAAAAAGAGCGGTATATGATACCATGTCCCTTTACCAATTAAAACACCCAGTACAAATGGAATAAGCAGCATTCCCCATGCCCCATGCTGCTTTGGAATAATTAACTTCATTCTTTTAACACCCTCACCCAAAGTCTTTTATCAACAATGTCATTTTTATACGTTTTGTTTCTGTTTTCGTAATGCTTTTGGGATGTATACACAGAAAGGTTCACTTTCCATGTAATCTCCAGTCATGGCAAAAGCTCTAGAGCGAGATCCTCCGCAAACATATCGGAACTCACAAACCCCACACTTTCCTTTATACTTGTCTGGGTTACGCAAGTCTTGGAAGATGGAAGAGTTTCGATAAATATCAGCTAGTGGTGTTGTTCGAACATTCCCGGCTTTGATAGGTAATAACCCACTTGGATATACATCTCCAATATGAGAGATAAATACAAAACCGTTTCCATCATTTACCCCTTTTGGAGCACGTCCAAGTCCATCAATCTGCCCCGTCATTCCATTCATCAATACATGCTGATATTGAATAGCCTGATCTGTTGTTTTATTCTCTCTCATTTTTTGTTGAATAACAACACGTCTGTAGTGCTGAGCAGCCGTTGTTTTAATATCAAAAGAAACCTTTTTACTTAATTGATATAGCCATTGGAATACTCTTTCATGCCCGGCTGGTGAAATCATATCTGTTTCCTTGCCGCGCCCCGTTGGAACTAAGAAAAATACACTCCAAAGCACACACTCTAATTCCTCTACTAATTTCGCCATATCTTCAAGTACATTCACATTATAATTAGAAACAACAGTATTAATTTGAATAGGAATTTCCAATTCATGCAAATAACGAATCGCATTCATTGTTAATTCAAATGACCCCTCTGTCCCCCTAAAATGATCATGTATTTCAGCTGTTGGCCCATCTAAACTAAATGCCCATCTAGCAAGCCCTACTTCTTTTGCTTTTTGAATTGTTTCTTTCGTAACGTTTGGAGTAGCACTTGGTGTCATAGATACCCGAACACCTTTTTTTATCGCATAATCCGCAATATCATATACATCCGGACGCATTAACGGATCACCGCCGGTAAAAACAAGCATCGGATTATCCATTTCATATATATCATCAATTAGTTTTTTACCTTCTTCAAATGTTAGCTCAAGAGGATGACGATGATACTGAGCTTCCGCGCGACAATGAAGACATTTTAATTGGCATGCTCTTGTCAACTCCCATATTACAATAAATGGATTTTTGTTAAAATCACGATTAATCAAGATTAAACCCTCCTATCGACTTATATCCTCATTGTAAAGTTATATAAGAATTCATGTTGTGAGATACATCACGCATGAAACTTTAATCAGCCCTTACCAATCAAGCTTTTACATGTGGTTTATCCCCCACCTAACTTCTTAAGAAAAGCGGAAGTGGCTCGTCCAGAATGTGAGGGGGATGGAGCTTCTGACGTAGAGGTGTTTTTTACCTCGTAGGAAGAAGCGAAGCCACCGAACATTCTAGCCACTGGAGCTGGACAATGCTTTCGCCAAATTTTGAGGTGGGAGTATTACTGCCCACAAATAGCGAGATAAAAATGGACCTACACCTCGCTGCCTTTCTTTGTTTTCAAACTTTGTGCGTGGCAGGAAAAGGCCCTGACCGCTACTATACATAACCAGTCCCTCTCGACCACTTAAAAAAATGCTTTTCTATCGGTTTTTCATAGAGTGACTGAGTAGGTACAAAATTTCTTTTTATCACGGCCTCTTGTACTTCTTTTTACGCAACGTACTCCCCTAACGTTCCCTAGTTTTTCCTTCAAATTTTCAAAAATCACACGTGTGATTTTCCTCACTTCTTATTCATTCTCTTTATGTTACATTGTTTTTGAGAATTAATATCACTTATTTCCGAGGTGAGAGTGATGACAAAGATGATTGATTTTAGTCAAACCGTTTGCGATTTGGCTAACAAATACCCTGAAATCATCCCTATCTTAAAAGAGCTAGGCTTTGAAGATATAACGAAACCCGGCATGCTGCACACGGTCGGCCGTGTGATGACTATTCCAAATGGATGCCGGATGAAGGGAATTTCTTTCGATATCGTTAAAAAAACTTTTAAAAATAATGGATTTAACATGAAAGAATAGAGGAGGATCCTTATGAGTGAAATAATTAATAATCGTGAACAAGAAAGTATGAATCAATTTGAAAGACAGGCTATCTTAAAGGAAATTATTAAAAATCTTCATAATGGAAAAAGTGTGGAAGAAGTAAAGGCACAATTTGAAGAAGCAGTCGGGAATATTACCGTCGCGGAAATTTCAAAACTTGAACAGGCACTCATGGAAGAAGAAGGAATTCCAGTGGAAGAAGTACAACGTTTATGCTCGGTGCATACAGCTATTTTTAAGGGTTCCATTGAAGAAATCCATCGATCCGATAAACCCGAAGATCAAGCTGGGCATCCAGTTCATACATTTAAGCTTGAAAACAAAAAAATTGATAAGCTTGTTAACTTCAAACTTCAACTTCACTACGAACGTTTCGAGAAAGAAGATAGTGAAGAAAACGTTTATAAACTAATCGAAGATTTAAATCTGTTGCTGGATGTGGATAAACACTACAGCCGTAAAGAAAATCTGCTTTTCCCCTATTTAGAAAAATACGGAATTTACGGCCCAACACAAGTAATGTGGGGAATCGATGATGTCATTCGTAACGCCATTAAAGATGTAAAACAAGCATTAACAAACTATAACGGAGATAAAAAGACTGTCTTAGACGGCGTTTACTTTGTCATCCATGAGGTAACTGAAATGATTTTTAAAGAGGAAAATATTTTGTTTCCAATGGCACTTCAAACTCTTACGGAAGATGAATGGGTTAAAATCGCTCATGAAAGTGATGAAATTGGCTATTGCTTAACAGGTCCTGCGAGTATATGGAAACCTGAAAGAAAAGCGGTGCAAGAGCAGGCTATGTCTGAAGGATTCATACGTTTAGAAACAGGTATACTATCTTTAAAACAACTAGATATGATGTTGAACCACTTGCCTGTGGATATTACGTACATTGATCAGAATGATGTTGTACGCTACTTCTCTCATGGAAAAGAGCGAATCTTTGCTCGCACAAAAGCGATAATCGGCAGAACAGTTCAAAACTGCCATCCTCCGAAAAGCGTTCATGTCGTTGAAAAGCTCTTGGAAGACTTTAAATCTGGAAACAAAGATTGTGAAGATTTCTGGATTAAGTTCAAAGATAAATATGTATACATTCGCTATTTCGCTATACGGAGTGAAGATGGAGAATACATGGGCACCCTTGAATTCACACAAAATATTAATCCGATTCAAGAAATCCAAGGAGAAAAACGTATTCTCTCATAAATTGAGATTGTTACAATTCCCTTGACCTTTCTTTAAAGAGGATGAACCCATTGCTAAACACCCGGTTCATCCTCTTTAAGAATAAAATGCCAATTCCCCTCTATTTTCTACTTCCTCATCTCTTTCTCTCTAAATATTTCAAGCTTTTCATACACATAAACGTACTCATTGATTCAGTCTGCGTTACATCCTTTTAATTTGTCACTCTTTCCTTTTTGTAAGATTTCTCATTATATTTGATTCATAATCCAATACTTCGTAATTGCTAAATACTCTCTCAGATTAGATTGAATTATGATAGGCTTTGGTGTTCTTGCAGACAATCCCTCTAACTGCAATCCCTGTTTTTCGGCAATTTTTTTTGCGCGGTACATATGAAAATCATTCGTCACAATGATTCCTTTCTTCTTATTTGTTGGAATAAGCAGCTTTGAAAATTTTATGTTCTCATCTGTATTCGTGGAACGATCTTCCATTGTAATTCGTTCTTCTTGAATTCCCTGCGCCACCAATCCGCGTTTCATCGCTAAAGCTTCGGAAATATCCTCTCTTTTTCCTTTACCACCAGACACAATAACAGTTGTTTGTGGATGTGTTTTTAAATATTCAGCTGCTTTATCAATACGATATTGCAAAGCATAAGAAGGTTCTGTTCCTTTCACACGAGCACCAAGTACAATCATATAATCCGCATCATCTGGTGCTTCCATGTGACCATGCTTGTAAATAATATATTGTAAAGTACTCATATAAACTGCTGCAATGATAATGAAAATAAAACAATACTTTTTGAATTTCTTTTTTTTTAACATCCCTATAAATTCTCCTATTTCACCATTTTTTTCATCATAATATCCTTCCAATTATTTGTATAGTTTTATTTTCCAATTCAAGATAGTTTATCCTTTAAAAGTAATATTTGTACGAATTCGTATAGAACAAGAAAAAATCCCCTTAACATATTAAGGGGACTTCATTATTATATATGTTTTTCTTCCAACACACGTATAGAAACTGGATGTGAATAATGATTCATCACAAATACGGCACATGCTGTTAATAGTTCCGCAACAGGCATTACAAGCCATATTCCATTTACACCAAATAATTTTGGCATCACCCACAGAAGAGGAATGATAAGTAACAACCCTCGACTTAAAATAATTAAAACAGATTTTTTTGTTCGTCGTACAGATTGGAAATATTCACCATATACAATGTTATAACCTAAAAATACGTATTGCATGAAGAATAAACTAATTCCTATAACCGTCATATTTAATAATTCTTCGGATTGAACGTCAAATAAGCCGACCAGATATTTCCCAAAGAATAAACCAATCAGTGTTGCGATAACACCGAGTGCAACAGCTGTTTTAACCGCAATCTGTAACCCTTGTTTTAATCTTTCCGTTAAGTTTGCACCATAATGGAAGCTTGCGATTGGTTGCAGTGCTGCCCCAACACCAAAGAATAAAAGTAACGTCATCGCATGAATACTATTTACTATAGCATACGATGCAACGCCTTGTTCACCAGCATATTGAATAAAAGTGATATTAAATCCAATCGTTACAATCGCTACTGTAACCTCTGTCGTGAAACTCGGAAAACCAATGACCATAATTTGCTTTACGGTTTCCCATTCTAAATGGAGCTTCGTCCATTTTAAAATACTGTTTTTTCTAAAGAAATGACTCAGTAGCACAAGAAAACCAATTGCTGCAGATAAAATTGTAGCAGATGCTGATCCTGTCACACCCCAGCCTAGAATGAAAATAAAAATATAATTAAATACAATGTTTAACACCGCTGTGACAATCAAACCTGCCATAGCCAAATTCGGATTTCCATCGTTTCGTATAAATGTACTCAAGACATTTTCTAACACATATATCATTCCAAAGGTGAATAATACGTGTAGATAATCTAACGAATACGGTAAAATTACATCATTTGCTCCAAATAAGTACGCTATATCTTCTATTTTCCATAAACAAATAATCATTAATATACCAACAATCGTAACCGCTACCGTCATAGATTGTGTGAAAATAGAACGTGCTCTCTCTATATTATTTTCTCCTAAAGCAATAGAATACATTGTAGCTCCGCCCATCCCAATCCATAGTGAGATGGAGAAAAAGATAGAAAATGCGGGAACAGCAACGTTTACTCCAGCCAATCCATTTGCTCCCACACCACGGCTGACCATAACCGCATCGATTATAATATTCACCGACATCAGTACCATTCCAAGTACAGCCGGAATTAAATAAGAAATAAATAGACTTTTCATCGGTTTTTCTCTTAAATGCTCAGTTGTTTCCATTACAAAATTCTCCTTTACGTCTCTCTATTCATATTGTAAACCTTCAAGTTACTTGAAGGTCAAGAGAGAAGTAAAAAATATATAAATGAGAAGCCTTTCTATTTCACTTTTTCATCACAGGGATTTGTATTTCTGTCACTTGCTCCTCTTGATTATCCGTTACAGACAAATCAATTAAGGACAGTTCAATTGCGTCACCACATATTTCATATCTATCTTTCTCAATAGCTAGTAGCAGCCTCTTGTAAGTCTTACCAGTTTCTTCGTATGGTCCATGATGATACGCACACGCATATATTCCCTCTTCAATTACATGAGAAGTAGTAATTTGAAATGGCATGTAATCAAGAAGAATAAATACACGATTGTATGCTTGAAAATCATGTTGTAATAATGCATCTTTTGCTACAGTTACACCTATATCACCTGAAAATAAACTATCATCTACTTGTTTCATATTTTTTTGAAGTGAATGAATATAATATTCAAACATATCATCTGTTACATTTGGAGTAATAGGAAGAGCTGTAATGTTCCGCTTTGGTAATTCTTTAAAAAAGACCGTATAAGCATCTGTTTGTACAGCTTCTTTCATTAAATGAATTTTATGCTTTATTTTTGCTAACGTATATTCAATTTCCCTTTGTTTTTTCAGTAACATCTCTTCCTGTTTCTCCAATAAATCCAGCGCAAACGCTGGTGTTCTTTCATCTATATATCGTTTAATTTCTTTTAGCGGTATATTTAACTGTCGTAAAAACTTAATCGTATCCAACATTGAAAATTGATCGATTGTATAGTAGCGATAATTTGTTTGCGAATCAACAATTGCTGGATGAAAGATTCCCTTTTCATCATAATACCGCAATGTCGATTCAGGGATATTATGCATTTTCGCCATTTCTCCAATTGTAAACCGTTGATTTAATAACATATTTACTTCTCCGTTCTTTTTATTTACCCATCCGTTTCCTTTATTATACAAGTGCAGGAACTGTATTATAAATAACAAAATCTCCAATACTAATTTCTTTTAAGCAATCGTAAATCTCATTACCATGTAACTACAATAAATGATGAGCAGGAATACAAGAAAAGATCATTTATAAGGGCTAATGTAGCTGTACTGTTATAAAAAATTATTAAAGATGTGTCATGAATGGAAAAGACATCTTTTTAAAGCAGATGATTACATGCCATGATGAAACATGTGTCTTGAAAAATAGACAGGCGAGCCTCTATGTCCCGGCTCGCCTGCCCATTTTTATCTAATACGCTCCATTGCCTCTTTCACTGTTGTTACAACAAACGTAATTTCTTCACTAGAAATTACAAGCGGCGGCGCTAACGTTAAAACGTTATTATAACCGGCTGTCGTCATACCGTTGCGTCCAATAAGTAATCCTTTTTCTTTACAAGCATTCACAACACTTGCAATTTTGTCCCCATCAATTGGTTCTTTTGTCGCTTTATCGTTTACAAGTTCAATTCCCACAAGTAATCCCTTTCCGCGAATATCTCCTACATATGGATGGTCACCAATTGCCTCTTTTAATTGTTTCAATAGAAGAGATCCCATTTGAGCAGAACGATCAATCAAGCCTTCGTCCTCCATAATTTCTAAATTTTTAAGTGCTAATGCACAAGCGGCTGGATTTCCACCAAATGTATTAATATGCCGGAAAAATTCGTATTCTCCCGCCCCTTGAAACGCCTCATAAATTTCTTTTTTCACTGCCGTTACGGACAATGGTAAATATCCACTTGTAATTCCCTTTGCCGTCGTAATAATATCTGGCTTTACATCATAATGCATAAATCCAAATGGTTTTCCTGTACGTCCAAAACCACAAATGACCTCATCGCTAATAAGAAGTGCACCATGCTTTTTGCACGTTTCATGAACAGCTTTCATATAATTTTGCGGCGGCATTAAAATACCTCCGCCCGTAATAATTGGCTCCATAATAAATGCAGCTATCGTTTCGCTTAATTCCCACGTCATTACGCGATCAATTTCTTTTACACACTCCACATCATAAATATCCTCTACATCAATTCCAGGCATACGATAACAGTCTGGCGGTGTAACATGTAAGAAACCTGCAGCTAACGGCTCATATTGATATTTCCGCTGTGCTTGGCCTGTTGCTGCCATCGCCGCCATTGTATTTCCGTGATAGCCGCGGTAACGTGCCATAACTTTAAAACGATGCGGTTCTCCTTTAAATGCATAATATTGGCGAGCAATTTTAAATGCTGTCTCATTAGCCTCTGATCCACTGTTAGAGAAGAAAATAACGTATTCTCCTCCAAGCCACTCATTTAATTTTTCTGCTAATTGAATTGCCGGCTCATGTGATTGTGACATCGGAAAATAAGAAAGCTTTTTCAGCTGTTCATGTGCAGCATCAGCTAGTTCTTTTCTTCCATAACCACTATTCACACACCAAAGACCGCTCATTCCATCTAAATAGCGCTTTCCTTCACTATCCTCCACCCAACAGCCCTCTGCCTTTGTTCCAATCATTGTACTGCTCGGACTATACGGACGCATTCCATGCCATACATATTTTTCATCTTTTGCTAATAATTCTCCAATTTGCCTCGTTTTCACTATATATTCCACCTTCCATTACAACTTTTTATCTCTATAGCTGCTCGGTGCCTCATAAATAGTTGAAACTTTTTTCTCACTAAACTTTCATTCCACAAAAATAATATAAATCCTACTGTATAAACAAAAAAATCTACAATAAAAATGGATAAATTTAATTGAGAAAACAAATAAAAACAGAAGTGCCTTCCCTTAGCCAGAAAGCACTTTGTTTCTTAATGTACCGATACGTCACTAATACCATGTCCTGTATTCGACTTTACAAGTATTTCATCAAATTTCGCCACATCTTCTTTCTTACTTGAGAAAATCGTTCCTAAATATGCCGCTAAAAATCCAAGTGGAATAGAAATGATTCCTGGCGTTGTATATGGAAATAAGGGATCCCCCACAAAAATCGCTTTTCCAGCCACTGGATTCCATACATTCGGACTCATTGCAACGAGGAGAATAGCGGAAGTTAAGCCAACAAGCATACCACAAACAGCACCCGTCGTATTAAAACGCTTCCAGTATATCGTAAATAAAATAACTGGTAAGTTCGCGCTTGCCGCAACAGCAAATGCAAGCGATACAAGGAACGCTACATTTAACGTTTGTGCAAATAACGCTAAAATAATAGAAAATACTGCAACTCCCACTGAAGCGTAGCGTGCCATTTTTACTTGTTCTTTTTCTGTTGCTTTTCCACGGCGTAAAATTTCATTATAAAAATCGTGAGCAAACGCCGATGCTGCTGTTAAAACAAGTCCTGCTACTACAGCTAAAATTGTCGCAAAGGCTACTGCCGAAACGAAAGCAAATAAAAGATTTCCACCTAACGCTTCTGCTAACATTGGTGCCGCCATATTACCAGCTGCATTCGCTTTCACAATTGCTCCATTCCCAACAAATGCTGCTGCACCAAATCCTAAGAAAATTGTCATAATATAAAAAGCTCCGATTAGCCACGTGGCATATACAACAGATTGACGGGCTGTTTTCGCATCACGCACTGTAAAGAAACGAACGAGAATATGCGGCAACCCTGCTGTACCAAGAACAAGTCCTAAATTTAGCGAAATTGTATCTAAACCATCTTTATACTTTACACCAGGATTTAAAAATGCTTCTTTCAATGGTGTCGCTGTCTTCATTTGTGCAAACATTTCTGTAATACTAAAGTTAAACTTTGAAAACACAATAACAGAAATAATAAAAGTACCGGCCATTAATAATACCGCTTTAACAATTTGCACCCAGCTCGTTGCTGTCATTCCTCCAAAAATAACATATACAGTCATCAATGTCCCAACAATGAGTACAGCCGCACTGTATTCGATTCCTAATAATAATTTAATAAGTGCTCCTGCTCCGACTAACTGTGCAATCATATAAAAAATTGAAATTGTCATCGTATTAAGAGCTGCTACTCCGCGTACTTTTCTTGCATCAAAACGCGCTGCAATCATATCTGCTAATGTAAATTTCCCGAGGTTTCGAAGCGGCTCTGCAACAAGATATAATACAACTAAATAGGCAACAAGAAAACCAATGCTATAAAAAAATCCATCAAACCCTGTTAATGCTATTGCTCCGGCAATTCCAAGAAAAGAAGCAGCGGACATGTAATCGCCCGCAATCGCCAAACCGTTTTGCCATCCTGTTAACCCACCGCCTGCTGTATAAAAATCACTTGCATTTTTTGTTTTTTTCGATGCATAATACGTAATAACAAGCGTTCCAAGAACAATGACTAAAAATAAAGTAAAAGCTGTTGTATTCAATATTTATCCCCTCTCTTTATCCAAGTTTTCAAGAATTTGATTCGATAATCGATCAAATGATTCTGCTTTTTTACTGTAAATCATGCACAATGTCCATGTCATAATGAACTGAGCAAATGCAAATACCCATGCCCATGTAATATCACCAAACGCCGATGTATTGAGCACCTTTGAATACGATGTTAAAATAGGCAAAGCAATAAAAAAACTGAAAAAGAAAATGCTCATCGGTACAATAAATTTTTTCTTTGCTTGTAACAAATTTTGAAATTCGGTAGACTGCACTACGTTCGAGTAATTGATTTCACCATTCAATTTACGCGCAGATGTTTCTTGTTTCATTTCATACCTACTCCTTTCTTTTCAATTGAAATCTCTAAAAACTTCCTTTCATAATTCAAAACACTAAATTTTATAAATATTCAGAAACTTAAGTTTATTTTAGACAATCTATTTTTGTAAGCAAAGATTTTTCGATAGACAAATTTTGTCATTTTTCTCCAATTTTCTAATATATTTTATTAAAATAAAAAGCAGTGCTTATCGCACCGCTTTTTCACCTTCTAAATTACGAGCTGTTTCACTTGTTTCGACATCTTTTACTTCTTTATATGTTTTAAACAGAAAATCGTAAAATAGATTCGATACTCCAAACCAATAATTCTCATTTTTATAATGATGGAGTGTATGCTGCTTCTTTAGCCACCTTCCGTACGGAGTTAATGGACGGATTGGCCGGTGAGCAATGTAATGTTTCCATTCATATACTAATAGCATAAAGATCATTCCAATTCCAAATGATAATGTCAGCGTAAGGTTAGAAGTAATACCATATACAATACATAAATAGATTGCAAATCCAGGAAGACTATACCACACAGGTAAAAACAGTAGCTTTAAATCATTCGGGTATACATGATGGTCATAATGAAGACGTTTTAACATTTTTAATAAAAATGGATTCTTTGGCGGTTTTAAATGGAATAAAAAACGATGTGTTACATATTCGTTAATTGTATAAAAGATAATACCTGCAATAACTGCAATAGCTGCAATCCATGTAAACAATTTCATGTTCAAAAACACGATAAAAGCAATTAAAACTCCAATCATAATGACAATATCGTGCTGAAGAAAATACTCTTTTATTACCCGTTTCATCCCCATTCCCCTCTCTCTTTTAGAAAGCGACCGTAACGCATTGTTATGGCCGCCTTTTTATTTCTATTCTATTCCCATCACAAATTTGCTTGTTCCCCCATTTGGATAGAAAGTATTGCTCGAACTGAATATATTCTGTTTTGGAATAATATGTTCCACTGCAAAAACTGTCACTTCTCCTCGTTGTACTTCTCCAATAATCAACCCTAATATTTCATGATTTACAGCAAATGTCGGTTGTTTTGTTTGAAGTAGTCGTTCAGCTATTTGAAGAACAGCCTCGTATAATGAATTTCTGTCTGTTACTTCTTTACGTATTTTTGCTGCTAATGTAATAATAATTTCCTTTTCATTTACGGTGGTTCGATACATAGAAATCTCCCCTTCAATCTTATATAAACAATTATAAAACTTTATATACAAAATGAATAGAAAAAGCAATATTTACATTCCGTAAAATAATTTGTACTTCCATTACACCAAACCAAAAACCAAGGCTTAACGGATTAAAAAACATGCCATGAAGAATTAATGAAATCCCCCTACCACTTCTTACCTTATATATTCGATATTTGAATATAAAATTCCTTGTTTTACATTTTGAAATCCACGATAAAAATACACATATTTAAAATATCCTTTTTTATCCACAAACATACAAAAACTGTCTGAACTGACAACGTTCATTTTTAATTTTTCAAGATATAGCTTGCTGCTATGCAGAACAAAACATGTCCTGCTCTCACCTCCTAAAAAAGTTTTTATGTTGGTTTCTTAATTGGTATTCATGTAGTGCGAAAGATTATTTAAAAATACAAAAAATAAAACCGCTTACTTGACTAAAATCTCCCATCACATGTATATTTAAGTTATTATTTAGCAGAATATTCGAATTTCAATTTTATGAATTTGTAAATATTTTAGATACCATTCACTAAATGAGAAAGTAATCATATTTAGGGGGCATTGTAGTATGCAAGGTAAAGTAAAATGGTTTAATAGCGAAAAAGGTTTTGGATTTATCGAAATTGAAGGTGCTGACGATGTGTTCGTACACTTCACTGCAATTCAAGGCGAAGGCTACAAATCTTTAGAAGAAGGTCAAGAAGTTTCTTTCGAAATCGTTGAAGGAAATCGCGGACCTCAAGCTACTAACGTAGTAAAACTTTAATTTGATACATGACAGGAGGTTATCTACTGATAACCTCCTTTGTTATTCTTCTGCATATTTCTTTTCCACAGAGCAAAAACTATGTGAAATGAGAAAATAAGGAGGAGAAAACAATGGGTTCACCTGTAAACGATTTTGAAGAAGTAAAATTCCGCGTAGAAACTGCGCAAAAGATGGTTGGTTCTGCGACAGTCACAATGGACCCTGAATCATTGCAGCACGCTACAAATGCCATTGAATCCGCTCGTCATCAGCTCGAAACAATGAAAGAAGTAGCAACAGATTTAGATGCACCGTTTCTATTGGATCAAGAAGAAAAATTAGAAAGATGCGAGCATCAATTACAAGAAGCAAAGAATTAAAAAACATCCAGAGAAGTTTCTAACAGGTTCACTTTTGAGGTGCAAAACGATAAAAAACGGACCATTTCTCATCGTAAATTGCAATTAAATATCAAACGAATTCTCAGTATAAATCACAACAAAGAGCTTAGAAAATTCCCCTAAGCTCTTTGTCTATTTTTAATGTAACTACTCAGCCATACATTTCATTTAGAAGTTTGGTAAGGAGTATAATTCCAGCGAAAATACGCTTACCTATAATTGCTGCCATGAAGATAAAAATGGACCTACACCTCGCTGCCTTTCTTTGTTTTAAAACTTTGCGCGTGGCAGGAAAAGGCCCTGACCGCTACTATACATAGCCAGTCCCTCTTGACCACTTAAAAAAGGCTTTTCTACCGGTTTTTCATAGAGTGACTGAGTAGTTACTTTTTAATTAATGGAGTAACTAAATTTCTTGAATCATTTCCACTCTGTTTCCGAATGGGTCTCTGAACTCAAAACGTTCAAAGCCTGGGATTGGTACTCCTTCAATTATCTGAATGTTATTTTGTTCTAACACATTTCTCCAGTACGATATATCCTCTACTTGATAAGCTATATGGGCTTTTGTTTTTAATCGATCAACACCTTCTTCTGTACCTATATGTACATCTCTATCTCCGACTTTTAACCAAAATCCTCCGCGCCCCTTTAGTGATTCGGGCTTTTCTTTCTCAGGTAAACCAAGAATTCCACAATAAAAATTTTTCCCCTCTTCTTCAGCACCTTTTGGAATAGTTATCTGAGCGTGATGCAAACCAAGAATCATAAAATCCACTCCCATTATTAATTGAAATTTGAATTCTTCTATAACCAAATAATTTTTTTAACACTTTCTAAAGCCTCTTTCATTTTATATCGCCAAATACAATAACTGAAATATTGATTAATTATAATATTCGATAAGAATTACTTATGACTCTTTGAATTTTTAAAAAATTTTTTCCAGAATACAACACTTATCGTCAGTCTATCTTTTCTTGATAAAAAGTCGCCCCTTTCCGTTAGCAATGATCTTTCAAGGATAGATAATCTTCTTGCATAAAATTGCTTGTAGGTCTATCGCTGACTTTTAACAGCATATTGGCTACATATTCATCCGAAAGAGAACTTATATCCGTTGTGCAATCAACTGAAAAATATCCCTTATCCGATGGTGGTAAGGGATTTTCGATTGGGCTTTTTGTCCAAACCTTATATGTCTGTGTTCCATCAGATAAGACTTTATATAAAGGTTGTCCTTGCATAATCATACAAATAGAAGCAATTCACTTATCTGTCCAGCCATGTATTTCAGTTATTTACCTGTACACCTATTATATCTTTAGCGTAGCCAGTTCAGAAATGGAATAAAAAACTTTCACCTGAGCAAGGAGGTTATTGTAATTGTTTTCCATACTTTTGTAGCTTTTCTCCTATCGTACATTGCCGAATACAAAAGGAGTGAGCATAATATTTACTATGTTCTTTTCGAAAATGCTTTTGCAAAAAGCAACCATCGCAATATGTTTCTAATAAATCATTCACCTCAGTAATCAGTTGCTTACGATTCACTCCTTCTACACTCCTATTCTGTTATTTCTTTATGACTATCAATGTTTGTTCTTTGCAGTGCTTGTGTTGCTAATTGATGAGCTTCTTTATTTTGTTTCCTAGAAACCGGTTCACATACTAGTTTTATTTTCATCTGTTTTGCTTTTTGTTCAATCTGGTCTAAGTAATGAATTAAATGCTCCTCATAACATGGCCATTCACCCGCTAATTGTTGAAGAACTACTTGAGAATCACCGTGCAGTATAACCGATTCATATTTAACCCCTAGCTCTTCTAATATGTTCATTCCATATAATAACGCTGCATATTCCGCTTCATTATTATCATCAATTCCTTCTATGTAAGCATTGCGGCGAATTCGATACAATTTCCCCTGTTTCTTATAATAAATACTTACCCCTACACCTGCTTCTTTTGTGTCAATATCATACCCTCCATCAAAATACAGCGTAAGATCTTGCACTTCTTCTTCAACTTGTTTACTTAGTTTCTTAACTTCTTTTAACGTCCATTCTACTCCCATCTCATCCTGAAATAACAATTCCTTCGCTCTCCCTGTTTTTTCAAAATCCGCTGCGAATTGCATTGCCTCTTCTAAACGAAGAAAATCTGTTTCCAAACTAGTCTCTAAACCATCTTTTGTTCGATATAGCCAAGTAATTTTATATTTCATTTTGCTCCCCCTTTTATATACAAAAACTATACACGTTCATACTAAATGTTATGCTTTTATTTTATCCTATTTTGTCTATGCGGTCCGTATTCTATTCGAAATTCATTTATCTTTATAGATACAAATTAAAAACCATCTTTTTTAGGCAGACGAGAGCATCTAGCCGCGCATCGAAATGGTGAGGGCCTTTTCCTACCACATGCAATGATGAAATCAAAAGGAGAAATGTTTTATTCTGCATAGCAGATGAAAAATTAAAATGTATTTAGATCCATCAACAAGATAACACGAAAAAATAAATAAGAGTTGCCACGATAAAGTGAACAACTCTCTAATGAATCTTACACAAATTTTTCAAACTGTACTCGTTTGTTAATAAAATACATAACAGGTCCCCCGATTGCCATTACAACAAACTCACCAATCGCACATGTTAACCATGTAAACAAAAATGGTAAGTCAAATGCAAGGTGTAGTTCAATCGCAATTATAAACATTGTAAATGTAAAGACCACCGTATTAAAGATCATACGCGCCCATATTCCTTTTATAAAACGCATAGAAACAATTGTACAAAGTAAAGCAATAATAGATTGTCCGACTCCAAATACAAGATCATATGCAATCATTGGCGAGAAAAAGAGGTTTGCTAAAAATACGCCTAACACAATTCCGTAAATATATTTTTTATTGAACACAATAAGGTGATTGAACATTTCTGAAATACGGAATTGAATATTCGTAAAACCAAAAGGTTGAATAAGCATAGTAACAGCAATATATAGTGCCGCTAAAATACCATTCCCAACAAGTGTCTTAATTTTCATTATACGCTCTCCTTAGTTTTTTTTCGTGGGATGGTTACGAACCACGTAAATATTATAATAAACAAAATTACATTATAATTATGATTCGAATTCAAGTCAATATAGAAAAAGCTTTGCTATATGTATGAAATGAACAAATTACAAAAGGATAGTCATACACTATTCTTTTCTTTTTATAAAACGTATAATAAAAACATGAAAGATTTAGGAGGTTTGTTCATGACAGCAACGATTCAAAACGAAAAAATGATCGTGTCCATTTCTGAAAAAGGTGCAGAACTGCAAAGTGTTCGCTTAAAAGAAGATCATACAGAATATGTGTGGCAAGGAGATGCAAAGTATTGGGGACGACGCGCTCCTATTTTATTTCCAATCGTCGGGAGATTAGTAGACAATACATATTATGTTAATGGTAAATCATATTCGTTAACACAACATGGCTTTGCTCGTGATTTAACATTTACGATAAAAAAACAAAGTGAATCAAAAATTACATACGCAGTAACAAGTAATGAAAAAACTTTACAAAACTATCCGTTTGCATTTGAATTACTTGTTTCTTATGAATTAAATGAAACATCTGTATATGTAACATACGAAGTAATCAATTCTAACTCGGAAGAAATGTATTTTTCAATTGGAGGACACCCTGGTTTTAATTGTCCGTTATTACCAAATGAATCTTTCACAGACTACTACTTATCTTTCAGTACTCCAGAGCGCTTAGAAGCAGGTGTACTAAAAGGACCATTTCTTTCTAAAAATAAACTCGTAATAGCCGAAGAAGCAACAAAGCTTCCACTTACATACGATTTATTTAAAAACGATGCACTTATATTTGAGGATATGAACAAAAATGAAATTACCATCCGTTCTCACAATCATAATAAGTTTGTCAAAGTTTCATTTGAAGGATTCCCATTTGTCGGTGTATGGACACCAGGAAATGATGCACCGTTCTTATGTATTGAACCTTGGTATGGCATCGCCGATGAATTAGAGCCTGCAAAAGATTTTAAAGAGAAAAAAGGAATTCAAATGTTAAAAGCGAATGAAACATTTACATGCTGCTATAGTATTACAATCGGTTAATTGGAGGGGTTCAGTTTGATTGAAGTGTACATCGATGGTGCATCAAAAGGAAACCCTGGCCCTTCCGGCGCTGGGGTTTTTATTAAAGGGATTCAACCACCTGTAGAGCTCACTGTTCCACTTGGGATTATGAGCAACCATGAAGCAGAGTATCATGCATTACTTACTGCATTAAAATATTGCACCGAACATAATTATAAAATTGTATCGTTTCGAACAGATTCACAGCTTGTAGAACGAGCGATTGAAAAACAATATGTAAAAAACCCATTATATGCACCACTTTTAGATGAAGCCCTGGAAATGATTCAGCAATTTGATCTCTTTTTTATAAAGTGGATTCCAAGCAGCCAAAATAAAGCAGCCGATGAATTGGCACGAAAAGCTATACAAAAAAAGTAACGGAGGTAGTGTATTGAAAAAAGAGTGGATTGCTCCTCTCGCTTTATTGTTTGTTGCTTTCATTTGGGGAGCTACATTTGTTGTCGTTCAAAATGCCATGTCATTTGTCGGGCCATTTTCTTTTAATGGTGTACGTTTTTTATTAGCCGGAATGATTTTATTCATCATTCAGCTCATTTCTATGAAAAAAATACCTATTAAACACGTAGGCTTTAGTAGCGGTGCTGGTATGATTGTAGGATTCTTTTTATTTGTTGGGTATTTACTACAAACGTTTGGTTTATTATATACAACCTCTTCTAAAGCCGGATTTTTAACAGGGCTCAGCATTGTCATGGTACCCATTTTATCGTTTATCTTTTTAAAACAAAAAGCAAATCTATTTATCGTACTCGGAATTACAGCAGCTACAATTGGACTCTTTTTATTAACAGCTGGAGACGCTTTTCAATTCAATATAGGAGACATTCTTATCTTAGGTTGTGCTGTAGCATTTGCTGCTCATATCCTTGTAAATGGATTCTTTTCCAAAAAGGTATCTCCGTTATTATTAAGTACAACACAAATATTAACGGTTGGACTCCTCTCTTCTATTTGCGCTTTTCTGTTTGAAGATTGGGAGAAATTATTTTCGATGTCATTATGGACAAATCGCTCATTTTTATTTGCGCTCTTACTAACATCACTTTTTGCCACTTCCCTTGCATTTTTTATTCAAACAACCGCGCAAAAATATACATCTCCTACCCGCGTCGCTATTATTTTTGCAATGGAACCCGTCTTCGCAGCAATAACAGGTGTTCTTGTTGCAAATGAGCAATTATCGCTATCAGCTATCATTGGGTGTATTTGCATTTTCTTAGGAATGATCTTTGTAGAACTACCAAATAAACGAAAAAAAGAAATGCATGCTGCATAAAATTACTAGAATGAGAGCAGAATGAAGCACTTACTACATAGTATATATAAATCCAAATTAAAAACCTGACATAACCCCCTTTTCTTTTGAGATGGTCGAGAGCGTCTGGCCATGCGTAGAAGCGGTCAATTCCTTTTTCTTCCACATGCGAAGTTCAAACAAAGAGAGAAAGAAAGTAGCAGGTTATTTTTTGTTCAGCATGGCGGTAACTTTTGTGTTGGAATGTCAATTTGGATTTATATATATCCAAATTAAAAAACCGACATAAAAACCTCTTTCTTTTTAGGGGAGGACGAGAGTATCTGTCCGTGCATAGAAGCGGTCAGGGGCTTGTCCTGCCACATGGGATGTTTTAAAACAAAACATACTAAGATTAGTAGCACAGACCACGGCCATGGTCTGTGCTACTATTTTTTTATAGTAGAAGTGAAAAATAGGTCGTGCTTGCTCCAGAACCTCGAGTTCGCACACCAAAGCTGGCCTACTTCACTGCCCTTATAAGAATCAATTTCAGTATGTTGGATCATTGAGATCGTGTATAAGAAAAGGGAATCAATAAGGTGATCTGAAGACTTCTGCTAAATAAAATTGAACATTTCTTTTGCTACATCTAATGTTAAAACCAATCCATTTATGCATAGTTTTTCCAAACCGTATTTGATAATATATATAAGTGGACATTATATACATAATATATTAATAGTTAGGAAGGTATTAGAAATGAAAAGAACTCCTGAATTTATACTAGGTTTAATTGGAGGTATTTTAGGAGTTATAGGTACTTTTATTTTATCGATCATGTCTATTATTACTGTTATTGCCCTATATGGACATGTTGATTATAAAACTTTGACTTATTATTCTATTTTATTAATTATTCAAATAGGACTGTTAGTTTTAGCATGTTCAGTAAATAAGGTTAACAATATCGCCTACGGACTTTGTATGATATTACTCCCATTAGTAACATTGGTTATGTCAGTATTCATTTTATTCCTTCCAGTGGTTTTACAAATCATTTCAGGGGCATTTGCATTTAGAACTTTAAAACAGGAATCTAATTAAAATAATACCGGACTAATGAATCTAATAAAAAAGAGAGCAACATGTGCTCATCTTTAGATAACCGCTACCGTCAGGTGGTGGCTATCAACGATTATCTCTTACGAAAACCACCCTTTTCCTTTCGCTTTGGACGGCTGGAAAAAGGTGAACATACAAACCACGAGGTCTCTAAAGTAGACGTATCATTTGGTAAAGAAACGTCTATAGATTCGAACGATTAAAATAAAGTGGAACTTCTTTCACGAATAGAAGTTCCACTTTATTTTTTGGCCGCTCTTTACTCAATTACTCGTTGCTCTATATGATATATGTCTTTTTTCAATTTTTTCTTCAATTTCTCTTATGTTTTCTTTATCATTCAATAATAATTGTTTATTTTCTATTAATAACTGTTTAAAGGATTTTCTTATTTTTTTTCGCATATCAATCTTCCTCCTTAATTATTACAAGTGAAACTTCCCTAAGTGAGAGTTTTTTTCATCCCCCGCCTCTCTTCTTCATTTCTCTTTAAATCTTGGAGCGGGGGATTACTGCTCGTTAATACGGGATACAAAATTTTATTTATATAAAAGATAAATAATTATCTGTATTGTGTAATAATAAAAGATTCATGTGAAATCCATTTGAAATTCAAATGAAAACTACGTATATTTTTACATGAATTAGTATGTATATCGTTTTACTATTGAAACGTAACTTTGCTAGCAGCTTATGTACTACTATTACTATCATTCTACAGAAGCTAGATATTGTAGAAACCATATCTATATAAATCCTTTTTATTTTTTCGACATCTAAGTCGCTGCTATGCAAAACAAATCATGACCGCTTCTATACATGGCCAAATGCTCTCGCCTCCCCCAAAAAGAAAGGGGTTTATTTGTATTTATATAAATAATAACGCCCAATCAAATTCTTAATTTGATTGGGCGTTATCTATAGTTCGTTCAATATAAGTTCTTAAAAAAACACTTTCTATAACATATTTATGAACATTTCCGGTCTACCCCAGTTCATCTGCTCACAAACGAATTGTATTTTTTCCTTATCAATTGTGTGAAAAGCTTCTTCTAATCGACAAAAAATTGGTACTTCACAATGAATTTGTGCGAGTTGTAGTGACATGTGTAAATTATCTAAGTCACTCTCAATCTTTGTACGCTGTGCTTTTGTTAATGATGTAATGTTTTCCAAAACACCTGTAACTGTTCCGTGCTCTTGAATAAGCTTATATGCTGTCTTTTCACCAATGCCTTTAACACCTGGATAGTTGTCACTTGAATCACCCATAAATGCCTTTGCGTGAACAATTTGCCACGGCTCTACGCCCTTTTCTTCCATAATTTTTTCAGGCGTGTAAAATTCGTAATTTCCAATTCCTTTTCGAAGAAGCATGACTGTAATTTTTGTATCAACTAGCTGTAATAAATCTGTATCACCTGTTAAAATAAACACTTCCGCTTCATGTTGATACATTTTTGCTAATGTCCCAATACAGTCATCAGCTTCATATCCTTTCATACCAATAACTGGGATAGATAAATGTGCAGTCATTTCTTGCACTAAATCAAATTGTGGAATTAATTCTTCTGGCGGTGCTCCGCGATTCGCCTTATAGTTTGAAAATGTTTCTGTTCGAAACGTTGTACTCCCCATGTCCCAGCACGTTACAATATGAGTCGGTTCAACTGTACTAGCTGCTGTTAATAAATGCTTCATATAACCATGAATCCCGTTTGTTGGAATCCCATCTTGTTTTTTCATAAATTGTCCGTACACACTTGTTGCATAAAAGGCACGAAATAGCAATGCCATACCATCTACTAATAATACTTTTTTCATAATTCCTCTCCTAATGACAAAAATAAAAACCTCACGTCATGACGCAAGGTTATATAATCAAATAATGATTGTAATTGTTATTATACAATGATTTGCTTTATTTAGCATCCATAAAAATTACTTACAACATTGATGTAATAATTCCACATACGTATTATTTCCAGTGGAAACAACAACTGCTTTTGCTGTTCCGCTAATAATGTGAGTACCTTGATAGCATAAATTTTCAAGACAAAGTGGATTATAATCTTTTATGCGTTTTAGCGGCATAAATCGTTTTTTTTCAATGTGATAACAACTTTCATACTTTTCTACAAGCACCTCTTTTCCCGTTAAAGGAGATTCATCAACTAATACATCTTTTGCGTAAATAATCCGAGCGTCAGCTGGTACTGTATCACCTGCAGAAAGGCAAATCACATCTCCTGGGACCAATTCTTCTATTGGAATATTCATCATTTCAGAATCTGTGTCTATCCCATTCACTTTATCATTTGCTACTCTTAAAACAGTAACTGTTTTTGGTGTTATTGCGTTCGTTTGATTCGCTTCCTTTTCAAACAGATTTACTTTTTCCATCAACTTCATCATAATATGAGTCAACATCACTTTTTTATTCACATATCGCTCATTTTTTCCATATTGTACAATACGTCTTTTTGCCTCTTTAACAGAAAGACCATTTCTTGTTGTTTTAAAATAAGCATACACAGATTTTACATCTCGAATAGCAACTTCCATCAGCATTTCATTATTCTTCTGTAAAATCTCTTGTACTTTTATCGTTTTTTTATGATTTATATTATTTATAATTCCTTCTCGCTTGTTTACATATAACACCGTCCGTCTCCTCCTTCACACATGCAGGAAGAAACTCATTGTTTCTCAATTTATCTATTTACAGATATAGAGGGAGGAACAAGTCGTTTCCTACCTACATCACACATTCTATTTTCGAAATACCTGGGTAACGGAACCGAGTCCGAAGCTGACATTGTTCCTCACCTCCTCATATGATTATTTTTAGCTATGTATATTTGTACAACATACACCCTAATAAAAAAGACCTTTACCCGTGAGCGAGTAAAGGTCTGAACATACATAAATAAGCAAAGTTTAATACAACTACGTATCACGTAGTGTGTATTAAAAACAATTGCACCTCTCCCTCGCCGAGCTTTAGCACTGTATAGCATAGGTTCTTAACCAGCTACATTAAAAAAGACCTTAATTCGATCATTCTTGTTGACCCATTGGCGTCTCTCGACATTTTTGGGCAGTAGCATCTCTCTATACAGGAGCCTCACCTAACAGAGACATATTTTATTACATAGAAAATGTTACTCCTATTTAAAATAGATGTCAACACCTTGATTTCAAACTTTTCCTCATTACAACAAGTATTTCCTAGAAAAGCTATCTTCAAAAGAACTACTCTCTTCCTTCTTTCACACATCCTTTCAATTTGTTGAAGACAATCCTTTTCTACAACGTGTTTTTCAAAATGATGAACACGAACGTCTGATGAGAAAATTGCCAAATGAAATGATGGAGTTCTCTCAATATAATATGGAGAGAGGTACACTAGTCATCAACGCTCTCATTGAACGAGGAGTATTACCTAAAGATGATTCACAAGTAATCACAGGGATAATACAAGCTCTTATGATGCTATTACATAAAGATGAAATCGGCGAAGAACTATTTCCTAAAGTAATAGACAAACTTATTGAGTACGTATCAGAAGGATTAACGAATAAAAAATAAAAACCTTACGTATAAAACGTGAGGTTTTTTAATATGTTAAACATCCAGCAATCACAATTCCGATGGAAATTGATAAAAACATAAGGAAAAGTCCGACGGCTTGGTTATCTTCTTCGATGCTTTGATTAATGTTAAAACGCGGTGTGCACAATTCAGCTAAATAAAACACAACGATTTGCGCTAAAACTCCAATCGCTCCCCATAAAGCCATATCTATTAGTGAAACAGAATGAGCAGCAGTAGAATACAAGACGATAGCAAGACCGAGAAGTCTTCCTCCAAGTGAGTAGCTTGCTGCTCGATTCCCTTTCGCCATCAACGAAAATTCCTTTACTTTTGTTGTCACTTCCATAAGAAACAAACCAATACATAAAAGACCGAGTGAAACTGCTAAATAAAGTAAAAAATTCATTATTTATAATCCTCCTTTTTAATCCCTACAGGTAAATAATAAGATTCATTCCCCGTAATTTTTTCACCGGCACGTATACCAATACTACTTGGTTTCCCAGCAATTAAAAACGATCCAAACACATACGACAGCTCCTCGTTCCCTTTTTCAGTCTCAAGGGAAACAACCGGAAGCTTTATGTATTTTTGAAACACAGGAAGTTCTTTTTTATACGTTTGATATGAATTTTGAATCATAATACTCGTGTCTTTGTCACGAATTGTAACCGTATCACCTTCTCTACCAAACGAAGGTTTTTGAACAAAAGAACTTTTTCCTAAAAATAGATCTGGTTCTAAGTAAGTAGGCAGCATATATTCCTTAATCCATTGTCGTTCCTCATTTGTATAAAAAGCGCCTATCTCAGCTAATCCCCAAATCAAGCATTGTATCGATTTCGGCTGAAGTAGAAAGGACGAAATAGGATTTATAATAAAGAGCTTTCCTTTGTTTACAAGCTGCAGCAACTCAATCCCTACTAAATCTCCAGTTTTAGGATCCCGGTCCTCAACTAAATCTTCAATTGGATATGTTTGACGATACAAAATATCAATTGGCACACCGTCTCTGTCAACCAAAGCATCTTCAGTAATTCTGAGTTCTGACATTGACATCATTTTGTTTTTAACCTGACATAACTGACTCAAATACCTAGTCGTATTCCAATCTTCTATATGTTCATGATGGGCTGTGAAGACAACGTTTGGCATTTCTATTCCTTTAGCAGCTTCCATTACCGCTTTTGTGATACCAGAAGAAAGAAGACGTTCCTGATTCTCGTTTGGGTCATGATAATTTAATTCTTCACATACTTTTCCATTCATTTGAAAGCATTCCACAATAAAAGTTGGGGTATCACTATTAAACTCAAGCATTTTGATACCACCATCTGTCACAGCAAAATCAAACCGTGAAATAACAGATTCAGGAAACAGGGATTTCATTCTAATAAAAGGTAGACTTGAAGATGGAAAACCAAGTTCAAGAAGCTGATCATCCGGCAAAGTCCGAAGAAGACTAGCAGTCTTAAAGAATACTTTTCCCATTCGTTCTGTTGCTAATTGCAAATGCCTAATAGTTTGTTCTGTTATTTCAAAAACATGAAAAAGACTATACTCACTCCCATATAAGTCAGACCAAAAGTGAGGGAACCTTGAATAAAATTGACTTCGTTCCTTTATGTAAAACGACATGATTTAACCTCCGGATCCGCCATTTGAACCGCTTCCAATTCCCCCTTTAAAATCAGACGAAGCTTGATAGGACTTAAATTCAGGTGAATTTTTGAAAGTTGATTTATCTTGATAATAGTTACTACTGTAATAATAATGCCCATGATAACTTGAATGCTTATCATCACACCGCCACACCCCAAGTTCATCATCCCAATCCCAATCAGAACAGCTCTTATCATTTGGTTTTGGAGGGAGATCTTTTGTACAGCCAGATAAAGTACTGGCCATCAAAGAAGTAAGAACACCTGTTACTAACCATTTCGTTTTTGTCACCTTCCTACACTCCTTTATAGATTATATTTTTATTATAATAGAATTCATGATAAAGTAGAAGAAAAAGGAAGGGGGATTACTATTGCGGTTAGAATATCGACTCAATGATGAAGCCAAACAATATCCTGCCTTATGGAACTATGCAGATATTTCTATCACTGAAACCGTCGCAAGGATGACTTGTGAGTATTTCGTTAAAGAAGGAGATACGTATGTCGTAACAGCGACCGCGATGGACTCTGACGGAACGGCGGTATTATATGTCGAAAAAGAAAAGTTCTTCGATGATTCCTCAGAAAAAACATATTCCCATATAGGTTTTGAGATTAGAGAACTACAAGGAATAAATTCGATTTTGATAGAAAGTAAAGATGTATGGAACCATGAAGAAATCTTAACGTACCTTCATTCAGATATTTTGTACGTTCAAAAGGACGGAATATTGATGGAATTCGCCTTAGACTCAAGAGAAATTGATGAAGATCGAAAGTGCTATGTTTATTATGGAGAATTTACAGGTGAATGCAGGTAATATTTAAAAATCCTATGTTATAATACAAATTAAAAACCTCCTTTCTTTTTAGGGGAGCGAGAGCATCTGGCCACGCATAGAAACGGTCAGGGCCTTTTTATGCCACGTGCAATGTTTTAACAAAAGGAGAAAGCAAGTAGCGATCATGTTATATTCTGCATTGCAGCGACTTATATTTTCCACATAATAAAACTCAAATCATTCCTAGTAGGCTGACAAAAAATAAAAACCTTACGTATAAAACGTAAGGTTTTTTATATAGACCCACATATGCCGTTCTCTTCTAGATGTCCATAAACCCGCTCTCGCAGGTGGATGTTCTCAAAAATGCTTTCATCTTCCTTCTTAAAAAGATGGCTTGATGGCTACATTTTAATATTGAACTTCCGTATTACTATCATTGGTTTAAGACATACACAAGCTACGTACATCGTAGGCAGTTAGTATTAATCGTAAGTATAAATAGAACCCCGCACGTGCCGTCCCTCGTAAATGTCCAAAAACCCGCTACTCGCAGGTGGATGTTCTCACAGTTGCCTTTCATCTTCCTTCTCAAAGAAAGGCATGATGTTGGCCTCTAAATATCGAACTTCCGTATTACTATCATCGGTTTTAGACATAAATAAGTTACGCACACCGCAGGATGTTTTATTTATTTATCGTTATCTTATCACATTGTTCGCAACGTGTAAAATATATTGTTTTTAAGTATTTCTTGTTTGTGTCCCTATTGTAATACAAATTTTTTTGACGTGCAATAGGCTACTGTTTTTCTTTCATAATTATATTTTCAGGATAAGAAATCCAATCACTCCAGCTGCCTACATATAATTTTACATTTGTAAAACCAGTCATTTTTAACGTTAATACGTTTGGACACGCCGTTACACCAGATCCGCAATAAACAATCGTTTCTTTCTTTTTATCAAGATGAATAAATCGCTCTTCTTGTTCCTTCTGCTCCTTAAAAGCACCAGACTCTGTTACACCATCTTTCCAAAAATAATTTTGCGCATTTGGAATGTGACCAGCTGCTTTATCAACTAATTCTTCTAATCCTGCATAACGCTTTGGTTCTCGCGAATCAATCAGTGTTATATCAGCATGTTTGCTAATTTTAGCTTGCAGCTCTTCCATTGTTACGACAGTATCATGTTGCACTGATGGAACGAATGTCTTCAGTGCGAAGACCGACATCTCATTCACTACTTCCAAATTTTGTTCCTTCCATGCTGGGAAACCACCATTTAACACATATGCTTTATTATGCCCAAGATATGTTAAGAGCCACCATAGACGAGAAGCCATTGCTCCTCCTTGGCTATCATATGCCACAACTGTCGTATGTTCATCAATCCCAGCTTGTGAAAGCTTTTGTACAAACTCTTCTATACTCGGAAGCGGATGACGCCCCCCATGCTTTGTAACTGGACTTGATAAATCTGTATTTAAATCAAAATAGAGCGCCCCTGGAATATGTGCTTCATTATATTGTTCTCTTCCCCAATTTGGATTTGCTAAGTCAAAACGGCAATCAATAATTCTAACATGCTCATCTTGTATATGTTCATGTAACCATTCGACTGTAACAATCATACTTAACGACCTTCTTTCTCTTTTAAACGCCCTACGTATTCCATTACCATTTCTTCTGTTACAATCTTGCGCTGCTGTGCAATGCCGTTTTTTGCAAGTTCATTAATTTGTTTTGTTACCATATTAATTACATCAACAGAGAAAGATTTCCCATTTAACGCAAGTGATACAGCCGCTTCAATCGCCGCTTCGCGCTGTGCTTCTAACTGTAGAAATGCTTTCACCACTTCATTTTGTTTGCGAGAATGTGCTGTAATTGCTTCATGTACTTCCATGTTCTCTTCCTCCTACTATAAGTCCATCGTAAGCCGAATCATATCACGACATACAATGCCATTTTCCATAATCTCTTCTTCATAATGCTTTGAAAAGTAATCAAAATCAATAGAAAAAATGCGAAATCCACATTTTTGATATAAAGCAAGCTGCGAAACACTAGAATTGCCTGTTCCAATTTCAAGCGTGTGCATGTTTTGTTCTTTTGCCGTTATAATCGCATGCTGTAGCAACTGCTTTCCGATGCCTTTTCCCTGTTCTTTTTCAGAAACAGCAATATTCATGATTTCCATTGTATTGGGGCGCGTTTCCAACAATACATATACACCAATCACACGTTCAAGACACTTTGCGATATAAATGATGCCCCTATGGAGATACGATTTCAATTGTCGTTCACTTGGATCGGCAAGTAATAATAACGAAAGCGGTGCTTCATTTGGTGAAACATGTTCAATTACTAATTCTCCCATGAAAATTCTCTCCCCTCCTTGTTCTAAACCATACTTGTCTTCCATAAGTAATACAAAGGAGGTCATTACTATGGACAACAATGAAAAGAAGTGCAATATAATCTCCATTGATGAGAAGAAAAAGAAAAACGGTACGTACTCCTACCCCAAATTAGTAATAGAAGGAAAACCATATGAGTTCACTTCCTTCGTCTTATGCGGCGAAACGCCAGATGGAAGACGTCTCGTCTTAACTCATATGGTTTCCTCAGATGAATTTGCTGGATTTGTAAAATCATTAGATACTGTACTACAAAAACGTATTGAACGTATTTTTTTCTCTTAATCCTTATAATCCTTCTACTTCATGTTCTATTTTTAGTAACTGCTTTCCTAATTCTTCTTTTCGCTGTTCGTATTCAGAAACATCAATCGTTTCCAATAAAGCAAATGATAAACTTTCATAGTATTGTGCTATATCTTGCATCATAGTTGTTTTCACAAGTTCCCATCTATGAAGCCATTCTTGTTTATAATGGCTAACAAATAAGCGTTGTTCTTCTGTTACGTAATCCGCTACAAACGGTTCTAACGTTTGCTTCATTTCTTCTTGCATCAATGCTTTATCATTTTTCTCAAAGAAATTTTTCTCGCTTTTAAAATGGGATAATGCTTTTTTAAATTGTGTTGCTTCTATAGTTGGAAATGGATTTTCATTCATAAGAACGCGATAATCATATGTTACATCTGTATGGATTACGAGCTGTTCATTCCTTGTAACACATTGCTCTGCTACGCCTTCTTGCACATGTCTCATCGTTTCATTTATCCATTTTTCAAGACGCAGCGAAGTTGCACGCATTTCTTGCAATAAGTCATGTTGTACGAAAGCTATTAACTCCATCATGCACTCTTGTAATTTTTCTTTCACATTCCCTTGTGTTCGCAAAGAAGCTGGATTAATAAATTCTGTAAACACATCATTGTATCGTAAAAATAAACGTTGCTTTACATAATATAAAAGTTCTTTCACTTCATTTTCCAATGCCTTTTCTTCTGTTATAACGCTGTGCGAAGAGATCATATGAAGCAGTTCTTCACGTTCTGCTTCATATTTTTGTCGTTTTTGTTCTTTTTCTTCATTCCCTTGCATTGCACTTTCAATCATATTTGCAAGAAGCTTATAACTGTTTTGAAGTGCTCCGTATAAAGAATGAACTGATACAAGCATTAAATCTCTCATAATAAACGAAGTGAAAGCTTGTTCAAATTGTGCAAGACCAGATTGTTGTAAAATGCCATACGCTTCTTTCGAAATATCTTTTCCTTGCTTTTCTTCCAGTGCAAATAAACTAGATATTGCGAACAACCGTGGATTACGAATTCCATACTGCAGCAGTTGATCGCTAATATAACCCTTTACTGTTTGTAATTCTTCTTCTGATTGCGCTAAATCCGCCGCATTAATTAAGAAGAACATTTTATCAAGTGCAAACGTATCTTTTACACGTCCAAGTTGAATTAAAAATTCTCGGTCAGCTCGTGAAAATACGTGGTTATAATACGTTACAAATAAAATTGCATCTGCATTCTTGATATATTGGAACGCTACGTCTGTATGACGCGCGTTAATAGAATCTGCTCCTGGTGTGTCTACAAGCGCAATCCCCTGTCTTGTCAATTCACAATCATAATAAAGCTCCATATACTCTACAAAACAAGACTTTTCTTCATTGGCAACATAATCAGCGAATTCAGATAACGTTACACGAGATTGTTCTCCTAACCGATGCTTTACTTCCGTATATCCATGCTGCACAGCGCGTAAAAAACTAAACGTTGTTTTTTGTCTACCGCTTGGTTCTGGATATTGCAGTACATCATCAATTTGCAGTAGCGCTTCTTCTAGGGAAGTAATATCACGATAAAATAATTTATAAACAGCCTTTAAATCTTCAAAGAGTGCCGCTTCTGATTTAAACTGTACAATTACCGTACCATGAGGTTTCTCGTCTGTTACTGGTAAAATTTGATTAATCGTTGCTGTTGTAGGATTAGGTGATACCGGTAATACCTTTTCTCCTAATAACGCGTTAGCAAAAGAAGATTTCCCAGCACTAAACGCGCCAAATAGCGCCACTGTAAACTGTTTCGCTTCCACACGTTTCCTTTTCTCCATAATCTCTTGTTGTACATGTTTAAGAGCTGGAAGTTTCTGCAAAACATGTTCTGCATCCTTAACATGCTCCATAATACGAGTGATATTAAGTTTTGTTTTCGAAACTGCTTCTGACTCGTTATAAGTAAGTTCATCCTCTTTTTCCATTTGCGTTTGTATTTGAAATTTTTCGTTTGTTACTTTCTTTGTTTGCTGTAAAACTTCCTCTATATCAATACTTTGCGGAACAGAAAAACGATCGTGCCATATATCTTGTAAATATTTTTCATAGTGATCATACTCTTGCATGCACTGTAACTTTATTTCCTTAGCCTCTTTTTCAGCTTCATATTGTGCTATTTCTTCTCGTATACGTTGCATGTCTACTTGCACTTTACTTTGCAAGAGTGGCAAACTTTTTTCAAGTATATTCTGTGCTGCGCGGCGATAACATTTCTTCAGTTCATTTGCGACATCTGCTGTATAATGAAGCAAATAATCTCCAGTAAATCCAGCTCCTTGTTTAATAGTTGCTTCCAGTAATGCCGGACCAAAGTCCGCATTTATGTCATATATTACTTTTCCAAGTTCTTCTGTGAATAGCTCTTCTTGCTTTAAAAAAGATACAACGTACTCTTTCATATGAAAATCAAGCTGCGTCTCTACTATTTTCTTTAGTGACTCATAAAACACTTCTAAACGACGCTGTTTTTCTTGCTCTGTTTTTCCTTTCGAAAACAGTAAACCAACTTTAAATTTAGTGAGCTTCGTCTCTAAATATTGATTTGCTAAATCACGTATTTCAAACGGCATTAAATATGCATTGTCTAAAATATTTTGCAGGCCACTAAAAAACTCCTCTTTCATTTCCGCTTCTGTATTTGTAATATGTTTTTCTTTTTCTGCAAGCTGTTCTAAAATCACCGTTACATCTTGAAGTGATAACATCGATGCTAACTCTTGTTGAAACGGTTCCAATTGTTTTTCATATTGTGAAAGTAAAAATGAGAAATGTTCTTGTAACAAATAAGATACTTCTCTCTCCATCCCTCTTTTCACATACACATTTTTTTCCTTTACTATCGAGGAAAGTCGTTGCTCTAACTGCCCTAATTCGTTATGTGAGTGATTCGGCATACGTAAAGACGTATAAAATATACCATCAACTTCTATATTCCAATTAAAAAATGATTGCGCTACGCTTTTTTGATATGTCTCGAAAGACAATTCATTTTCTTTATGTTTATCAATTTGATTCACAACAAGGTAAACGGTTTTGTTACGCTGTTTTAACTCTTTAACAAACTGTAAATTCACTTCCGATTGCACATGATTATAATCCATCATATAAAAAATAACATCAGCAAGATGCAACGTAGATTCTGTTGCAAGTTGATGCGCATCATCAGTTGAATCGATGCCAGGCGTATCAACAAGAACAACATCTTCTGGAAGCGGTGCATCCGTGCGATAAATATGAATACCGATTACTTCATCACCATTTTTGCAAAGCTCTTTTAACTCTTCTGCTGTATACATACCGTCATACTCGTATTTTTGCCCTGATTTTAAAATAACAACAACGCGATTCGGTCCTTTTTCTATCTTTACAACATTCGCGCTCGTTGGAATCGGACTTGTTGGCAACAATTGATCTTTATATAAATAGTTCATCATTGTTGATTTTCCAGCAGAGAAATGACCGCAAAATGCAATCATAAGCTTCTCTTCTTTATATTTTCGTACAACTTCAAGCAACTTCTCACTATGTTCTATATCGCCTTTTTTCTGCCATTCTTCATAAAAACAAACGAGCTTTTGTAAACTGTTTGTTTGCACTGTGTTTGTCATCCCCTCGTACCCCTTTATTCCATGATGTATCCATCTTTTATATTACTAAATTTTCAGCATCTTCACAGTAAAAAAATAAAAAAATCCTTTTCATTCTCTGTGGAACGAAAAGGATTTCTATGTAGTATAGTTCATTATTTAGTTGCTCCTACTCGATGTAACACATGCTTTGTTACAACTGCATATAAAACAATTGTTCCGCCCAAAAATGCATATACCATATTTATCACACCTTATTTTTGATAATGATTATCAATTTTAAACATATTGTATCATTAAAGAGAATGATTATCAATATATAATTCAAAAAGAAAAGCTCCCTTTTGGAGAGCTTTCATTCTGCCTGTTTTAAAGGAGTCGTAGATAGTTGTGCATTCTTATTATAACTCACAGGCGAATTGTTAACAGTTGAAAAATTTGGAAATGCATATATACAAGTTAAAAAACGATATACCCCCCTTTTCTTTTTAGGAGAACGCGAACTTCTAGCCGCGCATAGAAACTGTCCTACCACATACAAAAAGAAAAGTGGAAGACGCGAAGCCACCGACTGTTCTAGCCGCTGGAGCTGGATCATAAAGAAAAGCGGAGCCAACTGTTTAGACATGAAGGCCTAGGAGGCAGAGCTAAACAAAGATGCCGAAAAATAAAATGGATATATTTACCTTGCAATTCATACTGTAATATACTTAAAGAAATATATATAAGGAGATGAAGTATGAACAGTATTTCACAAAACGAAAGAATTCATTCTATTGATATTATACGAGGGATTGCCATCTTTGGTATTTTCCTTGTAAATTGGCCCGTATTAGCTGGAGTTGAATCCCGAGATTTAACGAGTGATTATGAAGGGTTCGATCGTTACATTCGCTTATTTTATGATCTGTTTGTCCAAACAAAATTTTACACAATTTTTTCCTTTTTATTTGGTCTTGGTTTTTATATTTTTATGGAGCGCGCAGAAAAAAAGACACATCATCCAAAATTATTGTTTATACGGAGACTACTTATTTTATTCTTATTCGGATTTTTACATTATGTACTACTTTGGGACGGTGATATTTTACATGATTATGCAATAGGTGGGTTCCTGCTTCTTTTATTTTATAAAAGACAACCAAAAACCTTATTAATTTGGTCACTTATTTTGTTAAGTGTTTGGGAACTTTTTGTGTTGTTTATGAATTTAATAATGCTGCTCATTCCCCACGAAACACCTAACGCTTTTTCTACTCCTGTCGTTCCATTGTTAGATTGGAGCTTGCAAGTTCAAGATCGCTTTACTGCTTTTTATTCAGAAGCAATTAGCTCATCTCTTATCATGCTACCAGAAACAGTTGGTCTCTTTTTACTCGGTCTGTATGCCGGAAAAAAAGAAATGTTTCGCCGCGTAAACGAGATTGATACAAAGCTAAAAAAATGGCAAATCATTACCTTCCTTTCTACCTTGCCAACATGGGGAATTATTATTACCTATTTTACTATAAACGATCCATACGTACCGTTTACAATGATTGCGTTTATAACGCTAAGCGGAAAGACTCTATTCATTTTTTATATTTTCACACTTATGCGTTTCTTGCAGCATGCGAAATGGCAAAACATCTTCCGCCCTTTTCAATATGTTGGCCGTATGGCATTAACGAACTATATCTCACAAACGGTCGTAACATTATTCGTATTTGGATTACTATTTAAAGCAAATATCATATTCCCACTATGGGGCGGTACACTTTTTTGTATTGGCTTCTATATCATTCAAATCTTTATCAGCCGCTGGTGGCTCTCTCGTTATCAATACGGACCGCTTGAATATATTTGGCGCCTTGGCACATATGGAAAAAGCATGCCGCTAAAAAAACAAAGCAGTATCTCATCTTGAGACACTGCTTTCTCTTACGCTTCAGAAACAGTACTTTGTATTGAAATCTGCTCTTCTTTTAGGCCCAGTACCAGCGTTGCTGTAACCAGGGGCAAAGTAGCAAATAATGATATACTATTTCCACTCTGCCCCATTCATTTATATTGCTAATTATCTTTTTGTTGTATTTTACGATACAGCGTCATGCGAGAGATACCAGCTTTTTCTGCAGCATCCGTACGATTCATCCCTTGATCTATAAGATATAAAGCATAATTTACCTTTTCCTCATCAGTTTTGGGTCTTCCAGGATGTTTCCCACGTTTCTTGGCTGCTATGATTCCTTCTTTTGTTCGTTCAGAGGTTAAATCTCTTTCAAATTGAGCAATCCCTGCAAAAACAGTAAAGAGTATTTTTCCATGTGCTGTTGTTGTATCAAGCCAAGCTTCTTTTAGACTTTTTAAGTTTGCTCCTTTTTGAGAAATGAGTTCGGCAATTTCAATTAAATCTTTTGTAGAACGAGAAAGACGAGTCAAATCTGTTACTACTACTGTATCTCCTTGGCGTAGAAATTCTAACATACGATTCAGCTCAGGGCGGTTTCGTTTAAATCCTGTTATTTTTTCAAAAAAAATACGTTCACAACCGGCCTCTTTTAATTGTTGTTCTTGGCGATCTAAATTTTGATCAATCGTAGACACTCGCATATATCCAAATTTCATGTAATTCTTCCTTTTTTATTTTTATTGTATCAAAAGTGTCTTTTAATATATATTGTTACAAATAATTTTGTTACATATTTTTGTTACGTCTGGATTGCTAGTTTACTTGACTTCATATCTTGATACAAACTACTGTAACAAAAATGGTCGTTTTTGTTACAGTAACTTCATAAAACTCGCATCAATTAGAGGTTACTGTATCAGAAGTGGAGAATTAACGAATTTTAAGGATAACCCTCGAAAAATCAGGATTATCCTTTTTACTTATATCGGATTCCATTGGACATTTCTTCTAAATCGCTCCAATTCAATATGCGAATAGAGTTTTTATTTCTTTCAATGATTCTTTTTTCGGATAACGAATGAATAACTCGATTTAGATGTCGATATGTCGTGCCAAGTAAATCTGCAACCTCTTTTATATTGGAAGTCTTTAGCTCCATTCCAAAAATGTTATCGGGATCAGGTGATATCGTGGACATAAGATAGCTCGCAAACTTGTTTTCCACAGATGCTAATAAGTTTACACGAGAAGCTGTTGTACAAGTTTGAAGCTTATAGCTTACATGTTCTAAAAGTGTATGTAAAAATTTCGGATTATTCATTTCATATTGTTTTATATAATCAAAATGCAGTCCAATTAATAAGCATTCATTAACTGCTTTAACTTGTGATTGAACGGGAACATTTCGAATTAATTCAATATCACCAATAATGGAAAAAGGTTGGACAAATCGTAGTAAAAGTGATTTTCCAGTTTCAACACTTGATGTTATTTTTACTTTTCCTTCCACCAAAAATAATAATGATTCTAGTTCAATTCCCTCAAGTAAAATAATTTCATCTTGTTCATATTGTTGCAAAGTAAATGGGGGGTGTTTTTCTCGACCAAACATTTCTTCAATATGATATTCTCGTAATTTTGTTTTAAGTAGTTTCAAGTCAGTAATAAATTTCATTTAATCCTCCTGTTGGGACATATGTCCTTTTTATTATAAGATAAACTGATATGATAAGGGAAATAGAAAATTTTAGGAGTGGCGTAGAATGAAGTTTGTATTTGATTTAGATGGGACAATTTGTTTTAAGGGTCAGCCTATTTCCGAAAGACTACTAGTATCATTAGAAAAGCTAGTAGCTCAAGGGCATGAAGTCATTTTTGCTTCAGCAAGGCCAATACGTGATTTACTCCCCGTCTTACATGAGCGTTTTCATCAATACCCAATGATTGGTGGAAATGGATCAATAATTGCAAATAAAGGAAAAATAATATCAACGATTAGTTTTGATGAAGAAACGCTTGCAAATATTGTTCAATTACTTAGAACTTATAATGCTTCTTATTTAATAGATGGTGAGTGGGATTATGCCTATACAGGGCCAGCTACACATCCAATTTTGAATAATCTTGATCCAGAAGGACGTGCCAAAAACGTTAAATTGGATAAATTACAGACAATCATAAAAATTTTAGTGCTTACTTCAAACAATATGGAAGTAATTGAAGAACGGCTTAGCAACATGAATGTTGTGGTTCACTCTCATGGAAATGAAGGAATTTTAGACATAAGTCCAAATGGAATAGATAAGTGGAGTGGATTGCAACAATTGGGTGTGGGAGAAAAAGAATATATATCATTCGGTAATGATGCGAATGATATTACAATGTTTCAACATGCAATGTATTCAGTAATGATCGGTGAGAACTTACAACTAGTACCGTTTTCATCTGAACAATTTGTATTAAGTGAGGATACAGAAACCATCCTAGTGCAAAGACTTAGCGAATTGGGAGAAATAAATACAATTACTAAGTTGGTAAAACTATAATAAATAACCTTTGTTTTTATGGAATCATTAAAGCCTAATTTCTCGTTATTATAGCTTAAAATTAGGCTTTCTTATATGTTATATTTCCTTAGCGTTGTAAATCCGTCCCCCATAAGGAAGTTTCTTTTTATTTGAAAAACCTTAAGAAGATCTTTGAAGTGTTAAACGTTCTTTCATATTTAATTTGAATGTCCCATATGGATTTACGTGGGCATAGATAAGTGGTGTTAAAGCTCTAAAATCTTCTGGGACTAATTTCTTCAGTAAAGATTTATTTTTGTCTAAGAGAACTTCTTGAATCATTAAAGTATTGATTAATACTAAACAATTTTGGAGGAGATGAAGAGAAAGTACGGCAATCTCTTGATCTTCCATACGATTCGTTTGAATTTCTCCCCCTTTCCCATAAAAAATAAAGCTGTTAGCAGAGTTCCAATTCTCAACTACATTTAATCCTTCGTGGATTTCTCTCCGAATCTCTTCTGATGATAAATATTCACAGAGAAAAATGGTTTTTAATGCTTTTCCTAATTCACTTAGTGCTCGATAAGTTGGATGCCCACTGTTACGGGTAAATCGTTTGAGAACCGCTTCCGTTTCAGCTGTACCTAGCCGTAAGGCTGTAGCATACTTAATCATTTGATCATACTGTTGTTCAATTAAATTCCAATTGATTGGTCGAGTTAAAACTGGCTGCAAGTTTGGATATGATTCTTGCATACCTACATCCGGACGATACAATTTTTGTGCATGAATGGCTTTGAACCTTGGCATCAGTTGAAAGCCTAGCAAGTGACAAAAAGCAAAAGCAACTTCACTTTGTCCATGTGTATCTACATAGTTCTTCTCTACTTCCATATTTGTACAATGCCGCAGCAGTCCTTCAATCATAGAAGCTACTTCTGAAGAAGAACAAGATTTGAGTTGCGAATAAATACACGTAGAATTCTTTTCTACATGCCAATAAATCATTACTCCTCGACCTCTATATCGAATATGCCATTCTGTAAGTAAGTTTTGATCCCAAGCTCCAAACTTTTTACTATCAGATGCACATGCCGTCGTTCCTTCACCCCATATTTCGATTACACGAGTGGCTAGAATAGCATTGGTTACTTTTGAAATGGCTTGCCGTAAATTTTCTTTATGAATAAATTTACGGCGCACATAAAGCAACTCTTTATAATTTTCTCCATGGTCTCCGGCAGCAACGCGTTTTAATCCTGTGTTCGTTCCTAATCCATATAGACAAAGGATAAGTCTACGTTGCAGTGTCTCCTTATCGAGAATCTCTCGATTCCCTAATGTTTGAAATGTATCTGTCAAGTGGACACGTAAATCCGCTTCTTTTAAAATATCTAAAAGATTGGTCATTGGCCAGCGATTCATAACCTCTGCTTTTACGAAATTGAGATTAACCGGTTCAGCTTGTGCCTGCAAAGGTGATACAGAAATCCATCCAGTTCCTTTACTCAAAATGCGTACTTTAGTATCATTCTTCACATGTTTATTTAATTTTTCCAAAGCCGTATTCATACTATTTTTCAATTCTTGAATAAGTGTTTGTGCTTCAAGGGGTTTCTGGAGTGCTTCGTAATGTTTTTCTCTGTTTTGTTCAAAATCCTCTGGTAAATCTTCCTCTGGATTTCTGTATCGATCTGCTCCGACTACCCATACCTCTTTGCAACGTAGTCGATCTCGTAAAGCTTGAAGAACACAGATTTCATAATTCACTCGATTAATACGATTTGTTTCCTTATCAATAACTGTATCAATCCATGCTGGTTTTACAACTCCTTCTATCGGAATGTAATCCGCTTCATTGTATGTATACTGATTGGTAAGCTTATATTGTTTGAGTAAATCAATTGCATCTATTACAGGGCGATGTACATCATTATTCGATCGAAACTCTAAAATATCCAATAAAGCGGGAACCATTCTCCTATAATGAGTACCATAGGAAGATCTCATAACTGTATGAACTTTTTGTCTGTAGGCCGGACCTGTATGCTTCATTTCTTTCACAATGTCTTTTAATGTATCTTCACCTACGACAGGAAATAAAACATCTCGTATAATGCCATCCGGTTGTTCCACTGCTTTTTCGGCCATGCGAAACAATACGTTTGTCTTACCACTTACTTTACGAAAATCACGTAAAAATTCTTTTTCAACTTTTCGTTCTGCACGAGCCCCAATACGGTGAACAATTTGAATAATGAGTTCAACTAAATTATCTGTAATTTCTCTACCTCTACACCAAAAGAAAGCTGCTAATAACGTGTAACGGATAGGATCTGGGTGCCTACGTAATTCTCTAATATCTTCAGAAACTGCACGCTGTCTGTACGTTCGGATCATCTTGGGTGGAACACCGTAGAATAAATCTGATGGAAGCTGTATATCCCGTACAATTCGGAGCTTTTCTATTTCTTGTAATAAACTATCTAATCCAATCCTTCCAGGATCAGATACAAGTTCCCGAAAACTAAGGATAGTTTGATTCTCTTCAAGTTGTTCTGTCTGGGACCAAGTACGTATGAAAGCATCTAATTTGGATTTTGAATGTCCTGAAAGCTGTGTGAAAATAGATTGTGAAATATATTCTTCATATTGGTGAATAGCTGATTTGATATTTCTCTCTAGTTGGTCTTGAGTTGGGGGAATAAGTTGTTGTTGTCTAAGGTGGTGTAGAACATATTCTCGTACACGATCTATTTGTAGTTCTTGTGGTAAAATGTTGGCTTGTAGCCATAGTTTCATTTGTTCTATATCTTCGGAAGTACTCTCTCGAAATCCCATATATTCACGGATTTGTGCTCGATGATATTTAATGGAGCGTCCATTCCAATCATATTCCTGAAAGGAATCAACAGGCACTCCCACTTGTTTCGCAACATATTCAATCAGCTGTTTATTAATTTCTTGTTTTCCTTTTGGAAAACGCCCCTGGTTACAGCAACGCTGGTACTGGGCCTATAAGAAGCCGTTGAGTGAAGAAAGGCTAATAATTTGCGTTTAAAATTCAGTATAAAAAGATCACCTCTATGAAGGTGATCTTTTTATTGTTCCTTTTATTGACTAGTTAAGGAATAGTAATTACATAAGGCACTGTAAATACCTTGCCTTTATGCTGGAACTGTCCCCATATTTTATAAGTGCCGCTAGTTGGAAATTCTGTGTGGAACATAGCTTCAGGTCCCATGTTCTTTGTATCGGCTGGATGTACATGAAGGTATTTTTCCGTATCTTCACTTAAAATGACAACATGCCCAGTTGCACCTAGATATGTTTCAAGGTCAGTAATTGGTTTCTTGGTAGCTGCATCTTTTATGTTGAATTTGAGCATGACCTCTTTGTTTGGTTTTAATTCACCGTCATAACTCAATGTGATTTCTTTTCCGTCCACAACTTTTACTAATGATTTGTCAGCTTGAAGAGGCTCTGCTTTTTGTTCTGTCCCTTCTACTTTGATCGTATGTGTTTTTGTGGTTTGCGAGCCTCCTTTTGGAATAAAGTCAGAGATGAGTTTATATTCTCCACCTTTTGGAAAGCTTACGTCTACGTTGAATTTTCCATTTCCATCATATGTAGGATGAATGTGATTGAAATAAGATAAATCTTTACTTACTACAATCAAATGCATTTTCTTTTCGTGATTAATGTCGTATTCTTCAATAGGTTTATTTTGGTTATCTTTGATTTCGATAGTTAATTTTTCTTTTTCGTTTTCTTTTGGATGAGAAGATGATAAATGCCATGCGACATTTAAATCTTGTGCGTTCTTTTCGCTATGACCCACATGTTCATTCTCTTTATTTGTTTTATCATTCTTTGTCTCGTGTTGATGTTCTGTACTTTTAGAGTCTGATTGATTCGTACATCCCGCAAAAATTCCCACAGTAAGTATTAGACTCATACCTGTTATAAGTGTTTTTTTCTTCACTTTATTACCCCCATTTATAGATTTTGTAAGCCGATAAATTAGGAAAACTTGTTTACTTATTATTTGTATACGAAGCATTCATATACAAACAACCTCATCTCCTTTATATATATCCCTGTGAATTCTTTGTATCTTCCTCTTCTATAAAATGGTAAGAATTCCAAATCGTCGGTGGATGTACTATACAATAAATGGTTCTGGTGCAAAAATCATTTGATAGAGACATAGAACCTACATGGACTGCTCAATGACAGATTATGATGCAATTCCAAACAACTTATATATGAATCCAACTTCATTTTGGGCAGACTTCACCTGTAGGTGAAGTTGTTCTTTTTTCATCATATGCATGGCCTCAACGCCACTCAATATAGAAGAGGCGGTTTCATACGACTTGAATCCTAACATAGAACGCACACGTTTTTTAATGAAACGGTGATCCTGTTCCACTATATTATTGAGATATTTAACTTGCCTTATTTGTATGCCTTCAGGCATACGTTTCTCTTCTTTTAACTCTTGAATCGCTACGCGATAGGCTGGATTCTTGTCTGCTATTATAACACGAGGTTTACAAATATGAGAAGCAGCCAAGGCTTTCTTGAAAAAGCGCTTAGCTGCTTGTTTATCTCTTGATTCACTTAGATAAAAATCAATGGTATTCCCTTCTGAATCAACTGCGCGATATAAATACATCCATTAACCTTTTACTTTCACATACGTTTCATCGACTCTCCAGGAATCATTTGTTGTCTTAAGATGACGTCGTACTCTTTCGTCTAATTCAGGTCCATATTGATGCACCCAACGCATAATGGTGGTGTGAGCAATAGACAAACCTCGTGCTTCCATTTGAACAAATTTTCCTTTTCCATACCGATCACACACCTTTTTTAGAGTAGTAGTATCAGTATGTCCGAGATTTAGAGATTACTTGCAATTGCCCTGAAGTTTTTGCACCAGAACACACCTATTAAAGAACGAATGGAAAACTTATATTCAAGACTATAAAAACAGTGGATTATCCTAAGTTTCCTGGTGTCAAAAATAGAACCTACCGGTTCATCGGCTATATTACTGGCTACAAAAATTATCACTTGAAACTGAAGATCAAAATAAAAATGAGTGTGTGAATTGGATTTCTATGAATATCCCTGTCGTAGAAGAAAACATACATGCCACGATTCGAATTTACATTCAAGAAACAACAATGATATCAGAAATAGCGATTGAAAAAGTATATCTTGCACAAGGGGCAAAAGATGATTGCCCAGAACTGGTATGCTAGCTGTTCTTGCATAGTTTGAGCGTGATATTATTCGTGGAAAGCCTCTTCGTAAAGATAATGCGTAAATACAAACAAAACCAGCAAAACACCTTTTCTGTGTCGTACTGGTTTTGTTGAAGTTCATCTTGAATTGTAGCTAGTTCAACGTGATTGCAAATTCCGAATTCGGCGCGCCAGCAAATACAACCGTTCCGTTATTCGGCAGTTTTACTTTGTTATTGCCGCTCACAATGGTAAAATTGACGCATACTCCCTTCTCATCATACACCGCGAACGAACTCTTCGATGACAACGCCACGGTCATCGTTTTCCCTGCTGCCGCTTGCGGGATCTTAAACCATTTCGCATGCCCATTTGCTTGCAGCGTAACTTTGGATGATTGGCCTGCATCAAGCGGTTTTACGTTGGATTCACTTACGTATAACAATCCGATCATCTCCATATATTCATTGCCGCCTTCTGTATAAAAATGAGTTTCTGTCGTATCACGGCCGTTCATCACAGGAATCTGGAGCTGATGCGCTGCGGTGTTCGGGCCTGTAATTTTTCTGCCGTCCCAATAGCCCGCCAGGCCTTCCTTGCGAGTAATTTGTGTGGTAAGAATTTTCGGTTCAACGAGATATTCAGCAGAACTAAATTTTTCGTTTACGAGATAGAACTTGACGCCTTCCCGCTTCGCCCATGCGGCAGCGGTTTTCTTCGATAGCACGTTGTCTTCTAGTTTTTCAGCTAAATAATGAGTTAACACATCTTGCCCTAAGCCTGGCGTCGATTGATATGTGCTCTCCCTCAAATAAGTTCTTCCATTCTTCTCGGTGACGAAGTTGAGCTTGGAAGTACCCTTCTCATTAATAAAGCTTCCATTCGCAGTATATACATATTTTTCTTCTCGATTAGATGGTAAGAACAGTTCTCCATTCTTTGTAATTTCTATTTTGAAATGACTTCCGCTATTGCCGTAAAAGCCCGCTTTCTTTGCCACATCTTGAGGCATCTTAGCTTTGATCGGCTTGCCAAAAGATTTGTTCGGCTTGATATCTTTAATTGTGCCTTTCTCTTTGAGCGCGGCGAGCAGTAATTGAGTTGCCATCAGTTGATTTGTAGAGCTTTGGCCACCGGATGACAACACAGCCGCTGCCATCTTCTGTTCTGGAAGCACGACCAGTATAGCATGTTGCAGTGCCGTGTCACCGCCCTTAGCCAAGCCTTTTATCCCATATTCACTGAATGGGTATAGTTTCACACTATCCCAGCCAAGTCCATAGTTTAAAATATTATCTCCATCCCCCGGCCACATTCCTTTTTTATATTCCTCTTGCTCCATCGCCTTGACCGCTTTATCAGAGAGGATCCCTTTTCCCTGCCCCATAAATAATTGTGAGAATCGTACCATATCTTCTGCCGTAGAAGAAATCCCTCCCGAACCAATCACATTCAATGATTCAATGGGAAGCTGCCCTTGGTACGCCGGAAAATAAAGTCCAGCACGCTTTTCGTCTCTCCATTTGTCCTGTGGCGTTTTCGTATGATTCAGCTTTAATGGTTCTGTAAACTTTTGGTGTAGAAATTCGGTAAAGCTCATACCGCTGACTCTTTCCACCAAAATCTCGGCTAGCGTAAAGCCGTCGTTGCAGTATACCGAGAACGCGCCAGGATCCGCCTTCAAGCTCTGGTTGGACAATTGTCGCAACAAGACATCATGGGCATAGGTATCATTATCGTTAAATAGATATACACTACTAAACGTGGAACCTTGCAAGCCGGAGGAATGGTTCAACAACATACGCGGCGTAATGCGTTTGTACCGCTCGTCTTTCATCTTGAAATCAGGAACATAGTGGACAACAGGAGCATCCAAATCGACTTTTTCTTCGTCAACCAATTTCATTACAGCCGCTGCTGCATACATTTTACTGACTGAACCAACCCCGTATATAGTATCTTTAGTCAGCCGCTGTTCCCCTTCCATATCGTTCTTACCTGTCTGACCCGACAAAATAAGTTTTCCATTATCAATTAACGCATACTGCACGCTAGTCGTACCATGAGACTTCGTGAGTAGCGCAGCCTTCTCTGCCGCAATCTTCTCCAGTTCTTGGCTAGCAACTTCTTGATTAGCTACATTACTGCTAGAAGACGCTATCGCCCCTGTTGGTAGGGTCATCGTTAGTGCCAATGTAGCGGCTAATACCCCAGAGAGTTTATTTTTCATGAGAGAATTGCCTCCTTAGATAAAGTAATCGATTTCATCACTTATTTGTTTAGCTATAAAAAATATGACAAAATTTATCCGTTTTTCCTCTTTGCTTACTTGCTAAATTCAGCAAGTAAAATATTTTTAAAAGGATCAGGAGTGTTAGCTCTAGGCGAACTGTTCAAATTGACGGCCAACGTATGCTTGCCTCCAAGTGTACCTCCAGCAAGAGTAACAAACCCTGGAATGCCACCTGTGTGCCCCCATATCGAGACACCGTTTGGAAGCTTAGTTTCATAGATTCCAAGACCATATCCATCGATTCCAGCAATCCCTGTAGGAACTGTAGTAAGCATTTGTTTTAATTGCTGTTCATTCAGTAATTTGCCACTGAGTAAGTAGGAGAAGAATTTGTTTAAGTCGTCAGCAGTAGAAATCATATCTCCAGCCGAGCTACCTATACTTGGGTTATAATAAGTAACGTCTTTTAGCTCACTTGCTCCGTCTGGTTGGAAATATCCACGGGCATGCTTGGTGCCTGGAATAACGCTTGAATTGCCAGGTAGGAATGTATTCGACAATTCAAGCGGTTCAATAATTCGATTTTCAATCTCTTCCGCATAGCTGTTTCCGGTTACTTTTTCAATAAGCATACCCAGTAATACGTATCCTGTGTTTGAGTAGGACCAGCCCTTTCCTGGGGCAAAATCTGGGGGCAGTGAAAGTCCAATCTTCACTAGTTCTTCAGCGGTAAACGACTTTTTTGTATTCGTAACAAAATCAGCTTCTTTTGACCTTGAGTATTCAGCGATACCACTTGTATGGTTCAATATCTGTCGGATAGTAATCTGTTTAGCATCATATCCGTTTCCTTGAATGACACCAGGCAACCATTTTTCGATGGAGTCGTCTAGATTCAAGCGGTTCTCTCCAGCTAATTGAAGTACAACGGTTGCGGTGAACGTCTTCGTCACGCTACCGATGCGAAAGCGAAAATCTGTTTTCATTGGTTTCTTGGTGCTTAGGTCCGCTACCCCAGCGGCATAACCCCACGTTTTTCCACCCTCAGAAGTTTTAACAAGTATCCCCGGGAATCCAAGTTGCAGTGTATCCCGCATTGCTTGCTTGACAGAATTACGATCTCGTTGAGTGCTTGTGTGCGAAGAACTAGATACATTTTGAGTGGGCTCTGCTTTTACAATTGAGGTTGGCGATGTGTATAAAAGGGAACTTCCAGCTATTAAAAGGGCAAGACTTGCACATGTAATTTGACTACGTATTTTCATAAGGCATTCTTCTCCTCTATTCATATTGTATAGGTGGTTGCTTGCTGTTTCATACTAACCACACAGCTATCATCTCCACTAATGACAAAAGGTCAACATTGAATTCGTAATCATCCTATAATGATTATTTTTACAAACGCCATTCTGTCCTAACAAACGGTAAATCCCTCTTTTTTCACATGTATGTTAACCCTAGAAATTACTTCTTTTCCTTGAAACACTCTTGTTACTGGTTTGTTTTTTGTATATAAGTCATATCTGTTCTGTCTTTCACGTCTCGTTATATTTTTATCATACACAATGAAACTTTCTTTTTTCTTACCTATTCCTTACAAATTCCTTACGTTCAAAATAGCTTCTATAATAGGGTAGAAGGAGGGTTCTGGTGCAAAAAACTTCAGGGCAATTGCAAGTAATCTCTAAATCTCGGACATACTGATACTATTACTCTAAAAAGTTGTGTGATCGGTGGATTTATTACTTGTATAGTTATTGCTTTAATTATGATTATTATGGGTTATCAAATCCATATAAAAAAGAAACTATGGCTCATTGCAGGCTATCAAGAAGAAACATTTGTGGGTGATAAAGAAAGGCTAGCAAAAGTATCTGGAGTTTTTTTGTATGTTGTAGGAATCACAACTTTTTTATTACCTTTTGGATTAGAAAGTATAGGAGATATTGTTGCCATTACTTACGCGGTATTGGTAATTTTAGGAATATTATTAGTGATTGTATGGGGAAATATTATTAATAAACATTCATAAATTTAACTTCCGCTAACGACAATTATGTAAATATAAAAGCTGTCCATCAGGACGGCTTTTATATTTTCTTGCTTAGCGTGGTTTTTTCCAAAATGCTGGCGGTACCCCGGATAGTTAATGCTCTTAAGTTTATGGGCATGGGGCGGGATCCCTTATATAACTATTTCTATAATTATTTTTATTTTTCCTTTATCTTCAACAATCTGGCTCTTTAGTGGAGTAACTTTATTGCTACTCAACAGTTCCTTAATCCGCCTTTCAGTTCAGATTTTCTTTTCACTTTTCACTATAAAAACACCCCTTTAGATAAACAGACCCAAAGGGGCAAAACATCGCGTCTTTTTTATAAACACCGTGACTTTATTTAAAAGTAACACATTGAGAAATTGGGGTTTTTTCATTACCTCATTATTGCTGAAGTTGTTTAGGCTAAATCTATTTCGTCTTTAATTCAATTTTATTTTCTTAGTGAAAACAAGCAATAATCCAAACAAATAATAAATGATACTTACCGCTATAATACTATAAATAAATACCGGAATCGTCGTTGGGCCCCATGCTTTAATAAATGCCCAAGGCAATCCCGAAATTTCCGGGAACATGATTATAAGTGTCAATATTGCAGCTACAATCAACGTATGAATGGATAATAGCAAGATCCTCTTTGCGTTTAATGGTGTCCTAACTCGTTGTTTTCTAACAAGCTTCCGTATTATCCCTAGTGATAGTAGGATAAAAAATAAACACAAACAGCCGACTACAATACACATTATGGTCAAGAATTTATCTAATTTTTGATTGCGGTCGGAATGATTATTAGTAATGTTCTTTCCCTCCCATAAATCCATCACGCCTTGACCTATGGCTGTCGTAAAGCTCGTGCTCATATTGGACAGAATTGCTACCCCTAATTGTTCATCGGGCTGCATAATGAAATATGAGGTGAATGTTGGGTTCTCTCCAGCATGGAAAATATATTGTTTTTCGCTTTTTTTCATAACTCCCCATCCACTGGCATAGTAGGTGTCCTTATCGAAAGGTTCCACTGACTGATCAGGGATATGCGATTCTTGAATGAGCTGCTTGTCGATTGCATTGCTCGAATCGTTTCCTAATTGTAATTTCATCCATTTTGCTATATCATTCGTATTGCTGATAAGATATCCAGCTGGTATGTTCCCACGATAAATGGGCGGCGTGTAAGGCTGCTCTTGCATAAATCCTATTTTATAACCAGAAGCCATCTCAGTGGACTGAACTTGATGCATCCCAACGAACGATTCTTTCATACCGATCGGCTCTAGTATCTGTTTTTTCATATATACATCATAGGGCTGCTTCGTTACGCTCTCGATAACGAGTCCCAGTATATCGTAATTGATTGTCGCATATTCGCAAGAGCTACCTGGTTTTCGATTTAATTGCTGATTCAGTAATGTTCTTACAGTCAACTCAAGGGCGTTATCTGCATTACTTTCAGGAATTTTTGTTATAGAATTAGAAGCAATCCCGCTGGTATGATGAAGCAGCTGATTCAAAGTAATCGTCTGCGGCTCTCCATTATATTTTAACTCTAACCATGGGATATACTTCCGGACATCATCTGAGCGTTTTAACAGCCCTTCCTTTTCCAATTGCAAAATGGCTAGACCTGTAAATGCTTTCGTTGTAGATCCGATTTCAAATAATGTATTAGAAGTCACAGGTGTTTTCGCCTTAACATCAGCGTACCCGAAGCCTTTTTGATAAACCGTTTTCCCCTTTTCTACAATAACTACCGATATCCCTGGAGTTTTACTAATGCTTCTTTGCTCTTCAACAAACTGTTCGATCTTTTGAATTTTTTCACTTGATTCGGCGTTAGCTATTTTGGGTGTGAGGCCACTAACTGCCAGAATCATAGCGATCATTAACATACAAAGTCTTACTGATAGTTTCATTATCGATTCCCCTTGATTAAATTTATGCTTTTCGTTTACGGTGGCTAATTCTCCAATCTTTGGAATAGGCTGTGCGTATCCATTGTTTAATTGAACTGTAGTATTTGTTGTACTAGTTCATATGTTATTTTAGAAGAATACGGTTAAAGAAGACATGTATTTGTCTTACAAATTAAGCTTGTATTCTTACAAAATTGTCACCTTCCATAAGGGATATCACTCCATCGCCAGCAAGCTAAAAAAACGAGCTACCTCAAAACGAAATAAATAACCATAAAAAGGTAAAATTTTCGTTATGGGGGGTTCTCAAAATATTAGCTTGATAGGCATGTGGCGGTACCCCAAGGATATGTAATATTTATTAGCGACGTAGATCAGATACTTATTGAGGAGGACAAGGAGTTTAGAATATTAATGAATATTTTATATGATTGTTGTGAAGAATGGTCACAAGGTAGAGAATACGGTGCATTTATTACGCTACCGTGTCCATTTCATATCATACTTCATTCTAATATCAACAGAGAAAATCCTACTATATCACGACTAAAACAAATAGGAATCGAAGAAATTGATATTATAAAATAAGAAGTTCAATTCAATTTTATGTTTTATAAAATTGTTCAAATAATCCCTATGGTATGGGATTTAATTAGAGAAGTTTTTGTAATAATTACTAAGATATATATTAGTGTTGAAGACTAATTCTATGCATTTTATTTTGAACTTTTTTGATATGTAATCGAAGGTTATTATGATTATATTTGAAAATTTATCAATGAACCTTTTCAGTGGGATGAGCAAAACATCCAGTTTGATTAATGGCAATATAATTATGTTATTCCTTATTGGGGCTCCTTACATACGGAGCCTATTTTTTTGAATAAAGGTATTGGTACCCCACTAAGCAAAAGTTTGTTTAAAGTACTTTGGTCATGAATAGGGAATGAAGATACTTATTAAAACAACAACATGATATAGACAAAGCCAAAGAATAAACATAATGGACTATAGAACCAAGTGTCGTATCTAGCAAACTGAGAATGTTTAATTTTTTTAAAAAATCCAACAAACTTAAAATCACCAATTGCCCTAATAATGAAAACTAAAGCACAGACAACACTTGCGATTCTAGATAAACTATTTGCTTGGAACTCCTGCAAATAACCTCCTTGAACAACAATAATGACACTAGCCATTAGAATAAGAATGGCTACGAATAATGTTCCCCATATTCTCGGAGTAAAAGCAGGCTTATGTTCTCCCTCTTTTACTGGGAGAACAGCGGCAGAACCCCATCGACCTCCAAAAGACCAATAAATATGCAAAAAACTGATAAACCACAGAAGCCCTACAGCTACTAATATTAATAGTAATTTCATTTATTCGCCCCCAATGTCGTAACTTCAAATGAAACATACACTACCGTATGTTATAGTGAAAATTTTGTCCCTTCAGGTTTTATAACCATATTAGGGACATTTATTATCGAATAATCAATTATGCCTCGGCATAATTTCGTGACATCCGCTGGAGGCTTTAACTTCTTTCAGCGGATGTTTGGACACCCGCTGAAAGAAGTTAAAAGCTCAACCATTTTATCAATATCAAAATTAGGATTTACTTCAAACCTTGTCATCCATCCTACATACGTTAAATAGGCAAGTCTCGCTCGATCAATTGATTCAGTTTCGTCTATGCCCATTTTTTGATACAATTTTGCAACACAAGAAATTCTCTGTTCTTCCATATCTACTAAACGTGCTGCCACAACAGGATCATATTTCGCCCAAGTATAAATACCATTCTCAATTTTTTTATCTCGATTAAAACTAATCTGTAATAGCTGTTCTAAAGAGGCATCCTGTTGCTCCATACTTTGAACAATCAGCTTTGTTGCATGTACTTCCCAAAAATCGAGCATAGAATCTAAAAGCTCTTGATGGTCACGAAAATAGTGATAGAAGCTTCCTTTGCTTATTTTTAGCAATCGGGCAAGTGCTTCAATACGAACTTTATGTATCCCTTCATCAGCTAATTGTTGTAATCCTGCTTTTATCCAATCTTCCCTCGTTAATTGCATATCATCTCTCCAGTAAAATACGGTAGCGTATGTTTTACGTTAGATTACTACTATTCTCATTTTTTGTCAATTATTCATTCTGTTTATTTTTATGAACTTTAATGTTGTTGTTAATCGTAATATTGATCGTCGTCACCTCAAACAAATGACTCTTGGAGAGTCGATGAAACATATATCAAAGTAAAAAGTCAATGGATGTACCTGTATCGTGCTGTCGATTCGAAAGGAAGTACCATCGATTTTTACCTAAGCAAAGCAAGAAACCACAAGGCCGCAAAGCGATTCTTCAAGAAAGCTTTGCAGTCTTTTCATGTTTCTGAGCCTCGTGTCGTGACAGTGGATAAGAATCCAGCTTATCCTATAGCAGTTGAAGAATTGAGAAAGGAAAAAAAGATGCCATTAGGCATCCAACTAAGGCAAGTGAAATACCTCAATAACATAGTGGAACAAGATCATCGGTTTATTAAAAAGCGAGTTCGTTCGATGTTAGGATTGAAATCCTTTCGCACAGCTACATACATTATTTCTGGAATAGAAGCTATGCATATGGTAAAAAAAGGGCAACTTGTTTTACTGGACAAGTCTGTCCAAAATCAAGTAAATTTCATCCATCAACTATTTGGAATTGCTGCTTAAGACTAGATTCCACTAGGAAACTTTTTGCCTCTTTATATCTTTCCTAAGTATTTGCACCAGAACCCCTTTATGTATTACGGTGAAATTCCTTTTTAGAAAACAAGAAATTTACCCAATTCTCTCATAAGAACCAATACCAGCACTCTTGTAACTAAGGACAAAGTAAAATTTTTTTGTAGATAAGATTATTTTCTATTTTCATATCTTTTGACTACCCTATAGAATGTCGGGCTAGTCATATTACATCTTCTCATTGCTTCTAATGCTGAAATTTCGCCTTTTTTCCACTCTGTGTAAGCTGCAATAAATTCTTCAGTAATTTCAGTTCTAGGTCTTCCTAAATGTTTCCCTTGTTTCTTAGCGATTTCAATTCCTTCTCGTTGACGAGTCTTAATTTTTGTTCGTTCCTCTTCAGCAAGCCAAGAAAGAATTTGTAATACAAGATCTGTAATCAAATTCCCTAAACTATCCTTGTATTGTGTCGTATCAAGCAAAGGCATATCCAAGACAATAATGTGTGCTTGAATATTTTTTGTGATGTCTTTCCACTCCTGAAGGATGGCTTCTTTATTTCTTCCAAAACGATCCAGTGAATGAACATATAAAATATCCCCTTTTCTTAGCATTCGTTTTAAAAGTTGATATTGTTCTCGATTAAAATCTCTACCACTTTGTTTATCGATAAAAATGTCCCGTTCATCTTCTATATATTGCTTCATAATTTCAAGCTGTCGGTTTTCGTTTTGATCTCTACTACTTACACGTATGTACCCAAATTTTCTAACATTCATATTTTAATAACTCCTTTATCCTTTCTATAAATTTATTATAACAAATTTACTTCAAAAGGTGTTTATCTTTTAGAAGTACTTCGAATATTTAGTTTTCAATGTTTTGAAGCAATGTTTTTCATAGATATCTCGATACTTCAAAAGGTGCACCTTTTGAAACGTATAAATTATCGAAAACAACATGATAAAAGCAGAGACATATATTCCTTAGATAACACACTTAGGTTGCAAGCTATTTTCGGATATCCTCTTCGAACTACATCAGCTTATTACTACAGATTTCATCGCTTTATCGCACTAAAACACACCATTTATTTGAGTCGTGTCGGAAATTTACTGAATGCTTGTTTGTGGATGAGAGTGGTTTCTGTATTAGACCAATTCACTAACACGTAACTCCATGAAGGTTTACATCATATTGACAAAGTATCCCTAAAGAATGTCAAAACACCTTACAACTCAGACTAAAATTGGTATAATTTGATAAAAAGGGAGGAGATAAGGTTTGTTTATTTACATGTACCTAATTGGATTATTAGTAGGACTTGGATGTTATTCACTTACATATCTTTTTGCAAAAGACACTGATAATTCGAGAAGAGTTATAGTCGTTTTTATAATTGGAGCGATATGTTTATTAGGGAGTCTTATCATCATTGGCGGATTTGCAGGGATGCCTTTTGGTGTTCTAAGTGTAGGAATTTTTACTGTATCTATTTTATTGGCTTTTTTTGGGGGGAATTCATTATGGAAAAAGGCAATCTATACTATCATTATTTCTTGTGTTGTATTATTTGTTTCTTTTGATTACCTAAATAAGGTAGATTATTGGGTAGGAAAAAAAGTAAACTATGGTGATGAAGTGGACTTATATTCACAACAACTGCAAAAACACACAAATATTAAAGGGTATAAAACCTTTACAGTTTCTGAGGGGGATAAAGCAATTGTACTTTCTTTAGGTGAAAAAATGGCTGGAAACAACATTGAGGTTTTAGATGTAAAGGAGAAAGCAAATACAACAATAATCAAAATAAGAACCTTTTATAATCAATCAAATGAGAAAAATCCTTGGATTATGATTGGTCTGAATAGGTTAAAATCGAACATTGTGATAATGGATACCGATGGAACTATATACAAAGAAGTAGGAAAAGCAGATTAACTGTAGAAGGAATTTGTAAACCAAACTCCTTTTTTAGTTGTCGATAACTAACTGAGTGGTCATAAGAGGCTTATATAATGCACTCAGATTGAATACCAAATACAAACTAGATTAAAAGGGAAAACGGGAGGAGAGACTTCTCAAAACACCACCACGAGCCATTTTGAGCGTCTGTGAGCGTGTGTGCTTTATGAACTCTCTAAACTTCCAATTAACAGGTTCAGTTTTAGGGTACAAAACAGAATTACTCAGAGAAATCACCTTTGTAATAGCACTAAAGCAAACCATTAGCTTAATAAAGTTCAGTACTATCCCTTTCGTAATATCGTATTAAACATTCTAGGTTTATGTTTATCAAAAGCCTGTAACAGTTCTACCCCGAAAACAGTTATAGTACTTTCCCAAGGGTTCCCCAAATATGCCCATTCAAGATTTTTATGAATAAACAAATAGTAATCCCCATTAGGAAAAATAGGTATTGTCCATTCACCGAATTCATCTTTCGTGAATTCTAAATATGGATTTACCCAATAACAATCATGTTGCCAATCTAATGCGTAAATATATTCGTTTTTTTGTGTAACTTCTTGAAAAGCCAGCAGTGCTTTTTCCTCTAGGTCATTATAAATATCATCATACTCATTCAAATTACCAGACCAATTGAGATATTTTGAAATATCATAAGTAATAAATGGACTTGGTACGTTAAAAGATGGGAATTGGGAAACACTCGGTTTAAACTTGAATTCTTTATATATTCTATCCCATATAATCTCGTACTCTTTATTAGATAACTCAATCCAATTTTTAATTTGAATGACCACCTTTATAATCCTTTTAATTAAATTAATTATAGCATTTCTTCTTCAACTGCCCCGTTAGTCCAATAACAAATTTAGTTAATAAATATATCTAAAAGTCTCATATTTTCCAAACTTGATAGCAGTTTCAAATTTTCCCCCACCATTTTTATCTTTTAACATAGCATCCATCTTATCATCTTTAATATTGTAATGTCTCTTGTTTAGAAAACCTACACTTCGGATTGTTGGATGGTCTAATATCGGTGATAAGTCTTCATCTAACACATTAGTATCAACAAATCGAAATTCAATTAGCTTAGGAAATTGATTTAAAAAATGCAAATTCTCCAGATTACCGCAAGAATTAAGGCAAAGAACTCGAAGGTTTTTCAAAGAGAATAATTCCTCATTTGGGACGAATTTTTTTGATTGATTAATATGTAAATGTTCTAGCGTATCTGCTAATCCAGACAAACCAAAATCATTTTGTAATTTAGTACAATAGTGTAATTCTAGCCTTTTTAAATTAGTCAATTTTTCTATTCCGATGAAATTATGTATATTCGCCCAAGTTAAATCGAGATAGAGAAGACTTTCTGGAATAGATAAATCAACTAAATTATGTAATTTACTTTTGTGATACCAAAGAGTTAAATATTCAATATTTTCATGATTCATCTCATTAAATTTAACTTCTTTTAAGTTTAAGTAAGCGTGAAGATTATCTGGTATTTGCTCAAACCAAATCGTATTATTTCTCCAGTTATCCATTTTGAATCGCCCCTACATCTTAATTGGTGGTAGTACTTATCTGAATTTGATCATCAATTTATTTAAAATTAACATATCATATAAGTTAATATTTCTTATTCAACTATCTTGCTCATTAATTTAAGTATATTCTTTCATACTATATATTTAAAACGGGGTTTATTTACCTTTTTTGTTTATATGAACTTGAATTACTCAATAAATAGTAGATTAACAGCATTATATAAGCAATGATTTAGGCTTACATGATGCTAAGCATAACTTATATAAAGAGAGGAGATACCTCTTAAAACGCCTCCACGAGCCATTTTGAGCATCTGTGGGCGTGTGTGCTTTATTGACCTCCGCTATGCTTCCGAAGTGGTTCTAATAGACAGGAAAAAGGACTTGGAGAGTATCAAGTCCTTTAAGATTTGTTGTTCAACTCTTGCACCCGTTAGTGAAATAATAGCTTCTAAGCAACAATCAGCTGTTAGTAGTTAACAAGCCTGTATACTAAAACCACTCCTTATGCATTCCTTTTAAAAACAATTTTGTGATTGGAAATCCAGAACTCTCCCCTATAACAGAATCAATTCCACAATAAGGGCAAACTGCTGTATCTTCATCATCCCACCACTCATCAATTTCAGTGGGAATAAATATTTTTAAACAATAAAAGCAACCACATATGATATCCTTTTCTAAATCTTTTCTATTCTTACTACAAAAATGATGTGCCTCTTTAAAATGTCTTTCCATCACTATATCCCACCTCTGTTATCATATCCCTGTTTTCTATTTTACACTTGAATTATCCTTTGTCTTTCTTCCACCAACCTGCCACATTAGCACAATAAGAAAAATGCGTCTCCACTTATTGTAGAAACGCACCTGTTAGTTCAACAACACGAACACTAATTCTTTTTCTTTTCATAAAAAACGCTACCTCTAAATTCATTCCAAAAGGAAAGAAAATATAGACGACGTTTTAACATATTTTAGACGGTAATATGTTGGATAAAGATATATTATTTAATCCGTTCAACCTGCAAAATTTGCTACGCTTTCTTCTCCCTTAGCAACTTGTTCCTCTTTTACTTTCATTTGCCTTTGCGGAATCATATGAAACACAATATTTAAAAGCACGGCTGATGCACTTCCTAATACAATTCCGTTATCTGTTAAAATACGAATACTCTCTGGAAACTGTGAGAATAATGTTGGTACAACTGTTACGCCGAGCCCCATTCCAACAGAACACGCAACAATTAATAAGTTTTCCTGCTTCGCAAAATTAACATTGCTTAACATTTTAATCCCATATGCCATAACCATTCCGAACATAGCGAGCATAGCACCGCCTAATACTGGCTTTGGAATAATTGTTGTTACTGCTGCAATCTTTGGAATAAATCCAAGTACAATCAGCATACCGCCGCATGTGTAAATGACAACACGATTGCGCACACCAGTTAGTTGGACAAGACCGACATTTTGTGAATATGTCGTATACGGAAATGCGTTAAAAATGCCACCTAACACCATTGCAATCCCTTCTGCGCGGTATCCCTTCGCTAATTCTTTTTCACCAATTTCTTTGTTGCAAATATCAGATAGTGCAAAATACACACCTGTTGCTTCAACAATTCCTACGCAAGCAACGAGAATCATTGTAATGACCGGTGTTAATTCGAATGTTGGTGTACCAAAGTAAAATGGCTGCACGCCATGAAACCAATCCGCTTCTGCTACAGCTTGTAAGCTTACCTTTCCCATTAACGCAGCAATTGCTGTACCAAATAATAATCCTAATAAGATAGAAATAGAACGAATGAAACCATCAAAAAAACGGTACATGATGATAATAAATAACAATACTCCGAATGCTAATGCTAAATTAGATACACTACCGAAGTCTTTACTTCCTACACCGCCAGCCATATCGTTAATCGCAACTGGAACTAATGTAACTCCAATAACGGTTACAACTGAACCTGTAACAACTGGCGGAAACAGTTTTACAAGCTTTCCAAACACACGAGCAAATAACACAACGAAAAGTCCTGCTGCAATAATAGAACCGTACACAGCAGATACCCCGTACTGCTTACCAATCGCAATCATTGGTCCAACCGCCGTGAAAGTACAGCCTAACACTACTGGAAGTCCAATGCCAAAGAAACGATTCGTTAACGCTTGTAAAATCGTTGCAATGCCGCACATTAATAAATCAATTGATACTAAATACGTAAGCTCACGCTGATTCAATCCAAGTCCGCCCCCAACAATAAGCGGAACGATAATTGCCCCGGCATACATCGCCAACATATGTTGAATACCAAGAGACGCGATTTTAAAAGGATGTTGTTTCATCATTCTACCTCCGCTACCACGCGTTCCACAAAACGAACTGTCCCGTTATCAAGCGATGCAATTTCCGCAAGCGATTCTACGCGAACACCGCTCTCACGTAATTTACTTCCTCCATCTTGAAATGCTTTTTCAATTACAATTCCGATACCTGCTACCGTTGCTCCAGCTTGCTCTACTAAATTCATTAAACCAAGTGCTGCCTGACCATTTGCTAAAAAGTCATCAATAATAAGAACGCGATCGTCTTCATTTATATATTGTTTCGATATAGAGATTTCGTTCGTTTCTTGCTTTGTATAGGAATATACTTTTGCAGTATACATATTATCTTGTAATGTTAACGATTTACGCTTTCTCGCAAAAACAACCGTTACACCAAATTGTAATGCAGCCATCACAGCTGGAGCAATTCCTGAAGACTCAATCGTCACGATTTTTGTAATCTTATCGTCTTTAAAACGCCTTGCAAACTCTTTTCCGATTTCTTGCATAAGCACTGGATCAATTTGATGATTTAAAAATGCATCTACTTTTAACACATCATCTGATAATACTTTTCCTTCACGCATAATTTTCTCTTGTAATAATTTCATAGTTTGTTCCTCCTCTTATGCAAATAAAAAACTCCAAAAGCAGCCTTCACCCAATACAAGTGAGAGACGTGCTTTTGGAGCCTCGCAAAAAAAGAATGCAACTATAGCAGTATATTCGTCCTCACTCATAGTCGAAGCATTTACGGTACCTCGGTAGAAACTTGCAGGCCATATCCCTGCGATTATATGAGTGTTGCTAACTTATTTCATTTTATAGAAGGATTATAACGTACATTTTTCACTTTGAAAAGCATTTCTTTAAAAAACACGTACAAAAATTCGTTACCGACCGATTTTGTTCGTTTTTTTGTAACCCCTTCCATTCCATGATAATCATTCACCATTTTCGACATCTTTGTCTAGCTCCAGCGGCTAGAACATTCGGTGGCTTCGCGTCTTGTTCTGAGCGAGCCGCTTCCGCTTTTCTTTATAAGTCGCTGCTACGCAGAATACAACATGACCGCTACTTACTTTCTCCTTTTGTTTGAAACCTTGCATGTGGTAGAAAAAAGCCCTGATCGTTTCTATGCATGGCCAGATACTCTCGTCCGCCTAAAAGGAAAGAGGATTTTTATGTCAATTTTTTAATTTGTATTTCTATAATTTCCTTAATAAAATCGCAAATCCAACATTCACTTCACATTTTTTTCACATTTAATCATTACAAAATCGGTAATAAATCATGATTTATCAACTTTTCATCATGAACATAGTTTTAATTATATCAATGAACAATTTTTGAAAGCCACGCTGGCGATATGGAAATTGTCGGAATCTTTCGTATGATAAAAATATAAGATTTACTTTCTCAAGGAGGGAGAGCACATGGGAGAACGTAATTTACAACAATCAGTGAAGAGAAAACAAAAGGAGAGTTCACTCAAAGGTACATTAATTTTTGTTTTTTTACTTGGTTTCTTTTTAATCTTCACATGGTTTAGTGTATATCAAATTTTTTTAAATCGATTGTAATGTGACTCAGAAACAAGGGGGAGATGAGATATGCACTTGCATAAGTATGAAAAAATTTGGCTCATTTTCGGTGTTGGTTCATTATTTGTATTTTTAGCCGTAATTGGAGTAAGCGCATTTTATATGGGAAACCAGCCGCCTAGCTGCTTAACGACAATCGATCCAGAAAAAGTAAATGCGACTGCTCCCTTTGATCATCCTGGTGTAAAGCAAGTTGGTAAAGATCATTATCAAGTAACAATTGTCTCACAAGCATTTTCCTTTACACCAAATGTCATTAAAGTCCCAAAAGGAGCCAAAGTTGACTTTGTTGTCGCGACGAAAGATGTTGTACATGGCTTTGAAATCGCGGGAACAAATGTGAATATGATGGTTGAGCCCGGCTATGTGAGCACAGCTTCTCAAGTGTTTCAAAAAGCTGGTGAGTATTTAATCGTATGTAATGAATATTGCGGAACAGGCCATCATATGATGAGTGCGAAAGTAGAGGTGACTGACAAATGATTGCACTGCAAGATAAAATAAGTAAACGAGATGCAAATTTAGCAATGGCTCATATACATGTTGCATTTATCGCTCTATTTTTAGGAGGGGTATGCGGGCTATTGCAAGTACTTGTCCGATCTGGAAAGTTTAATCTTCCAGCTGGAATCGGTTATTATCAAGTGTTAACAACACACGGCGTATTACTAGGACTCGTATTAACAACATTTTTTATTATCGGCTTTTTATTTGCTTGTATGAGCAAAACAACAGGAACGTTTTCAAAAGGAGTGCGCAGGACAGGTTGGATTGGTTTTTGGCTTATGACAATTGGGACCGCCATTACTGCTATTTTTATACTATTAAATAAGGCTACCGTTCTCTATACATTTTATGCTCCGTTAAAAGCTCATCCTGGTTTTTACATCGGTCTTACCCTCGTTATTGTCGGCAGTTGGTTTAGCGGTTTTGCAATGTTTGCTCACTATCACACATGGAAAAAACACAATAAAGGAAAAGTTGGTCCCTTACTGAGCTTTATGGCTGTTATTACAATGCTACTTTGGCTCGTTGCAACTCTTGGCGTTGCTGCAACAGCACTCGTACAATTCATTCCTTGGAGCTTAGGCATTGTTGATAAAATTGATGTTCTTGTTAGCCGAACATTATTCTGGTACTTCGGCCATCCACTCGTCTATTTTTGGCTTCTTCCTGCCTACATGGCATGGTATGTCATTATCCCAAAAATTATTGGTGGAAAAATTTTTAGTGATTCTCTCGCTCGTTTATCATTTATTTTATTCTTATTGTTTTCCGTTCCAGTTGGATTCCATCACCAATTAACAGAACCAGGTATTGACCCAGGGTGGAAATACTTACAAGTTGTCTTAACATTCATGGTTATCATCCCATCATTAATGACTGCATTCTCTCTATTTGCATCATTTGAACAATATGGACGTTCAAAAGGAGCAACTGGCCTATTCGGCTGGCTACGTATGCTTCCATGGTCCGACGCAAGGTTCTTTGCACCGTTCGTTGGAATGCTTATGTTTATTCCAGCAGGAGCAGGCGGGCTAGTGAATGCAAGTCATCAATTAAACCAAGTGGTTCACAATACAATTTGGATAACAGGACATTTTCATTTAACGTTGGCTACATCTGTCGTACTAACATTCTTCGGCATTGGCTATTGGCTGATTCCCCACTTAACAGGACGTGTTATGACAAAAGAAATGAATCGCCTTGCAATGATTCAAACTTGCATATGGACACTTGGAATGCTATTCATGTCCGCTGGGATGCACTTCGCTGGATTATTAGGAGCTCCGCGCCGCTCTTCTTTTTCCACATACGGCAATGCACCGCAAGCAGTTGAATGGATACCATATCAAATTGCCCAAGCAGTTGGCGGCACGATTTTATTTGTCGGCATTATTTTAGCTATCATTATTTTCTTAGACCTTGCTTTCTTCGCTCCAAAAGGCCATACTGAATTTCCGGTTGCAGAAGTATCTGATGCATCTGATCAACCACCAATTGTCTTCGAGAATTGGAAACTATGGCTCGGCATTACAGCACTGCTTATTTTATTCGCGTACACAATTCCGTTTATAGATATGATTCAAAATGCCCCGCCTGGTTCGAAAGGGTTTAAATTGTGGTAAATAAAAAGCAGAGGGGTACCCCTCTGCTTCATTTCAAGCGTAACGATTTCATCCATGCACCTGCAGACTTAAATCGAATTCATCTTATGTTAAAAAATTTGCTTCTATTTAGAAAAAATGTACCTGATTATGAATTAACTCAACTACAAATGATAAGTCATTCATTTTTTTATTTCTCACCAATCATTCACTTCACACATTTATCCTGCAATATCAGCCGAATTGAGAATCCCATTAATATTTCCATCTACAATGATACAATGTCCCAAAAACATATCTCCATCAAAGAAGAACATCTCAAAATCACCTTCCGGATAAACACTTATGCTGTCTAGTTTCATTAAATCCATAAACATTTCTTTTGTAATCTCATTGATCTCTTCCTCATCATAATCCTGTAGCCAATCATTTGCTAATTCCACTAGTTCTTCTGAAGCATACATTTTAATTTTCTTGTTCCATTCATCTTGCTCCTTGAAAAGTACATATGCTGTTTCCAACGCAGACTTCATATTATTCTGGTCTTCATCCCAATCAAAATACAAATTGCATTCTTCACCAGCCCAAGAAATTCTCTTTTCAAAAACTTTAACTCTTTTATTTAGGAAAAATTCGCCGAACATCTCATCATTATAGTAAACCGGCTTCATCGAATCTTGTAATATTATCTCCAACTCATCATCTCTATATAGAGTTTCCAGAACCTTGACAAGCATCATCGAATTTTCTGCTCTACGCACCTGTAATCTCACAACTGCATTCTCTTTTAAAACTTCTCTTGATTGTTTCAATTCTTCATCATCAACTAACCATTCAAGTCGTAGCTCTTCTTTTATAACAGTTTCATTGTTATATAAATCTTTCCATGCAATCAAATTAATTGACGCAGTCCATAAAATGTCGCTACCTGCTTTTCCCGCACCAATTCCCGATGCCCCTGTGACAGCTGCCACCTCAATAACATTTTCTGTGAATTTTTTCTCAAATCTACTTTTTTCACTTGATTTACTCAATTTATCACACAATCCCTTCATCACGCTCAAGCACAAATCATATTGAAAGTACTTTACGAGTTTTCCTGTTTTATTTTAATTGTACATTTAGAAGCATATTCGATATATGTAAACTAGTTCCCTGTACGTTAAAGAAGCCGTTATTTATTTTACTATCTTTTTATTTTTTAACTTGATGAACATGAGGTTGAATAAATCATTCTAAGAAACTCAAAGCAACGCACATACAGTAAAATGTTAATTCATAAAAAGGAGCCACATATATGCAGCTCCTTTTCCTTTTTATAATTCATAAATTTCTTTATACTTCGCCTCTAAATAATCCGCTAAATAGTTCGCATTCAATCCTTCACCCGTTACATCTTGTAAAATTTCTAAAGGCTTCTTCATCTTTCCATATTGGTGAATGTTTTTTGTTAACCATTCACGAATTGGTGTCACGTTTCCTTCCTCTAGTAATGCATCAAAGTTCGGAATCTCTTCTAACATCTTATGCTTAAATTGCGCTGCATACATATAGCCAAGTGCATAGGATGGGAAATATCCAAATGAGCCACCAGACCAGTGAACATCTTGCAATACACCTTGTGCATCATTCGCTGGGCAAATACCTAAATAATTCTCCATCTTGTCATTCCATGCTGCTGGTAAGTCTTTTACTTTTAATGTGCCATCAAACAATTCTTTCTCCAATTCATAACGCACCATAACATGGAGTGGATATGTAAGTTCATCCGCTTCAATTCGAATAAAAGAAGGTTTTGACTCATTGATTGCATCGTAGAATTCATCTACTGATACATCTTCAAATTGGCCATTACTAAATTGTTTCAATAGATCATAATTTTTCTTCCAGAATGATTTATTCCGGCCAATAAAATTTTCGAAAAATAGAGACTGTGACTCATGAATCCCCATCGATGTCCCTTCACAAAGTGGCGTTCCTTCCAATTTTTCTGAAATATTTTGTTCATATACAGCATGTCCACATTCATGAATCGTTCCGAAAACTGCCATGCGGAAGTCATTCTCATCATAACGAGTCGTAATCCGAACATCGCCTCTATTTAATGTAACTTCAAAAGGATGTACCGTTTCGTCAAGACGACCAGCTTCAAAATTATAGTTTAATTGCTTTAATAACTCTACAGTAAAATTCTCTTGTTGTTCTTTTGAAAAATGCTCAAATAAACCATTTGTTTTTAACTCTTTTTTAGACTCAGAAATTTTTTTCACAAGCGGAACAATACGCTCACGCAGTTGTCCAAACACACGATCTAATACTTCTACTGTAACACCTGGTTCATATATATCTAATAATGTATTGTATTTGTATGTATCATAACCCCAATATGAAATGAATTTCTTTTTATATTCAACAATTTTTTCTAAATATGGACGGAACATTTCAAAATCAGATTTTTCACGTGCTTCTTCCCATACACTCTCTGCTTTTGCTTCTAATTTCACATAAGCTTCATATTCAGCCTGTGGAATTTTTTTATTTCGATCATATTCTTTACGGCACTCTTCTACAATTTTTTTTGTAGTTTCACAAATTTTATTTTCAGAAATTAAAGTCTCTAATTCATTTAAATAATTGCCCATTTCATCAGAAGTTGATAATGCGAATACTTCTGATGAAAGCGTCCCGATTACTTCAGAGCGCTGATCGACACCTTTCTTTGGTGCCCCTGTTCGTAAATCCCAAAATATTAGACTTAACGCTTCCCCATAATTTTCTATCTTTTTCACATATGCTAAAAATTCTTTTTCTACTTCATATGCAGTAATCGTCATATTATAAAAACCTCCTTTTTCTACCTCAACCTTATTTCGACATAAACATAGAAATCCCTTTTCAAATAGAAAAAAAGCTTGGCAATCGCCAAGCTATAGCACTGTACCTTCTACTGGAAGTACTTTTTTCACAGCCTCTATCACTTTTTCATTTTCATTATCTGACAAGAATAACGAAATCGTACCCTTATCTTCACTCGTACGAATTAAACGACCAATTCCTTGACGAAGACGTAAAATCATATACGGTACATCAACCTCCCAGAACGGATCATTTACGTGCTTACGCTTCGCTTCAAATACAGGATCATTTGGAGGGAACGGAAGCGACCAAATCATAACGTGAGATAGTGAAGAACCTGGAATGTCTAGACCTTCCCATAAATGAACTGCACATAATACCGTTTCTTCTTCATTTTGGAAACGAGAAACAAGCTGACTAATCTCTTGATCTCCTTCATATAAAAACGGTACTGACATTTGTTCTTTCCCTACATATTCTTTAAACGCTAATAACTCTTGTTTTGTACGGAATAAAATCAATGTGCGTCCATTTGTTTTTTGGATTTCTTCTAATGCATACTGACATTTTTTTTCCCATTCGTTCTCTTTTGCATATGTTGGTAAGTACACTTTCATCTGCTCTTCATATTCGAACGGAGAAGCAACTGAAAATGATAAATAATCTTTTACCCCTAAACTATTTGCAGTAAATGCAAATGAATTATTTTCTGATAATGTTGCAGACGAGAAGATGTACGGAATTTTTTTGGAGAATACTTTTTCTTGTAGTACTTCCTCTACAGCACGCGGCATAATCACAAGCGTAAAGTCGCCATCGCTTTCTTCTCCCCACGTAATTACATTTTTCTCATGCATAAACAAACGTAATGAATGCTCTAATACATCTAAATGCTCATCAACAATATTTAAATCATATGTGTTTACTGTGTACATTTCACTTTCAAAAACTAGCGCATCGCCGACTTCAGAGATTTTTGCATATAGACGTTTTGCTTCTTTCATGACTTTTTCTGTTAATTGAATTTCTAAACGATCAGAACCAGCAATTTCCTTCTTACTTTCTTTGAGTGTTTCAAAAAACTGTTCTGTTTGCCAAATTGTTTCTTCTACTAAATAAGCAAACTCTTCGCGAACATCATTTTGCAGTAATCTTGTTAAAAGTTGTTCCATCATCGTTTGTTTTAAGCGATATGTCAATGCTTTTTGCGCTGCATATTCTACAAGATGACCTTCATCAAAGACAACGCAGCTACTTTCTGGCAACAATGGCATTTGCCCTTCACGTTTACGTGCTTCATATGTCCAAATATGATCCATATAGAAATCTTGCGAACAAATAATTAAATCTGCTGCTTTACGATAATGTTCACGAGATAATGTTTGTCCGCAGCGATGACGGGATTCACATGTAAAACAATCTTGGAAATAATCCCACGATACTTTAGACCATTCTTCATCGTTTAATAGCGGAAATTCTTTTCGATCACCGTAATGAGTAAAGTTTTGCATCGTTCCATGATCAAATACAAATTGTGGCAATTCATAATATAAATCTTCAATTACTTCCGGAGCTCGTCCACTCATTACATCTTCAAGTTTACGTAAACATAAATAATTATCCATTGATTTAGCTAGCCGTACATCAACTGATAACCCTAATGCTTCTGATAATTTCGCAATGTCCCCTTCTTCTTTTACTAGCTGTTCAATTAATGTTTCGTCTGCACAAGCAATAATAGCTGGTTTCCCTGTATAGCGTGCATAACAAATTGCATACAGAAGGTATACAATTGTTTTTCCTGTTCCAACACCCGCTTCAGCAAACATTACTTTCTTCTCTTGAAATGCTCGTTCTAATTGAAACGCCATAAAAATTTGCTCGTCACGCTCTTCAAATCCCTTTTCTGGTAAAACGTCGTAAAAAACGTCTCCAATCCATTCATTTAACTTGTCGAAAAAATTATCTTGTTTCCCCACTTCAAATGGCAGCTTCTGCTTCGTAAACATGCTATTCCTCCAACTACATAATTTCTATATAAAAAGACAGAGCAACCACTCATAAAAAGAGTAGTTGCTGTTTTCTTGTTGCTTGCATAACAAATGATTGAAAAAAGTTTTCCTAGATGCAGGAAAACTTTTCACCCTATCAATGATTTTAAATACCGTTTATCAATTAAAGTTTCATGTGATAAAGCTGATAAAAACTCTTCACGTGCTCTTTGGAATTCATGATCCGCTACGCCGTGAAGGTTTACTTCTTTTTCTAATTCATCATGCGTTCGATGAATAGCCTTTTGAATCATAGAAAATTGCAAACCATCCATTAGCGCTTCCTCCTTTAGATTATCGCATAATAGCAAGTATATGCGTTCTAAAGAAGTTTTATACTAATCACGCGGCGGACGTTTACCAAAATACTGATAGTAATCAGTACGAATAAATCCATTAAATAACTTTCGTTTCTTTGATGCATCTTTACCGTACCATTTCTCAAACTCCGGATGGCTTGTTAATACATATAAAGACCAAGTATCTAACGGCTTAAATGCCTGTCCCATCTCCGCATACATTTTTTCAACAAGAGGCTTTTCACTTAAACGCTCTCCGTATGGAGGATTCGTCACCACGTAACCATATTCCTCTTTTGTCCCAAAATCTTTTACTTGCATTTGCTTAAATGTAATAAGATCACCAAGTCCTACTTCATCAGCATTATCCTGAGCAACTTGTACCATACGATGATCAATGTCTGATCCGATAATTTGAAGTGGTTGATCGTAGTTTGCTAAGTCTTCTACTTCTTCACGAGCTATGCGCCAGTTGTCTTTACCAACCCAACCCCAACCATCAGAAGCAAAGTCACGGTTAAAGCCTGGAGCAATATTTTGACCAATTAACGCTGCTTCCAGTGGAATTGTTCCAGAACCGCAAAAAGGATCTACAAATGGGCGATCTGGCTTCCAGTTTGTTAGCATAACTAACGAAGCTGCCAACGTTTCTTTTAACGGTGCATCCCCTTGTCCAACGCGGTATCCACGCTTATGAAGACCAACACCACTTGCATCAATTGTCAACGTTGCCACATCTTTTAATAATGCGACTTCAATTCGAAATAGCGGGCCGTTCTCTTCGAACCATGTTGTACGTTTATATGTACTTTTCAATTTTTCAACGACTGCTTTTTTTACGATACTTTGACAGTCCGGTACACTAAATAAAGTAGATTTGATCGATTTACCGATAACAGGAAATTCTCCATTTTCCGGAATGTAATCGCCCCAATTTAACGCCTTTGTTTTTTCAAATAACTCATCAAATGTTGTTGCCTTAAATTCACCAACTTTAATTTTCACACGATCCGCTGTACGGAGCCATAGATTACTGCGACAAATTGCTTTTTCGTCCGCTTCAAATATTACTTTCCCATTATCTACCTGGCATTCATAACCGAGACTGCGAACTTCCCTTGCAACAAGCGCTTCAATCCCCATTGCAGCAGTTGCAATTAAAGTAACTTTTCCCATCTTCATTCTCCTCATTAAGTAAAGTGAAACTTCCTTTCGTGAGCGCTCTTCTCACGAAAAGTTAGTTGACCAATCGGGCTCTTATAGAAGGTTTCATAAGATACAAAAAATACCGCCTATTTGAGCGGATAAAACTTCTTTACCATTTTAACTCATATTAGAACACTTCATACAAATAAAAAGCTCTCCTCTTACAAAGGAGAGCTGAACAAACTCATGATTGGTTCATAACGTTCTGTAAGCCATGTTCTGTACCTTTGTACTGCAAACGGCCCACGCCTCGTACTCCGGTGGCAATCATCTATCTACAGAGCAAAATTGCATCTGTCCTTTCCCATCGTTCATTTCCTTAGGAAAAGTTCCCCTACCAATATTTGGGTTTCTCGCTCGTGGGGTTTACCTCGTTCCACTCCCGTCATTTCTTCCGGGACTTCGTCACTGTGGCACTTTAAAGGTAGTCAAACCATATCCCATGGACTTAGGTTTTTTCCCTGCCGTTAATCCAGCTTTACGCCAAATTACCCTAGCTTATGACTTCGCTAGGCACGAACACTACGACCATCTCAGGTCGTGCGAGCATGGACTTTCCTCTACAACAAAACGTTGCAGCGATTACCCAAACGTTATGACATGGATTAGTATAGTGGAAACATAAATATTTTGCAACATTTTTTATACGGAAAATGCTGCGAACTTATTTATTCTCTTCCATTACTCGTACAATTTACTTCCAAATACAGCTTTCTCCAAATTCGACAGACGTTTTAAAATGTCTGTATTTGTATTGTTATATACTGGTTGTGGAGTAGAAATTGGAGATGGCGTTGGTTGTACTTGTACACTCAATGCTTTTTGTTTTTGTTCTTCCAATTCTTGTTGTAAACGAGCATTCTGTTGCTTTAATTGCTCAACTTCCTTATGAAATGCTTCATAGTCCTTAATAATTAGATCTAAAAACTTATCAACTTCTTCTTGTTGATATCCTCGCATTCCCGTTTTAAACTCTTTTTCTAAAATATCTTTTGCTGTTAACTTAATTTTATCAGAAATCATTCATTCCACCTCAAGTCTCTTTACCAAAACTTTCATTACTTAAATTTTTTCAGAAACAGTCCATTTTGTCAATCATATATCTTTATTCCACTGCTCTTCTTCTATTATATCTTGTAAATCAGAAAAAAGTATGAAATAACATTGATAATTTTGTGTTTCTGCTTTTTTCCTTCCTATTTCCACCATATATTTAGGACTTCCTGGTTTTTCTTCATCATACATAGCAAGCAGGGCATCACTTTTTTCAATAAAAAATTGATTTTTTAAACGGAATTGCTCCGGGCTTTCATACTTTCGCTTTGTTATACTATCTACATGATCCGCTTGCGAAAGAATGAATTCGTAATATTCCCTATTATTTTCTTTCCAATTTTCTTCCTGCTCTAAAAAAGGGGTAAATATAGCTAATTTTAAATCTGGGTATTCCAATTGCAAATCAAAGACTACTTCAGCTGTCCATAACTCTACTCCTAATTGCCCACTAATAATTACCCATTCTAATCCTTCTTCTAACAAAGAAAGTAATCTTTTTTGCACCGCTTTTTTTATGTATTCCACACCGGGATGTTCATTTGAAAAAAGACCCAGTTCAAATGGTTTATATCCTGTAACAGCTACAACTTTCAATATAAAACGCCCCTTTTCCTTTCAAAAAAAAGAACTAGCAATTTGCTAGTTCTAGCATAGCACTTACTTTTTAAACATGCCACCTACATTTGGTCCCATGTTAGGTGCTGGTGATACAGCTGGGCTCACATTCGGACCAAATGGTGATATTTGTGGACCGCATGGGGCACATCCGCCGAATCCTCCAACTCCAGGGCCAGGTCCGCCAAATCCTCCAACTCCAGGACCAGGTCCACCAAATCCTCCAACTCCAGGGCCAGGTCCGCCAAACCCTCCAACTCCAGGGCCAGGTCCACCAAACCCTCCAACAAAAGTTGGAGGAGCAGGTTGTATAACATTCACGTTAGATTGTGTTTGTGGAAAATAATGTTGCGCCTGTACTACTTGATGGTGAACGTGTTTCATATGCGTTGGATGGATATAAGGTACAACCGTTTTTGAAAATGTGTGTGTTTCACAACATTTTGTCGGACACACAACTGGAGGTGTTGTTGTAACTGGGCTCAGTCCTCCAAAACAAGGATGACAATGATACATAGTGTTTCTCCCCTCTCACAAATTGAAAATAACCTTACATTTTACAATATGTGAAAAGAGTAAAAGCCGTTTGTTACAAACACCTATTTGTATACTGGAAATTTGTCTATAAAAATTGTTTGAAGTTTGTGAAAATAAAAACAGTTAATGTAATCATGACAAAAAACAAAAGTAAGATAACTTTCTTCACATTCGCCCTCTCCATACATTATATTTTTAATGCTACTGTCATTGTAAAATGGATAGGAGGTCCGAACAACTATTTTTTACGACATTTCATATGCAAAATTTTACATTTGTTAATCTCCATATATTAAAATGTTTTAAAACATTCTCCTTTAACCTTTTACACATATCTTCCTATATAAAGGACTCAAAAAAACTCCCCGTATGAGCTCTATTTGTTCAACTAACCTTTCATGGAAAAAGCGTCTATGACAGATTAATTTCATTTCATAAAAAAGCCCCCTACTTGTTTAACGATACCGGTAATTTGGTTCATTGTATTCATCATTTGGCCTGCAGTACCCATCATTTTATTAATGTCATAGTTTCCATCAGATGTTTTAAACTGCGACATCAAACTAGAAAATTGACTTGGCTGTTGTTTTGTATAGTTTTGTTTATTCATCATTGGATATGGTGTATGTGGATGAAAAGAAGATTGAATAGGTTGTTTCGGTGGATAAAACATCGGCTGATTCATATGCGGAAGTTGAAAAGGTTGAAAATAATTATTGTAATTCATATAGTAAGGCATAAAAGGATACATATTATAACGTAAGTATGGGTCTTGTTCATTCTGATACATGTTATAGCGTAAGTATGGGTCTTGCTCATTCTGATACATGTTAGAATGTTGAAACATGCATTCTCCCTCCTCTAACGGTTTTCTATATAGTTAGAATATGAAATCAAAAAGAAAATGTGTAATTATCCTATAAGTTGAAAAATTTGATGGGAAGTGCGTTATCTACCACTGAGAGGATCTCAACATGTTAGCAGTTATCCTCTGCTTTTTTCTTTCACTAAAAGTTTGAAATACGGTGCTTACTACCACGAATAGCGAGATAATGTAATACAAACCATAATTTTGAAGAAATTTAAATTTTCGAAAAATAAAAAAGTAAGCGTTTGTATGCTACCATTAAATAGAAAAGATTCTTATGGGGGAGGAATCAACATGGTATTAGGGGATTTAAAACAAGAATTCATCGTAAAAAAGGGGTATGAACCTGAAGATTTGAATGAGTTACTTGATTTTGCAAGACATTCTTACCTACAAGGGAGAATTTGTTTATCACAGTATAGAAGTGTAATACGTGAATTAGAAGCAATAGGGGCTACAAAACCAACTTACGAAACAGAAAAAGATATTATAACAGAAGCATAAAAATAAGAGGGGCTTTCCCCTCTTATTACTTACATTGTTCTAAAATATTTTGTAATGTATAATGAATTGCTTGATGCGTTTCAAAAAAACGTTTTCCATTCATTTTCTTGGCAAAGCACTGTAAAGAATTATTTTGTAAATTTGTACATACTTGTTCAATTTGCTGTACATGTATGTATTTAGGCTTTGTACGCTGCAACCAATCCGAAGCGAGTTGTTTCCACTCTTCTAAGTTTTGATCCACTATAGATACGAATGGCTTTATATCCTGATAAAAGTCAAGTTCACATTCTTCACTTGCTCTTTTTTTTATAATGGTTTCGTCATTATACTCCATTAGTTTTTTTGTTAATTCAATCAATATTATATCTTCCACTATTCCCACCCACTTATATACTAACGGCTACTACTTGAAACGTTTGTACCCAGTTACCTTTCTCTTTATGATTCAATAATTTCGTTTCCATATGCTTCATATGCATTTCCATTACCTCTACTTTATTAACTATAAATTCTCTTTTATCCTTAAGCGCATGATCAACCCTAAGCGACACGTTCATTTCAAGCAAATCAAGAGTATTTAACATCTGATCCATCTTTTTCATTACATCTTCTTTCTGAACCATTTTCATCTTCAATACGCCTCCCTCTTTGCTTTTTCTTTGTCATGTTAATTCGCCAGCCCTATTTTTACTCCTGCGTGCTTGACAAAACTAGTTGTAATTCGGCAAAGAAAGTGATTTTTTGTATGAAGTTTATGAAAGTGGCAACAATACGAAAGGGAGGTGTCGACATTGGCTAAAAACAAAAATGAAAACAATAAAAAACAACCTCAAAACAAACAAAATAAACCAGAAACAGGAAATCCAAAATTAGACGGTCCAAATTTCCCTGCGACATAAAGTGAAACTTCCTTTCATGGACGTCTTTCCCATGAAAGGTTAGTTGAACCAATCGGGCTCTTACGAGTGGGTTGCTTTCCTTCCCGCTCACACTTCTTACCAACCGTTTGAGCGGGGTAAAGTGAAACTTCCTTTCATGGACGTCTTTCCCATGAAAGGTTAGTTGAACCAATCGGGCTCTTACGAGTGGGTTGCTTTCCTTCCCGCTCATACTTCTTACCAACCGTTTGAGCGGGGTAAAGTGAAACTTCCTTTCATGGACGCCTTTCCCATGAAAGGTTAGTTGAACCAATCGGGCTCCTACGGGTGGGTTGCTTTCCTTCCCGCTCATACTTCTTACCAACCGTTTGAGCGGGGTAAAGTGAAACTTCCTTTCATGGACGCCTTTCCCATGAAAGGTTAGTTGAACCAATCGGGCTCTTACGGGTGGTTTAAATCCCGCTTTCCACAAAGCGGGATTTTTTTATTATATCATAACCTTACTTTATTGAAATACAGACATTCTGCTCTCTCTTTTCTAAATATCCCATGCTAAAAGAGGCTATTTAATGAGGCAAAGAAATGTAATTGCTTCTGTTTATGTAAAAACCATTCTGTCATTTCAACTTCTTCTTTCGGTTCTTCAAATAAAAACAGCTTTTCTACATCAACTCCTGTCTGAAACCAATCTTTCTCTGCCTTACGGTGATGAAAAACAACAGAAAATACATCACGAAGCTGCGGCGTATTTTGTTCCTTAGATAAAATAAAATATTGTTCATAATCGAATCTTGATCCCGTGTGAACTGTTTGAGAAGAAAATGTATAAAAAAACTCCTTATAAGTTGGATGAAACAACAACCATGCTAATCGTTTTCCTAACTCAATTCTCTTTGTTAATGTTTCAAATTGATATACAGAAAAACCGTATAATTCCCCAGTTATTGTCGGAAATATTACTGCACTAAAATGAAATAACTCCTGAAATTTAAACATTAATGTTTGAAAAATGTGCTTTTGATAAAAAGGATGCTCAATTATAGGTTTTTGAATGATACATTGTTCATTAATAATAAGAGCTGTCATAAGTCTTTCTTCATTTTTTTGATGCCAAAAGCGAGACCATTCCCCTTCCATAAATACCGAAACAGAAAACATTTGTAATAAATGAAACAAGGACTTTTTCATTCGTTTACTATATTCGTACAATAACAACTGTGGGTACGCATCTAAAAAAATAAGCCAATTGGCACGTTCATATGTAAGAAATAATTGTTTACGTATCTCCTTAGATAAAACTTTCGGATAATATTTTCCTTCTAAATCTGTCATATTCCACCCTGCATTTCGAGACACCATACTAGCTAAAAACGACCACCGAATTTCTTTATTACGCTCATAATATTTCTTATAAGCATGCGTACGCGAAATGTTATCAGCATTCGCAAGAATCATTTGTTGCTGAATATGACTGACAAGCTCCTTTTCTTCATTTGTATAAGAAGAAACCTTCCTTTCTTGTTTTATTTTTTCATATGTATTTTGTGCACACAAAATAATCTCACCTCGTATCTATTTAAAAAAATAGCCTATTTTTTATTTTTTTTGATATAATCACCTTTGTAAGTGATTCTATGCAATTTGGAGTGGACAAAATATGACCATTCGTTACCCAAACGGAAGAAAGTATACGCAAACTCAACCAACTCACAACCTGTCACCTATCAGAAAACATACTTATAGTAACAGGGGAATGTCCCTTGAAGAGGAGCTGAATGAAACAAATCAATACTATTTAACTCACAATATTGCTTGTGTGCATAAAAAACCGACCCCTCTTCAAATCGTAAAAGTCGATTATCCAAAACGAAGCGCTGCCGTAATTAAAGAAGCGTACTTTAAACAACCTTCTACAACTGATTACAACGGTGTATACAAAGGCAAGTACATTGATTTTGAAGCGAAAGAAACGAGAAATAAAACGAGCTTTCCTTTGCAAAACTTTCACCTTCATCAAATCAAGCATATGAAGGAAGTATTAGCTCATAGCGGAATTGCATTTGTTATTATTAAATTTACTCTTTACGATGAATTTTATTTATTGGAAGCAAAACATATCATTACATTTTGGGATCGACAAGAAGCTGGTGGGCGTAAATCCATTACAAAAGAAGAAATAGAAGAATATGGATATTTATTACAATGCGGTTATCACCCTCGCATTGATTATATTCATACACTAGACACACTTTATTTTTCATGATAGAGTCAACAATAAGGCTCATTTTTCGACTTTTGGGGAGAAAATGAAAGGTAGGAGAAAGTATAATGTCAGAAAATTATCGTTCTCGTGAAGAACGAAAACAAGTTCAAAAACAGAAAAAAGAACATTCTAAAAAAGAGCAACCAAAGAAAAAGAGTTCTTTTCTACGTAAATTTCTAATCGCTTGCTTATTAATCGGTATTGTGACACTAGTAGCGGGAGTTTCTGCTTTCTTTGTTATGGTAAAAGATGCTCCAAAACTAGATAAAGCAAAACTTGTAAATCCATTATCAACAAAATTTTATGATAAAGACGGAAAATTCATATATGAATATGGTGCTGAGAAGCGAACAAATGTCACATATGATCAAATTCCAAAAGTAGTAGAAAGTGCCTTCCTAGCTACAGAGGATTCTCGCTTTTACGAGCACAATGGGATTGATTTTAAGCGGACTGCCAAAGCGATCTTCGAAAACGTAACAGGTGATTTTGGTTCTCAAGGCGGTAGTACCATTACACAGCAAGTTATTAAAAACTATTTCTTGACAATGCAAAAAACAACGAAGCGTAAAGTACAAGAATGGTATTTAGCTTACAAACTAGAGCAGCAATATTCAAAACATGAAATTTTAGAAATGTACTTAAACAAAATTAACTTAGGTAACCGTTCTTACGGAATTGCAGCTGCTGCGCAAAATTATTACGGGAAAGATTTAAAAGATTTAAAATTAAACGAAGCAGCGATGCTGGCGGGATTACCACAAGGTCCTAATAATTATGATCCTACAAAGCCACAAAATGTGAAAGCTGCTACAGAACGACGCAACACTGTATTATATTTAATGAATAGACATGGCTATATTACAAAGCAAGAGATGGAAGATGCAAAGAAAATTCCGGTAACAGACGGTCTTAAGCCAGCTCAAGAAGCAACGCAAATGCCTTATCAAGGATATTTTGATGCTGCCATAAAAGAACTTGAAGCAGAAGATAAAGATGTGAACATTGGTTCTGATGGCCTTAGTATCTATACAACATTAGATCCAAAAGCACAAGATTTTGCGGATAAAATGTTGAACACAGAAGAAATCATTAACTACCCGGATGAAAAATTCCAGGGGGCATTCGTATTTATGGATACGGAAACTGGTGAAGTTCGTGCACTCGGCAGCGGACGCGGTGAAAATAAAGCAACATTTAAAGGGCAAAACATGGCTATTGACATGCAGCGCCAAGTTGGTTCAACTATGAAACCAGTCTTTGACTACGGCCCTGCTATTGAATACAAACAATGGTCTACGTATCATCAAGTTGATGACTCAACGTACTATTATGAAACCGATCGAAAACGAGAGGTTCGGAATTTTGACAACGGTCATAAAGGTATGATGTCAATACGTGAAGCATTAGCGCAGTCACGTAACGTTCCAGCTGTACAAACTGCGAATGCAGTCGGCCGTGATAAAGCACAAGCTTTTGCAGAAGGACTTGGCTTTACATTTCCAAAAGGCGCAGTAGAATCAACAGCAATTGGTAGTAATGATTCTTCTCCTCTGACAGTTGCAGGAGCATATGCAGCTTACGGCAATGGTGGTGTTTATCATAAACCGCATTTCATTACAAAAGTTGTCTATCCTGATGGGAAAGAAGTTAACTTTGCACCAAAAGGAAAACGAGTGATGAAAGATTCTACAGCATATATGGTTACGGATATGATGCGTAGTGTTGTAAAATCTAGTACTGGTACTGGTAAAGCGGCAAATATCCCTTCATTAGACGTTGCAGGTAAAACAGGAACAACAAACTATTCTGCAGAAGACCTAAGGAAATTTGATTTCCCTGGTACCGCAAGCCCTGATAGTTGGTTTGCAGGTTATACACCACAATATACAATGGCTGTATGGACAGGGTATAATAAACAAAGTGAAAATTATGTTGACAAAAATTCAACCGTTATCGCACAGCATATGTTTAAAGCGATGATGAGTGAATTTGGAAGTGATACAGCTCGCTTTGAAATGCCAAGTAGTGTAGAACGGATTAATAACGAACTTTATGTTAAAGGTGCGAAAAAAGATGATGTTCCAAAAATTAATGTAGATGCACCAGCTGGAATCACTCCATCATATGATGCTGCATCGCAAACTATATCATTAAGTTGGGCCGCTTCATCTGATTCAGACGTATCATACTCTCTAAGCTATAAAGGTAGTGACGGGTCTAGTGGCAGTCCAAAAGTGAGCGGTACAAGTGCAACAATTAGCGGCGCAAAACCTGGTGTTACTTATACCATCACTCTTGTTTCGAAAAAGAGCGGTAGCTCTAGTGACCCGGTAACAATAACGTATGTAGTGCCTGGTGGTGACGCTAAGAAACAAACTGAGGAAGACGCAGCTAAGAAGAAAGCTGAAGATGACGCTAAGAAAAAAGCTGAAGATGATGCTAAAAAAGCTGAAGATGACGCTAGGAAAAAAGCTGAAGATGATGCTAAGAAGAAAGCTGAACAAGATAAACAAAATCAAGACCAAAACCAAAACCAAAATCAAAATAACGGAAATACCACACCGGGCGGAGGAACCACTCCAAATCCTCCGAACCCGAACCCAAATCCGAGTCCGAATCCATCACCTACACATTAATAAAAAAGAAGCCATTTTCTCTACTGAGAAGATGGCTTCTTTTGCATAATGAGTACTCTTACATATAATTTTTCCAATTCTTCATATAACTGTGTCAGTTGAATAAAAGAATGATAATGATCTGGCTGTTTCATAATAAACAAAAAACGCTCCATAAAGTTAACTGGCTTTTGTTCTAGCCTTTCTATTTGTTCCTTCATATCCTGTAAACTGCCAACAGGTGTTCCATTCATCCAGTGTAAAATAGATAAAAGATGTCCTGCAAATCGCACCATCGGATCTTTCGCTTCTTTTTTGTTTCGATTTCGAAATAACATAGAAATCTCTTCTTTTTGTTCTTTCCATAAGCCTAATACAGTAGGAATGCTCATTTCTATCTCATTCCATGGCTTATATCCCTGCTCAATATCAAAGAAAAAACACGTCTCTTCTAAAAGCTCTCCAAATGATTTCTCTGCATTGTATTCAATAACAGTCTCTTCTTCAAAGAAAGGGATGCACTGAAAATGATTCGGTATTTCAAGTACTTTCTTCATTTCTTTTCCTTCTCTCTCATGCGCTTCTTACCTTCACGACATAAATCTAGCAACTTGCATTCTTCGCACTGAGGACGCTGAGCTTTACAATGATAACGTCCAAAGAAAATCATGCGATGATGTGTCACGCCCCACTCTTCCATCGGGACTTTCTTCATGAGCGTCTTCTCTACTTCTAGTACAGAATCTTTCCATTTACAAAAGGCAAGTCGTTTACTAACGCGCTCTACGTGCGTATCAACTGCAATTGCTGGAACTCCAAATGCAACAGAGACAACGACGTTTGCTGTTTTTCTTCCTACACCTGGTAACTTCGTTAATTCATCTCTATCTTGCGGCACCTCTCCGTCATATTCATCGATCAGCATACGACATAGCTTTTGAATATTTTTTGCTTTATTTCTGTACAAACCAATAGAGCGAATATCTTGCTGCAATTCTTCTAAAGACACCTTTAAATAATCTTCTGGTGTTTTATATTTCTGAAATAAACTTTTTGTTACTTTATTTACAAGAACATCTGTGCACTGTGCAGATAGGGCAACCGCAATAACAAGTTCAAATGCGTTGTCATGATTCAGTTCACAATGCGCTTCTGGGTACATCTCTCCCATTACATCAAGACAATGTCTAATTTGTGTTTTATTTAGCATTATTTCCTCCTACCATTACTGCTCTAGCCAATTATAAAATGGCACTTTTCCAGTATACTTCGTTTCTTGACGTGATGCTTGCTGATTCCGCTGTTGATTTTCTCTAAATTTCCGCCCTTGATTCTGTGCTTGATCCACCGTTTTAATTCCGTTCTTCTTCCATTCAAATAATATACGATCAATATAACGAAAGTTCAATTTTCCGCTCATAACGGCTTCACGAAGGGCAGTTTGAATTAAAAGTGGATCATGATGATCTTGATCTTGCCACATCGCTAACGTCTCACACTCAAATGGAGATAAGGGTCTGCCAAATTCATGCTCAAATACTGTATATAAGTTTATTTGTAATTGTTTTTGTTCTCGCTCTTCCTCTTCAATGTTTTCATTCATTAAAAAATGTAATATTTTTTCCCAAAGAGGCTGTAGTGAGTAACTTTCACAAATCATTTCCGCAGATTTCCGTCCTCCTTCTAACGCTAAAAAACCTTTCTGAATTAACGTTTGAATAATTTCCATACACTTTGTTTGTGTAATGGTCATCCGCTCTGCAATTTCTCCTGGTGTGGGGAAAGAGTTTCCCGATTCTAAAAATGTATGGACATGCAACAGTACCATAAACTCAATTTCATTTAAACCAAGTTTTTTGTAATGCATCATTAATAATTTTGGAATTGCAATACTACCTTGTTCAAACCACTCCAACATGATTTTCTTCTTCACACTTAAACACCTCGCTTTCTAGTATAACACACCTTCTTATATTTCTTTTTGACACAATTCGTCAAAAAAACCTCCCTTTCATATAGGGAGGTATCATTTGAACTGCCTACTCTTATCAAGTAAACAGTTGGCAAAAATTGAAATGAAAGAACTACACTTAGCCTTTCATTTTGTTATTCATAAATGTATGGATACGTTCTAATGCTTTCTCCAATTGTTCAAGTGAAGTTGCATATGATAAACGAACATTGTTCGGTGCTCCGAATCCTGTTCCTGGAACGAGAGCAACTTTTTCTTCTTCTAACAATGCTTTTGCCCATTCATCAACTGTCTCATAACCAGCTAATGCGACTGCTTCTTTTACATTTGGGAACAAATAGAACGCTCCTTGTGGTTTAATACAAGAGAACCCAGGAATTTGAATCAACTTATCATACACGATATTTAATCGCTCTTCAAATGCTCTGCGCATCATTTCTACAGGTTGTTGATCTCCAGCATAAGCAGCAATCGTTCCGTACTGCGCAATTGAAGTAGGGTTTGACGTACTGTGACTTGCTAAGTTCGTCATTGCCTTAATGAGTTCTTTATTACCTGCTGCATAGCCAATGCGCCATCCTGTCATCGAATGCGATTTTGATACACCGTTAATAATCAGCGTCTGTTCTTGTAATTCGTTAGAAAGCTGAGCAATTGATGTATACTCTGCCTCGCCATAAATTAATTTCTCATAAATTTCATCAGAAACGATTAAAATGTCATGTTCTAAGCATACTTTCCCAAGCTGCTGCAACTCTTCTTTACTATAAATCATCCCTGTTGGGTTGCTAGGTGAGTTAATAATTACAGCTTTCGTTTTCTCCGTAATTACTTGACGTAATTGCTCCGGTGTAATTTTGTAATGATTTTCTTCCAAACCATCTACATATATCGGCTCACCACCTGCAAGCTTCACTTGCTCTGGATAGCTTACCCAATACGGAGTTGGAATAATAACTTCATCACCTTCATCAAGTAATACTTGAAACAATGTATATAAAGCGTGTTTTGCACCGTTACAAACAATAATTTGAGATGGTTCATAAGATAAGCCTTGGTCACGCTCGAATTTTTTAATAATTTCTTGTTTTAGCGCAGCTAATCCACCTGTTGGTGTATATTTTGTATAACCTTCTAACATTGCTTTATAAGCAGCATCTATAATATGTGCTGGCGTATTAAAGTCAGGCTCCCCTGCTCCTAAGCCAATCACATCATGTCCTTCCGCTTTTAACGCTTGTGCCTTTGCTGTAATTTCTAACGTTGAAGATGGTGTTAGAGCAGCTACTCGCTTTGCTAATCTCATCCTGAGTTCCCCCTGCACTTATTTTTCAATACTATATCGCTTTAAAAACTTACCATCTTGAAATGCAAGATAATAGTAAGTATAACGATTTTCATCATCAATATATGTAACTTCCCATAATGGAACATTGTTTTCAGCGCCTAATTTTGCTTTGACAAATTGCTTTGGCTTTCGCTCCTTCGCAACAATTTGCAATGCTTCTTTTTCAGAGATACCTTCGCTTGCTTTTCGCACTAGAATATCTCCTTTTTTCTCAGGCACCCAAACGATATATTGTTCTCCTTTTTCATTCACACCTTGTACAACTTCATATGGAGTTTGACCGTTATAATAATCGATTTTTGTCACTTTTGTGAGTTTTGCTTTTTCCTTTGCAATCTCAACTGTTTTCGATTCTTTCGGAATTTTCTTCTCCATAGTCGTATTATAAATGTGCCCCCCGTATAAAACAACTGCAACGATTACAATAAAAATTGCCAAAATCCACTTTTTCATTGTATCACTACGTTCTGTAAATCGTAAATATTGCTGTCTCTTTTTCATTCTCGTCTAATGCTAATCCGAACATGAGATCTTTTTCTTTTAGTGTTCGATTTAAACTATCAACAACCTTATATAAATCCGACGAGTATGTCAGACGCGTCGTTGATAATACTTCAATTTTCTTCTCCATGAAAACTCCTCCGTTACACAAAATTTCTAATTATAGAAGAACGCATTGCGGTTACAATAAGGGTACATTCTTTACAAACCCTGCTTCATCACCCATCTATTATAGCAGGACATGTTCTTCAAAAAAAGGTTTGAAGTAGAAAACCATTGTATTTCTACATCTAATGTAAGAAAAAATAAAAATTCCTCCTACCCACATGTTACGCCTGAAGCAAATTTGCTTCAGGCGTTAACTTTTACTAATCACTTTATCCCATGATGAAAATTTCACTCTTACTCCATTTTTTCGATTAATTCGTCTAATGGTCCTTCATACAATGGAATGCTTGGAATCGACTGAAGAAATCGTCTTCCATAAAAAGATGCAGTAAGACGACGATCTAACACAAACACTGTTCCTGTATCCGCTGTTGTACGAATAAGACGTCCGAACCCCTGTTTAAAACGAAGAATTGCTTGCGGAAGAGCAAGCTGTGTAAATGGATCTTCTCCCTTTTCTTTTAATCGTTCACTTTTCGCTTGCATCATTGGCTGATGCGGTGATGTGAACGGAAGCCGCACAATGACAAGACAACTTAACGCTTCTCCTGGTATGTCAATCCCTTCCCAAAAGCTGCTTGTCCCTAATAAAATGGCCTTTTCAAACTCTTGAAACTTTCTAATCATTCGGCTGCGACTACGGTTATGAACACTTTGTGTTAGTAAAAGAAATTCTTCTAATTCATCTGCCTTCTTCAACACTTCAAATACCTCTTTTAACATTTCATATGATGTAAATAAAACAAGCATTCGGCCATTTGTAGTTTTCGCAATTTTCATAATATGCTTAGAAACTGCTCTTACATACTCTTCTTCACTTACATGTTTAATATGAGGAACATCTGTTGAAACCATTAACTTTACTTTCTCTTCATAATGAAATGGTGATGGAATCGTTACTGTATTTGGTGTAAAGTCCTCTAACCCAAGCTCTGCTTCTATATAATCAAACGTATCATTTACAGTTAAAGTGGCTGAAGTAAAAATAACGCTTCGTTTTCGTGCCAAAAATTGATCAGCAAATAAATCACTAATATGAACTGGCTGTGCGTATAGAATAGTCGAATGAATGGTTCCTTTCGTTTCAGCCTCCATCCATGTCACATGACTCGTTTCTTCTAAAATAAGCGTCCGTAAAGATTGGGTCATTTTAGAAAGCATTTCAGTAAGGTGCACAAACTCTCCCGTAATCATATGCATGTCCCATTCACTTTGCTTTTGCAACATCTCACCTTGTTTTTCCAATAACGTAAGTACTCGCCCTAACTGGTGTACAAAACGGTCTGTTAATTCAACAATACTACGCCAAAGCTTTCCTCTTTCTTTATTCGCATGATAACGATACATAAGCGGTATATTTCCAGTGGCATGTTCCTGCTTTGTTTTTTGAAATATAAACGTACGCAGCATATGAAAGAGCTCATCTGCATCAAATTTTATTTCTTTTAACATATGATTAATCGTTTGAAAAGTAGAGCGTACAGCAATTTGCGATTGTTTCATCATGTCATACACTTTAGTTAACACATTAGGTGTTTCTAACGTACCAAATCGTGATAAAACGAGTTGAAAATACATGCAAGAAAATTGCTCTCCTAACGCCCTACTTGCCGTTTCTTCAAGATGGTGCGCTTCATCAAAAATAATATGTTCACATGAAGCAAGCAATGGTTCTTCACTTACAAAATCCTGAAATAACAAAGTGTGATTTATGACTACAACATCTGCAAACAATGCTTTGTTTTTTGCACGTTGATAAAAACAGCGGCTAAACCACGCACTTTGCATCCTACTTGGACTATGAGCATCACTGCAAATTCGCTCCCACAATAGCTTCCCGCCAGCTGGAATATTCAACTCATCTCGATCTCCTGTTTCTGTATCAAGGAGCCATACTAAAATTTTCGCTTTCGTTAATGCATTATCATAATTGTTTTCAATTTCACCCAATGCATGCTCAAATTTATGTAGACACAAATAATGCTTTCTTCCTTTTAACATTGCTACTTCAAACGGAAACGGAAGTATTGTTTTCAGCAATGGAATTTCCTTTGCTAAAATTTGTTGCTGCAACTGTACAGTTTGTGTGCTTATGACTACTGGCTGTTCTTTTTCTTTCGCATAAAAAATACTAGGAAGTAAATATGCTAATGTTTTTCCCGTACCTGTTCCCGCTTCAATTAACGAAAAACGGGAGTCTCGAAGCGCTTCGTAAACCTCATTTATCATAATTTGCTGCCCTTCTCTTTTTTCAAAAGACGGCATTACTTCCCTCAAACGCTGCATCGTTTCAGTTAGAAAAGAAGAAAAATCAGTAGGAGAATCATCTCCAATTTGCAATGTATAATTACGTTTACCTAAAGCAATATTTCTATAAATGTCATATTGTTTCTCATCATCTGACCCATGTATCATTTTATTCAAAATACATGCAGACATAATATCTCCAATGTTACTTTGAAACATATCACTTAATTCATATAGCGATTGCAACGTAACGAGTGGCAAGCTTTCCATTTTAAAAAGTAATTGTAAAAATATCTCTGCTGTCACCATTGCATCACTATCAGCACGATGGGGCTGATCATGGTCGAAACCATATCTTTTTGCTAAATCACGTAATTTATAACTGTCAGCTGTCGGCAATAAAATATGTGCCAGTTCAACTGTATCAATTTTCGAGCATGTTACTTCTGAGAATCCAGCTTGCCGTAATTCTTCTTTCAAAAAATTCCAATCAAAATGAACGTTATGCGCAACAAAGTACGCACCTTGTAATAGTTCAATAATCATCGGCGCCACATCTCGGAATAACGGAGCTTGTCTCACAAGTGTTTCATCAATCCCCGTCAATTCTGTAATAAATGGTGGAATGTCCCGTTCGGGGTTTACAAAAGAAGAGAAAATTTCAAGAATTTCTCCATCCTCTACAACAACTGCTGCAATTTGAGTAATTCTATCTTTCCCATCTTTCCAGGCATTCCCTGTCGTTTCTAAATCGACTACGACATAACGCTTACTCATCAATGACACCTCAATTTCTTACCTTTGCACAACAAAATTTCTATAGTGTTACTATACCACGTTTTCCCTCATCTTAATGGAAAGATACGAAAAATGAAATGATTTTGCTTTCCCATAAGAAAAGCTATCCCTTTTGCAGAGATAGCTTTTCTTATACATTATAAAATCGTGCCTGCTTTTTCCGCTCCAAGCATTTCCACAATTTGATTATTATCATCTAAAACAGCAATTTTCGGGATATGTGTTAGTACCTTCTCTTCTGAAACTAGTCCGTAACAAATAATAATAACTTTATCTCCTGGTTGAACAAGGCGGGCAGCTGCACCATTTAAACAAATAACACCCGTACCGCGTTCTCCTTTTATAACATATGTTTCTAAACGTGCACCATTATTATTGTTCACAATTTGTACTTTCTCATTTTCCACAATCCCTACTGCATCCATTAAATCTTCATCAATTGTAATACTTCCTACATAATTTAAATTTGCTTCCGTTACTGTAGCACGGTGTAACTTCGCTCTCATCATTGTACGAAACATAGTTGCTCCCCCTTATTGAACCGTAAATGTTATATTATCAATTAGTCGTGCATTTTCAAACTTTACAGCGATTGCAATGATCGTGCGTCCGTTTATTTGCTGGGCCTCAGTTAAATCTGGATACGCATATATATCAGCATAATCGACAACACCATGCGTATTCATTTCAATATATTCTTTAATAAAGTGCGTAATCTTTTCTGGACTACGTTCTCCTTTAGCAATTTGCTCTTTCGCTATACATAAACTTTTATATAAATGCGGTGCTTCTTGGCGTTCCCTTTCTGATAAGTAGACGTTACGAGAACTGCGTGCTAACCCATCTTCTTCCCTTACAATATCAACTGGCACAATTGTAACAGGAATATTATAATCAGCAACAAATCCCTCAATAACTGCTACTTGCTGTGCGTCTTTCATCCCAAAATACGCACGATTTGGCATTGTAATATTGAAAAGTTTCATCAATACCGTTACAACGCCAGCAAAATGACCAGGTCGCTGCTTTCCGCATAAAACATCCGTGCGCTTCATGACTTCAATATTCGTTGTTCGCTGCGTGGGATACATTTCTTTGACACTTGGATAAAATAAATAATCTACTTCTACTTCACGCGCTAAACGCTCATCACGCTCAATATCACGCGGATAACGGTCCAAATCTTCATTCGGTCCAAATTGCAACGGATTTACAAATATACTTAACATGACAATATCATTTTCTTTTTTCGCTTGTCTCAGTAACGTCAAATGCCCTTCATGCAAATATCCCATCGTTGGAACGAATCCAACCTTTTTCCCGCTCGCACGAAGCTCACTTGCGATTTGCTGCATCTCTTGCACTGTTGTAAGAATATTCATTACTGTTTTCCTCCGTATAACGCTAAGCATTCTTCTTCTTTCATCGTAAACGAATGTGCTTTCTCTGGAAATTGTCTCAGCTTCACTTCATGAACATATTGTCCAATTCCTCTTACAATTTCTTCTTGTACAGACGTATATTGCTTCACAAATTTCGGAACACGATTCACACCATACGTAATCAGATCGTGATAGACAAGAACTTGACCATCTGTTTTATTACCAGCGCCAATACCGATAGTCGGAATCAATAGTTGATTTGTTACAAGTTCCGCTAATTGCATCGGTACACACTCTAATACAAGTGCAATTGCTCCTGCCTCTTCACATTTTTTCGCATCTTCAAGTAATTTTTTCGCACTTTCTGCATCTTTCCCCTGCACTTTGTAGCCACCTAGCACACCGACAGATTGCGGAGTTAATCCGAGATGAGCTACAACTGGAATACCTGCATTCGTAAGGAAACGAATGATTGATACAACTTCATCTGCTCCTTCAACTTTTACAGCGTGCGCCCCGCTTTCTTGTACAATGCGGCGTGCGTTATGCATCGTTTCTTGCAGTGAAACATGATAAGACATAAATGGCATATCCGTTACAACAAATGTATTTTTTGCACCGCGGCGCACTGCTTTTGTATGATGAATCATATCATCAACTGTTACTGGAATTGTTGAGTCATAGCCGAGCACAACCATTCCAAGTGAGTCTCCAACTAAAATCATATCAACTTCTGCTTCATCAGCAAACTTTGCTGATGGATAATCATACGCAGTTACCATCGCAATCGGCTCATTTTGTTCTTTCATTTTCAAAAAATCCGTCACAGTTTTCACAAATTTCTCCTCCTGTACCTGGAGAGAGGAGATGGCCGGATGAAAAAACATATAAAAAACCCTTCTGACCATAAAAAGGCAGAAGGGTAGTATCATTCGGCAATATTCATCCCTCTGTCCCAGTCCTATTTTGGATCAAGGCAGAACCACATGTTTATTTTGATTTTCCCACATAGCGGTGCAGTTCCTATTGATACTGCCCATATTCGCCCTTATTATAACAAATAGCAAAACATAATTGCTATACTTTTCTAAAAAAGAAAATCATTTTTTCACATACAATAGCCCTTCGCTTCTTTTTAAGCAAAGGGCTATATATTGATGCTAATTTAATGAACAATGAGACTTCGTTTTTCATAATCACCAAAGAAAAGAAGTGAAAAATAGCTGCTCAACGTTTTACTTTACTTCAATATCAGCGGAATGAATATGATGTATGACCCCGTCTTGATCTTCAAGTATAAGGACACCATCAGCCGTTATCCCTTTTGCAATTCCCATAATTGTATTTGTCATCGTACGCGCTGTAATTTCTTTTCCGATACTCACAGCGTAACTCTCCCAAAGAAGCTTAATAACTGAAAAACCACGTTCTAAATATTCTTTATATAGCTTTTCCATCTGTAAGAAAATTTGCTGCATAAGTTCGGCTCGTACAATCGTTTTTCCGGATTCAATTGCTAAAGAGGTGGCAATGTGCTGGATATCCTCAGCAAAATGCTCTTGCTTTTGATTCACATTAATGCCAATTCCAATAATAACAGCATTAATTTTATCAGGATCTGCTTGCATTTCTGTTAAAATGCCAACAACTTTCTTCCCATTAATTAAAATATCATTCGGCCATTTAATGCCGACGGAAAGATTTGTGCATTTTTCAATTGCCTGCGCTACGCTAACAGCAGCTAACAATGTTAATTGCGGTGCTTGATGAATCGGAACTGTTGGGCGTAAAATAACGCTCATCCAAATTCCTGTCCCTTTTGGTGAATGCCATTTTCTGCTTAATCGGCCACGACCTACCGTTTGCTCCTCTGCAACAACAATCGTTCCTTCAGCCGCTCCTTCATAAGCAAGACGAGCTGCGATTTGCTGTGTAGATGTTACCGACTCTTCAAAGTATACCGTTCTGCCTAAAAACTCTGTTTGTAAACCAAGCTGAATTTCATTTGCCGTTACTTTGTCCGGTTTACTTGCAATGCGATAACCTAGGCGTCGTACAGCCTCTAGCTCATATCCTTCTTCCCTAAGAACCTCCATATGTTTCCATACGGCTGTTCTTGAGCATCCAAGCTTCTCGCTAATCGTTTGTCCCGATAGAAATTCACCATTAGCTTCAGAAAAGATTTGCAATAACTGTTTTCTTATAGCAGATTGCATCTATGCAGCCACTCCTTTATACACTCTTTCTCATTTTTTAATCGTCCATATACGACTTCTTCTTCAATTTTTTGCAGTACATTAGCAACCCACGGTCCTGCCTGTTCCTTTGACCATGATAATAAATCATTCCCGCTGACTTGCAATTGTTGACGATTACAAATTGGTAAATCATCATATACTTTCCCTATATGCTCAACATTCGAATGTAAATATGTATTCATGATTCCTTCATATACGCGCTCTGCCATAACGGCAACATCTTTCCCAGCTTTATATAATAAACATGCATCCCACTCTTGTTTTTCTCGCGCTTTTACATATAATAAAACGGATACAATTTCCTTTATTTTTTTATTCGAAAATTTCCATTGTCGTAAAAAAACAGATGGATGTTCTTCCCTAACGCAATATAGAAAGAACGCCCATGCTTCAATGTCATTTTTAAAAAAGCTCCAATCATGTTCCGCTGCTTTTGAGATGAAGTCCCCGCACATTTGTAAATAAGGTAAGTGCTCATATAATTTTGTTTCTACCAATAACTGAAGCGCTTTTGCACAATGTGTACCGACAAGTAACTTTTCAAATTCAACTGCAATTCTTTCAATTGCGATATGTTCCAGTAAATGTCCGTATTCTATAATGGCTTGTTTCGTTCCTTCTTCTAAGGTAAAACCTAGTGTACTAACAAAGCGAATACCGCGCATCATTCGAAGGGCATCCTCTTGAAAGCGGTCGACTGGGTTTCCAACAGTTGCAATTTCCTTCTTAACAATTGCTTCTTGTCCGCCAAATAAATCAACTATTTCTCCCGTTTCTTTCATCGCAATTGCATTCATTGTAAAATCCCTGCGTTGCAAATCTTCATCCAACGAGCGAACAAATTGTACGCTCGTTGGACGCCGAAAATCTTCATAGTCACCTTCTGTTCGAAACGTTGTTACTTCATATGGAATATCTTCATGTAAAACAATAACCGTCCCGTGTTCAATTCCAACAGGAACGTGCCGCGGAAATAGACGCATTACATCTTCTGGCAAAGCAGATGTCGCAATATCGATATCACCAATTGGTCTACCAATGATAGAATCGCGCACGCTCCCACCTACAAAATATGCTTCAAAGCCGTTCTCTGTTAACGTCTTAATAACTGAAGACGCTTGTTTAAATCGTTTCATGTTTGTCATCCCTTAATATGTCATAATAAATTGCTTCATATTGCGAAACAATCTTTTCTGAGCCAAATTGCTCATACGCCACTTGCATGGAACGCTTGGCCATTTTAGCATGTAATGCATCATCTTGAAGAAGCTGTATTGCTTGCTGCGAGGCGCCTTCTACATCTCCTACTTCACATATGTATCCCGTTTCTCCATGCTGAATGACTTCAGGGATTCCCCCAGTACGTGTACCAATACAAGGGACACCGCACGCCATTGCTTCCAGTAATACGAGTCCAAAACTTTCTTTTTCAGACAACAGCAGCATGAGTTCGCTCATTGCCAGGAGTTCTGCTACATTATCTTGTTTTCCTAGAAATAAGACCCTGTCCTCAATTCCTAAATGCTTCACAAGCTGAACAATCGTACAAAACTCAGGACCATCACCAACAAGTAATAATTTCGCTTTTACTTGTTTTACAATGAGCGCAAATGATTTCACGACATCATGAACACGCTTTACCTTACGAAAGTTCGAAATATGAATTAATACTTTTTCGTCTTCTTGTATACCATATTCTTTTCGTAACTGTGACATATCTCGCTGAAAATACACACGCTCGTCAATAAAATTATAAACTGTTTGAATTTCTTTTTGTGTTCTTATTAAATCATACGTTTCTTCAATAAGTGAATGTGATACAGCCGTCACAACATCAGATTGTTCAATGCCAAAACGAATTAAATTATTGAGAGAAGGATCAGATCCTAATATGGTAATGTCTGTTCCATGCAATGTCGTGACAATTTTAACGTTCTCTCCAATCATTTGCTTCGCCAAATATGCACAAATCGCATGTGGAATTGCGTAATGTACATGCACTATATCTAACTTTTCTCTCTGCGCTACTTCTGCCATTTTACTCGCTAACGCTAAGTCATACGGAGGGTATTGAAAAACAGAATATTGATTCACTGTCACTTCATGAAAATAAATATTCGGATACACTTTATTTAAACGAAATGGCAATCCTGATGTAATAAAATGAATTTCATGTCCGCGCTCCGCTAATAATTTCCCTAATTCCGTTCCAACCACTCCAGAACCGCCAACAGAAGGATAACAAGTAATCCCTATTTTTAATTTCATTTTTCTCCCCCTATTAAATCTTCATCTAATAGAATTGATTTTTTGCTCATAAACCCTTCTGCATACTTCACGCCAACTTCTTTTCCAAACATTTTCTCCCGTGCTACAACTGTCTCTACATATCCTTCCGTCAACGGAGTAATCACACCGTCTAGTCCTTTAGTAAACTGACTTTCATACGCTTCTAGAGCAGCAATCTTATCAGAAATATAAGAACTGATATTAATACAAAAATCCGGTTTATGAAAACCATTAATCATGTAGAAATAGAGTGATTGTATCCGATGCGCAGGAAATTCCGGCATATATTTACGAATTCCTGCTGAAAATATAGCTTCTTCTACAAGTTTTGCACAGTTTGCATGATCTGGATGCCGATCTTCATAAAATGGTACGAAGACAAGCTGCGGTTTATATGTACGGATGATCTTCACAATCTCTTGAATATACTCTTCCTTCATATAAAGACCTCGGTCTGGTATCGCTAAGTTCAAACGTTCCTGTACACCAAGTATGCGAGCTGCTTTCATCGCTTCCTGTTTTCTCAGTTCCACCGTTCCATTGGAAGAAAGATTTGCCTCGGTTAAATCACAAATCCCCACTTTATATCCTTGTTTCGTATATTTTGCAATCGTGCCCGCCATACCGATTTCAACATCATCGGCATGGGCGCCGAAAGCTAAAATATGTAATCCGCTCATGTTATTCCCCTCGTTTTCGTAGCTTTCGATAATCTAAATCACCGCGCTCTAATGCATGCATTAAAAGCTCCGCACTTGCCATATTCGTTGCAAGTGGAATGGAATACACATCACATAAACGAAGAAGTGCATTCACATCAGGTTCATGTGGCTGTGATGTCAACGGATCACGGAAGAAGATCACCATGTCTAAATCGTTTTTTGCAATCATTGCACCAATTTCTTGATCTCCACCAAGCGGACCAGATTGATATCTTGTCACAGACATACCTGTTGCCTCCATAATTCGAAGACCTGTCGTTCCTGTTGCAAACAACATATGTTTCTCTAAAATAGGCTGGTAGGCATACGTAAACGAGACCATATCATTTTTCTTTTTATCATGGGCAATTAAGGCAATCTTCATCTTCACTTTCTCCTTTAGTCAATAATATTTTCTAAACCATATACAAGATGATCTAAGTTCATCACTGTTTCAATAGAAAGTTTTACTCCTGACATAAATGATGCACGGTTAAAGGAATCATGGCGAATTGTTAACATTTGTCCATCTCCGCCAAATAGTACTTCTTGATGCGCAATTAATCCTGGTAAACGTACGCTATGAATATGGATACCATCAACATTTGCACCGCGTGCACCTTCTAGTTGTTCTGTTTCATTTGGATGCCCTTGCTGTTTTGGCTCACGATTTTGACGAATTAAATCCACTGTTTTCACAGCTGTGCCAGACGGAGCATCTAATTTTTGGTCGTGATGTAATTCAATAACCTCAACATCTTGGAAATATTTCGCTGCCATTTGCGAGAATTTCATCATTAAAACAGCTCCAACTGCAAAGTTTGGCGCAATGATCGTACCAACTTGTTTTTCTTTTGCATTTTCTGTTAAATGTTGTAATTCTTCTTCTGTAAAACCTGTTGTTCCGATAACAGAACGAATGCCTCGCTCTACTGCAAGTGTTACATGTTTTTTTCCAATTTCCGGTGTTGTTAAATCTAGTAAAACATCGGCTTCTACTTCATCTAAACAAGTATGTAAATCTGTATAAATTGGAGCATCTATGTTAGGTAATCCAGCAATATCAGAAATTTTCTTTCCACCATGTTTATAATCAACAGCAGCAACTAAATTGAAATGCGGTGTTCTTTCCATAAGAAGTACCGCCTCTTGTCCCATACGTCCTCTTGGCCCTGCAATAATTACTTTAATCTCTTTCATTTCTCTTTCTCTCCCTCTTCTTTACGCGTCCAGCGATCTTTATCACGCGTATTAAACTTTTCCATAACTATATTATGAGCCGTTTCTAAATCAATGTTTAAACTATTTGCCATGCAAATCATCACAAATAACACATCGCCAAGCTCTTCTTCAATTGTACGCTCTTTTTCTGTGCTTTTCTTTGGCTTTTCACCATAATAATGATTAATTTCTCTCGCAAGCTCTCCCATCTCTTCTGTCAAACGAGCTAGCATCGCCAACGGACTAAAGTATCCTTCTTTAAATTGACCAATATATGCATCTACTTCCTTTTGCATATCTTTCATTGTTTTTTGTTCCATGTTATTCACCTCTAATCCTTCCATTATCATGTTAGCCAATTCATAACGATTTGACAAATGTTATCGCTTATTTATCGCATTTTTGAGGATACTGATTCCCTTCTGACTTTGAAAGGACGATTCCCTCTTTCTCCATGCTTACTATGTGTGAAGTTTTCTTGCCAATTTTTCTATATATTACGTATACTATCCATAAGAACAAGCTAAGATCATTACTACATACTAGGGGGATTCGCATGAAATTAAATTTAAAAATTGAAAACATTCTTTTCATTCTAGTTGGTTCTGCTATTTTCTCATTTGGCATCGTCAATATTAATATTGAAAACCATTTAGCAGAAGGCGGTTTTACTGGGATTACATTGCTGCTTTACTTTCTATTTTCACTGGATCCTTCCTATACAAACTTGCTCTTAAATATACCAATCTTTTTTATCGGTTGGAAAATGCTCGGTCGTACAACATTTTTGTACACATTAATTGGGACGTTTAGTGTTTCATTATTTCTTTGGGTTTTCCAGCGTTATGATGCGTTAAATTTACATTTAAACTTACAAAATGATATGACACTTGCCGCTTTGTTTGCTGGTTTATTTATCGGGGTTGGATTAGGGATTATTTTCAAGTATGGCGGCACAACAGGTGGTGTTGATATTATTGCACGGTTAGCACATAAATATATCGGCTGGAGTATGGGAAAAACGATGTTTATGTTTGATGCCGTTGTCATTATTTTATCAATCCTTACATATTTATCATACCGAGAAGGAATGTATACATTAGTTGCTGTCTTTATCGGTGCAAAAGTCATTGATTTTATGCAAGAAGGAGCCTACGCTGCAAAAGGAGCAACAATTATATCTGAGAAAAATGATGAAATTGCCGAAAAAATTTTATCAGAGATGGACCGCGGAGCAACTTTCTTAAAAGGAATCGGTACATATACAAAAATGGAACGACACGTTTTATATTGCGTGGTTGCAAAAAATGAAATTGTAAAACTGAAAAGTATTATTACATCTGTTGATCCTCATGCTTTCGTTGCAGTAAGTGACGTACATGACGTAGTTGGTGAAGGATTTACGCTGGATGAGAATAAAAATCCGTTACATAATTAATGAAGAAGATTCTTCGAAATCGCTCATTTTTTTCTAAACAAAAGACAAGAAAAGCTTTCGAATATGAGAGCTTTTCTTGTCTTTTTGAATTTTAAAAGAAAAATTTTGTTTTTTGTTATCCTAAAAAGCCTTCATTGAGTTACTTTACCCGTCGTATTTTTAGAATTCTTATGATTTCAAAAACTAATTATTACTATATTGAACTATTTTTTTATTGCATTATATTTCCTGGAGATTATATATTAAGTTAGGGAGTGGGACTATTTGACTACTGAGACTCTTATGTTATCAAGTAAAGAAATATATGTATTAACTAGTATGTTTAATCATGAAACAATGATTGGAATCATGATAGCAAACAGGATTCGGTAAAAGGTCGAATTAAATCTGGAATCGAAATTATATTAGATAAAATCTTTTAATTTTCTTGGGAGATGAATATGGAAAAATATCACGGAAAAAGCACAGAACAAATTATTCAAACATTGATGCCCTTTAGTGTTAGATCAAGTATCATTATGGTGTGGGTTGTTATTAACTTTATGATCTCAACACCATTTTTATTTCCTCCGACCTTTACCATATATTTATATATAATTTTACCTTTTCTTTTGATATCTAATATATGGGGTATTTGGGTATTTTTTTATAAACCACATGAGTTAAGATTAGTACATATATTATATAATGGATTCATGGGAGCAACTTTTTCTTTTGGAAGTTTTATAGTGATTCAAAAGTTTGCTTATACTTTTATTAAGATTGAAACACCGCTTTTTTTTATTGTTACTTTTTCGCTTTACATTTTTACAATTTATAAACTAATCTCTCTTGGGATAACAAGTTTTTTAAGACGATTAAACAATGAAGAAACAAACAACATAAAAATTTCTCCAATTGTTTATTTTTCAGGACTAGGATATATTATTGGACAGATATGTATAGGTTCATTATCGCAAAATGGTTTAGCAATCCTCTTAATTTTAGTCTTTTCTTTATTGGCTGTTGTGTTTGGTATATATGGTGTATATCTTTATTTTTATTTTGACCTAAAAAAGCAACAAAACAAGTTAGATTCCTTTAATTCTCAACGTAAAACAAATACTAAACTTACAAGAAAAGAAAGAAGACAATAATATTGGATTATGAAACAATAGCATAACGATAAAGGAGATAGCTTAACATATAAATGCCAATAAAAAAACCAACACCCCCCTCTCTTTTTAGGGGGAGAGAGCATCTGGCCGTGCATAGAAGCGGCCAGAGCCTTTTCCTGCCACATGCCATGTTTTAAAAAAAGGAGAAAGTGAATGTAGATTCTATTGTATTTTGCATAGTAGCGACTTAGATATCGAAAAATGAAACTAAATATGCTCCCTCAACTTTTCTAAATCCTCATAAATCAAATCCAATAAACTGCGATTATAAAAAATGGAAGCGGGGTGAAATGTCGGGAAAATTGTATAGGTTTTCTCTGTCCACGTATAGGTTGTGCTATTAGGATCTGCTAGTCGCCGAACAGGTTGCGTAAACATTTGACCATGCATCTCTGACACCTTTTTGTCTGAACCAGCTAAACGTTTTAGTGCAATGTTTCCTAGTGTAACAATAATAGGTGCATGAATATGCTCAATTTCGTAATCTAAAATCGAAGCATGAGCAAGTATTTCCTGCTGATTTGGCGTACGATTATATTTACGCTTCACGATTTCTCCGTTCCGTTCTCGTTTCTCCCCCCATTTATATGGCCGGCTACGCACTGCACTCGTAATGTATACTTCTTCTCTTGTTACATTAATCCGTTTTAAAAAATCCATAAGCTGCTTACCAGCTCTTCCGCTAAAAGGTATCCCGTTATGAATTTCTGTTTCACCCGGCGCTTCTCCTACAAGCATCATTTTGGGATTTTGTGGTCCTTGTCCATATAAAAAGCCTTCAACAGGATAGGGAGACATTCGCTCTCTCGCTTGCTTTACTAATAGCTCTGGATATTTCATGTTTATCACCTCTTGCATGTTATACTTTCATCTTTTATCCTGTTATAATCATGAAAACAAAAATACAAAATAAAAAGGCTATCAAATTCGATAGCCTTTAATCATCATTACGTTGCATTCCTGTATAAATTAATACAAGACGAAGCAGTTCAAATACTGCAACGGCCGCTGCTGCGACATACGTAAGAGCTGCTGCATTTAATACTTTACGAGCTTGACCATATTCATCCGTTGTTACAATACCAAGCGCTTCAATTTGCTTCATTGCCCGTTTTGATGCATCAAATTCAACTGGTAATGTAACAAGCTGGAATAATACCCCGCCTGCTATCAAAATAATTCCTAATAACAACAAATTTGCCATATGCGCAAACATACCAATCATAATAAAAACCCACGACATGTTTGAGCCAAAATTTGCGACAGGAACAAGTGCATGACGGAAACGCATAAAGTTATAATCTTTTGCATCTTGAATCGCATGCCCAACTTCGTGTGCAGCTACCGCTGTACCAGCAACAGAATGACTATAATAGTTGTTCGTCGATAAACGAACTGTTTTCGATCTTGGGTCATAGTGGTCCGATAAATGCCCTGGCGTTTCTTCTACCGCTACATTGTACAAACCATTCTCATCTAAAATCTTACGAGCCACTTCCGCTCCGGTCATACCAGAAGTTGAATACACTTGTGAGTATTTACTATATGCGCTGCGTACTCTAGATTGTGCATACATCGGTATGATCATGATGATAGCAAAGTAAATCAAGTAAAAACCCATCATGAACCTCCCATAAAATTTTGTTGTATAGTAATAACCATTCTATTTTCTTCCCATAACATTGTCAACAAAGAAACCTTACAACATCGTTTCTATATTTCACTTCGTTTGAAAACAAACTTATCTATTTTTTGAATGCAGTGTACTTTTTTGTTTCTCTTTTTCCCCTTTATATTTTCTCCAACCAACATACGTTAATGTAAAAATAATAATACCTCCTGTTACAGTCATAAACCATATAAGCGAAGAATCTATCTCATCCTTTTTCGCCGTGCGAAAAATTTTCTTCATGTCATCTTTTATAATCTTCACTTGTGTTTGGCCGCTCTTATTTCGGATCATCATATGACGAAATTCATCTAGATACGACAAATGAGAATTCACACGTTGCAACTGTTCCTCCGGTAAGGCAATCATTAAACTTGGATAAATAATATCAAATTCGTGCAAAAATACATTTAATGCTTGTTGAAAACGATCATGTTCTTCCTTTTGCATTGCATTTTCCATTTTTCCAAATGTACTCATTATATTTTCTTCCCGTTCCATCCAAAGCGGCTGATATTCTGATATTTCAGCATCTAACACAAGGCGAAGTGCGAGCACATCATCTATTTTAATTTGTTTATCAGTTCCTTGTCCTTCTAATGATTGTAATGCTCTATCATAAGCAAGAGAAATCACGCGAATATGCTCCGGTGCTATTTTCTTTTTTTGATTGACCGTTAAAAATTGCTTTGAAAAATATGTTAACAGTTGCGTCGCTTTGTCATACTCTTCTTGTTTTACAAATAGGAGCGAGTCATCTAATAATCCATTTAGCTCATTCCATGTAGCTGCATATATCCGAATAGGAAACAATATAAACATAAACGCTATGATTCCAGCTAATACTTTTTTCATTCTTGTCCCCCCTATAGCTTCTAGTTCAATATATGAACTAGTGGACAAGAATAGACCTTGAACCTATCCCAAGTGAATAACCCCTCCTTATCCACCTTACGGCCTGATTGAAGAAGGGGCTTCCTGTTTCATAGACCATTGCGTAGTGGGGGGAACCCACTACGTCTTACACAATCTCCACAGGCGTAGATTATACTGTTCGGACATAACCTTGCCCTACAGTTTGTAGACTTTAGTTTGTGATAAGCAGTTCTTCTAATCCTTTTTGTAGGATGTTCAGGCTCGCATTATAGTCTCTATCTAATATCATTCCGCACTTTGTACAAATGTGAGTACGAATAGATAGAGACTTCTTTACACGATTCCCACAAACAGAACAGTCTTGTGAAGTATATTTTGGTTCTACTTTGATGAGTACACCGCCATGATTTTCACATTTGTAAGCAAGCATGTTTCGAAACATACCCCATCCCGCATCAGAAATAGACTTCGATAATTTTCTGTTTCTAACCATGTTACGAATGTTCAGATTTTCTACAACGATAACGGAATACTCTTTCGCAAGATTGTAACTAAGTTTATGAAGAAAATCCCTGCGCTGGTTCGCCACTTTTTCATGTAGCTTGCGAACACGCTCGGCCTGTTTTATGAAGTTAGCAGAACCTTTTTTCTTCTTAGAAAGTTTTCGCTGTGCTTTCTTTAGTTGTTTTTCTTTTTCACAGAGAAATCTAGGGTTTTCAAACTCTGAACCATTAGAAAGAACGGCATACTTATGTAATCCCACGTCAATACCAATCGTACGATTGGTATCGATATCAGATGGTGCCACTTGTCTTTCGACACAGAAAATAGCGTACCATCTTTTCCCTTGGCGTTTGAGAATCAGTTGCTTGATTATTCCTTCGAGTGGTCTGTGGATTAGGATATCTATTTCTCCTAGCTTTGTATTGTATAATTTACCGTTATCAGAGAAGGACATGGCATAACGATGCTTTTCGTTTCGTTTGAATCCGAATTGTGGAAACGTCATACTATTGTAGTCTTTATATTTTTTCTGTTTTGGATATTTTGCATCTTTACGAAAGAAATGATCAAATGCTTTTTTCAGACGTGCAAAAACTTCTTGTAGCGGCTGAGAAGGCATTTCTTTTAGAAAAGGATACGTCTTCTTGTCCAATGTAAGTTGTCTTTGCATATCATAACGATCGTAATTTTCTTTGTTTTGCTTATATTTCCGTTCTTTGTCTAGCAAGGCAGAATTGTAGGTTTGACGACAATATTGTAGCCAACGGTCTAACACTTCTTTTTGCGCTTCTGTTGGAAAGATTTCATATTTTTGATTCAACAACATTGTCATCACCCCCCGCTAGTTTTATCCTTGTGTTTCGATGTATTGTCTTAGAACTTTTAATAGTGCACCGCCTACAGTCAGCAAACAATAACTTTGAGACCAAAAATATTCTTTACATACATTCTATCTAATTTGAAAAAATTCCTTTTTCATTCCTTTGGCTTATGCCAATCAAAATTCATCCCCTCCCTACTCATTAGGCTTCGCTCTTCTCATTCCTTGAGGAAGGGGAATTCTTTTGGAAATATGTTAAAGTGAGAGGTTTATGTTATCAAACAAAAGTTAATATACAATATTTCCCATAGTTTCTTGGTAATTTTATTTTAGCTGTTGTAACCTCCTACATGCAATTCTCTCTTTTTCATAAAAAAACGATATAGAAAATAACAACAAGCACTCCCAAATAAAATAAGTAATAAAATGATACAGGCAGCATGCATAAAGAATTGCTCTGGTAACATACGAATAATCGGATCAGTCTCTGGATCAAACAACCAATAATCGTTTTGAAAGAGAAGTTTATGAAAAAATACAAAACTCTTTTCAAAATTGATTGCGATTGGGAGTATGAGTACGATTGGAAATACAATTGTAAGAACCCCTGCATACAACAAAAACTTTTCCTTTTGTTTCCGTATAAGATAGACTCCCCCGCTAAAAGAGATACAAATACTTATATACATAGCATATTGAATTGCAACAAGAATATTTTTCACATCAACAAAATGAATTCTTCCCTTCTCGGACATATCTAAAGTTGGGAAATGTAATGGTTTATTATAAAAAGGAGAAAAATAAGTAATAAGCGCATTATAATTTTGAATAATTACTTCTTTTGTCATACTTGCTGTTTCAGGAATATTTAACATATCAATCTCTATGTAATAAATTTCTTTCCCATATACAACACACATGACTGCTATTGAAAAAATACAAAAGGCGATACAAAAAGGAACAATGCATAATAAAACTCCATTCCAAATTTTTGAATATACGCTATGTGAACTCATTCATCTTCCCCATTCCCTATTTTTTATTTATCCCGCTTTAACGGGCAGTAAGAACCCCACCTCAAGATACAAAGGGAAACAAAGAAGATAGTTGGGAGGGGTAACTGCCCATAAAAGCCCGATTGGTTCAACTAACCATCAGTAGGGGATAACCCGACCCCCACTGATAGAAGTTTCACTTTATAAAGAAAACGTTAGTCTTTTCTCTCTTAGACAAAAATAATATGTAGTAGCTAAAACAACGATACTAAGCCAAAATGTAAAATAGCCAATTTGTCGGTCATACATATACATGACACTGTATTTCGGCATTTGTCCCCATAAATAATCCACAACATCATTATGCAATGTCCATATAACTGCAATCATAAAATGCCAATATTTCATTCGATAAAATGGTGCGTATAAAAGTCCTTGTACAGCCATTGCAAGATGAAAAACAATGAGTATATATCCTTCTATTCCAATATAACCGGTTATAATAAGAGTTAATACATTTACTACAACTGCCCAAATCCCATATTTGACCAATGTCACAACTGCTAACGCTTCCATTAGACCCCAATTTTTCTTTTGTATAAACGCAATTAATACAAAAACAAAAAACAAACTTGCAGTCGGACTATCTGGAACAAACGGCCAAAAAATAGCCGGCGTTTCTATCAATTGGCTTTTATACCAAATGTATCCGTAAATCGTCCCCAAAATATTAATAATAAGCAAAAGCCATAGAAAAGAACGTTGTCTTAATAACAAATATATAAACGCCAAAATGTAAATACCTCAACTTTCCAAAAATGAACATCACTTTGATGCATGAATCGTAACAAGAATGCATCGGGCTACAATCCCACACTGATAAAAGTTTTACTTTATTATAGCAAATTCCTTGCTCAAAATAGAAAAACTGACTACAAAGTTGTAGTCAGTTTTTCTATTTTGAACAGTAAGACCCCCACTAATGGAAGTTTCACTTTATTTTTTGTTATATTTCTCAATAAATGCCGATAGTTTCTTCAACTCTTCATCTGTTCCTTTAAAAACACCTTTTGGCATTGAACCTTTTCCATCTTTTGCAATTTTCGCAATTTCTTCTGGCTTTAATGTCAAGTTTTGCAATGCTGGTGCAGCTGCTCCCCCTTGCAAGTTTTCACCGTGACATGTTAAACATGTATTTTTTTGCATAATTTTATAACCGTCATCATTCTTATCAACTTGTACTGTTTTTACAATTGCACCTTGCTTTTTCGCTGCTGCCCAGTCATGCGTAGCAACAGATTCCCACGTTAGGAAAACGATGGATGCCAACGCTAAAAGCATAAATCCTGTTGCAACTGGACGTTTAAACGGACCGCGTTCTGGCCCCCGGTCAAGAAATGGAGCAAGTAATAATGCGCCAAATGCGATGCCTGGCATAATAAATGCGCCAATGACCGTATACGGACCAGATGCATAAGAATACTTTAATAATTGATAAAGAAATAAGAAATACCAATCTGGAAGTGGTATATATCCTGTATCTGTAGGATCTGCAATTCTTTCTAGTGGCGATGGATGCGCTACCGTCAAACAAAGATAACCAATTAAAAAGACGGCACCAACCATCCACTCTTTTAATAAAAAGTTTGGCCAAAATGCTTCTGTTTTGCCTGGATATTCTGAATAATCTTTCGGAATATTCGGTTTTCTAACAGCAGGTACTCGAGAATCTCCGACAAACTTCATCCCTTTGCCGCGATGCATAGTCTCCCTCCTTTAATTATGTTCTGTTCTCCCTTTAAATCAAATAACATCTTATAGTGGACCAGAAATACCTTGTTTGCGAATCATGATGAAGTGAACTGCCATTAATCCTAGAAGTGCAGCTGGCAAGAAGAATACGTGAATAGCAAAGAAGCGAGTTAATGTTTGGGCACCGACAATTTCGGAGTGGCCGGCAAGCAACGTTTTTACATAAGGTCCAATAAGTGGTGTTTGTTCTGCAATTTGAATCCCTACTTTTGTTGCAAATAATGCCTTCATATCCCATGGTAATAAATATCCTGTAAAACCTAATCCTAACATAACAAAGAAAATAAGAACTCCGACAATCCAGTTTAATTCACGAGGCTTTTTATAAGCACCTTGAAAGAAAACTCGAAGTGTATGTAAAAACATCATCACGATAACGAGACTCGCTCCCCAGTGATGCATACCGCGAACAATTTGTCCATATGCCACTTCATTTTGTAAGTAATAGACAGATTCCCACGCATTTTTAATATCTGGTACATAATACATTGTCAAAAACATTCCTGATAAAATTTGAATGACAGTTACAAAAAATGTAAGACCACCAAAACAGTAAACAAAGGCAGAAAAGTGATGCGCTGGGTTTACATGTTCCGGCACTTCATGGTCTGCAATATCGCGCCACAAAGGCGTAATATCAAGCCGTTCATCTACCCAATCATAAATTTTATTTAACATCTACTTTGCACCCCCTTGTGGCTTCGCTTTACCTAAATAAAGCGTTCCATCTTTCACCTTTGACTCATACACATCAAGCGGCGCAAGTGGTGGTGTTCCCTTTACGTTCTTTCCGTCTTTCGTATAACGCCCCCCGTGACACGGACAATAAAATTGATTTGGATGTGACTTGTCCGAATTCCAGTTTACTGTACATCCTAAATGCTTACAAATTGGAGAGAATGCTACAATGTCTCCGCTTTCCTCTTTGTGTACCCACGCTGACTTTGGTTCTTCTGATTTATACCAACCGTCAACTTGTTTTACCTTAAAATCGAAGCGTTTCGGTTCAGCCGTAATATCTTTCACTTGCGCGACTGCAACCATCTCCCCCCCTGCTTCTTTCCTTAGAACTGGGTCAAGCGCAAAACGCGTCATCGGCATTAAAATCCCTGCCGCCATAAATCCTCCTACACCGGTAAGAGTGTAGTTTAAAAACTGTCTTCTTGACACCCTATGTTCTCTCTCACTCACGAAAATTTCCCCCCTCTATCAGAAATTGTCCCCCGTGAAAAATTGAAATAAAAGATAAAGACTAGGACACTATCATGATATAATACCCTACTACATTGGTCAATATCATACTAATCCCAATTATTAAAACCTTCTATTAATTATTTATTTTCCCATTTTTCAGTTAATATTTCCATAATATTTTTTATTTGCGCATGAATTATTTCTCTTTTCGCTTGATCACTGAGCTGTTCTAGCGGTAGTGCTGGTAGGCAAAATAATTGTTCTGTTAAGTCGTATTCAAATTCTTTCCAAGAAAAGTCACCCGTAATTAACGCAATATGCTGCAAACCTCTCTCTTTTAAATAGTTCGTCCAATCAAGTAGACGTTGCCTCTCATTTGCACACGCTCCTTCTACATACGTAAATGCTGGTAATAAGAATACTCTACCTTTATACTCCCTCTCTAGCTCTCTAGTTAAAGCTGAAATAAATTCTCCTTCTACAGCAGCTGCTTTCATTTCCTTTTCAAATGAAATTGAAAGCAGCGGTATAATTCCTGTATCAATATATTCTCTTGTTTTTTCGTATTGTACTACATCTGCTACAGCCCATTGCACACTCAGCAGCCCCCTTTTCCTCTTATTCCTACTCTAACAAACTATATGACTTATATGTTAAAAAATTGAAATGAAAACATATGATTACAAAACAGTTTACTTTATTTCTATTAAACCATACAGATAAAGGTAAAAAAAGAAAAACCATCTATAAAAGACGGTTTTTCTTTGGAATAGTCTAAAAATTGTCAAAATTAACTTTCACAGAGAAGTTTATAAGCGTTTTAACTCGCCTGTTAACCTGCGAAATGCTTCTTCATCTTGAGTATCAAGTGCCTCGTCAATTCGTTTCAAAAGTCGTTCTTTCCGAAATGAATATACACTTTCCTCTAAGAATCGCTCTGCTAATAAACGATCTTTTTCATTTACTTCGATATTCTTCGGTAAATATGGATTTTCTTCTAACACCGCAACATAGTTCGCATTTTGAAAAGATGACTTGAAGTTAAGCTGAATATAAATATCTTCATCTCTGTTTAAGCGAATATCATGAAAGGATTTTTCCGCATCAGTCGTCATTACATTTTGTTTATAAAAATGAAACGGTAAATCTTTCACACAATTTGCTGACATCACCAGTCCACGCGGACAATATTTCGCATGCTCTACAAAATGCACCTTATCCATTAATTGATCGTGACTCATTAAATAATTTAAAATCCAAACACATTCTCGCTGTTTCAGTTGATAATTATTTAAAAACCATTTTACGAAATCTTTCTTTTCGTTCACAGAAACAGGGGTATTCATCGCACTTAATCCCTCCTCTGCCCTTCTTTTTTCTTTTTACATTCAAGAAGCAGCATTAAGTTTCCTTCCAACTTAAGAAAAATCTTCTAAATTATATAATAATTCTTCGATATGCGTTTGCGTTGGATCTAGTTGTAATAAACGTATAAATACTTCTTTCGCCTCTTTTCGCAATCCCTCTTCTAACAAGAAGTAGCCGTACTCCTCTAAGAAGTCTGGATGATTCTTAAAAGAAGTATATGCACTTTGGTAATGTTTTAATGCATCTGAATACAATTCTAATTGTTTTTTCGCATAAGCAATATCCCAAAGTAATTGCGTGTCCATTTCTCCGTTATCAATAGCTTTTTCTACAACAGTAATAATCTCTTCATACCTTTCTTCTTCCTTTAAGATGTATGAATATTTTAATGTAGCACCTAGATGTGCAGGATCAAGCTCTAACGCTTTTTTTAGCGCATCTTCCGCTTCATTTCTTCTCCCTAGTTTCACTGCAATGTTAGCAAATTCTACATAAAACGGTATCGATAATTCATCAATTTTTATTCCTTCTTGAAGCGTTTCATAACTCTCCTGAAGCATTCCTTCTTTTTCATAGCATTTCGCCAAATACATATATAAAGAGGCATACTCTGGATCTAACTCTTTTAATTCTTCCCATACACTGATTGCTCTTTGATACTGTTCTCCTTGATATAGCGTAAACGCAAATCCAAATAAGGAATGAATGTCCTTCTGTTCTTCTAAACCTTCCTCATAGTAAGAAATCGCTTCATCCCATTGCCCAAGTGCACTTAAATTTTCAGCTAAACGAAGCGGAACAACGACACCGCCCATCACTTTGTGTTCTGGAAGTAATGATTCATAATATGGAATTGCTTTACTATCTTCTCCTTTACTGCTATACAATTCGCCAAGTCCGAAAGCAACTACTGGCTCATCTGGCATCATCATTTTCGCTTTTAATAATTTTTGTTCCGCTACTTCATCAAAACCTTGCATTTGATATAAATCAGATGCAAGTAATAGAGATTGAACATATAATTCATCATTCTCTGGAATATCGTGAAGTACTTCAATCGCTTCATCTTCTTTATCTAAATCAATATATAACTCTGCTAAAAATAGCGTAAATTCACTTTCTTCTGGATATAGCAAACGTAGATCTTCTGTTATTTCTAGCGCTTGATCTATAAATCCTAGTGTATAGTAATAACGAGCAATATCATACTTTTCTTCATCCGTACTTTGTTTTACTTGTTCTGCTAATAGTTGTAACCCTTTCTCTACTTCCCCATTTTCAATATATGTAACAGCTTGTTCAAACTTTTGCATAACTCGCTCCTTTAAATAAATACTTATGTAAATTCCATAATAAACAACTGCTTCTGTGTAATCAACCGTGATGATGACGAAAAGAACCTTCTCAAAAAGAAAAGATTCTTTTAGCTTTTTAGCATGTGTAACTGTTGAAAGAAATTTGGATATGACACAGCTACCGCCTCACTATTTTCAATGATAACTTCTCCATCTGCTATACACGCTGCAATTCCTAACATCATACCAATCCGATGGTCCCCATAACTATTTACCACATTTCCGTGTAATTGCATTTTACCACGCACAATCATACCATCTTCTGTCGCTTCAATATTTGCTCCTAATTTCTTCAATTCATTAACAACTGTATCAATACGATTCGTTTCTTTTACTTTTAATTCCTCTGCATCCTTAATTACAGTTATCCCTTCAGCTTGCGTTGCTAACAATGCTATAATTGGAATTTCATCAATGAGTCTTGGGATAAGCGTACCACCAATCTCTATCCCTCTTAGCTGTGAGGTTTCAACTGTAATATCACCGCATGGTTCAAACTCTTCATTCCGAATATTATCTATAAACAAATTGGCACCCATTTGGGATAGTACATCAAGAATCCCCGTTCTTGTTGGATTTAATCCTACATTTTTCAGGACAATTTTACTATTTGGTACAATCGCACCTGCCGCTAAGAAAAAGGCAGCTGAAGAAATATCTCCTGGCACCTCAACATTTGCGCTAGAGAGCGTTTGTTCACCCTGTAATGATACAGTTAATCCGTCAACAGTAACATCGCAACCAAATGCACGTAACATACGCTCTGTATGATCACGAGATTGTAATGGTTCTGTCACAGTTGTCACGCCTTTCCCTTGTAGTCCTGCAAGGAGAACAGCTGATTTCACTTGCGCACTTGCTACAGGAGAAGAATAATGCATACCTTTTATATTCCCTCCTCGAATCGAAAGAGGCGTAAACTGTCCATCTTCTCTTCCATCGATTTTAGCACCCATTTGACGAAGGGGTTCTGTAACACGTTTCATCGGACGTTTTCCAATTGAAGCATCTCCAATAACTGTACAATGAAACGGTGCATTTGCAAGTATACCAAGCATTAACCGAATTGTCGTTCCTGAATTCCCAACATCTAGTACTTCTGTTGGTTCTACTAATCCTTGTAATCCTTTTCCATATACAGTGACATCGGTACCATTTTGTTCAATCGTGATGCCTAACTTTTGAAAACAAGCAATTGTACTTAAGCAATCTTCACCTTGAAGAAAATTTGTAATCCTTGTTACCCCTTCTGCAATCGCCCCAAACATGACAGCACGATGCGAAATGGACTTATCTCCAGGAACAAAAATCGTTCCGTTTAATCCATTCTTAAGCTTTGTTAATCGTTTCACCTCTATCACCTCTATATCATGTACAATTATGTATTTGTTTCTTTATTGTACTTCTTTCCTTCTTCTTTACGCAAATAAGATGAAAGAAACGACTCCTAGTCATGGAGCCGTTTCTTTTCTTATGAATATGTTTCTTCTTTTTTCACGTTCTCCTCTATAAGTTCAGTAAGCACTTCTATAATTTCTGCATTCTCTTCTTTCGTTCCAACTGTAATACGAATACCATTCGGTAAACCGAGTGGTCCACCAGAACGAACGATGTATCCTTTTTGCAATAACCTTTCAAATACTTCATCACCTGAGAGTCCAAGATCTAAAAAGATAAAATTCGTCTGTGATGGATAATAAAATACTTGATACTTCTCACAAAAATCATAATATTGCTGTAATCCTTCATTATTCACTGTCACACACTCTTGTAAAAACGCTCGATCTTCAATAGCAGCTTGCGCAACTACCTGTGCAATTGATGACGTATTAAATGGTAATCTAGCAATTTCTAACGAACGCATTAACTTTTCATTTCCGACTGCATAACCAATGCGGAATGACGCTAATCCGTATGCTTTTGAAAATGTGCGCAATACCATAAGATTTTCATATGTCTCTAGGAATGGTAATGTTTGCGGATAATCTCGCGCTCCAGCATACTCATAGTATGCTTCATCCATAATAACAAGTGTTGTTTTCGGAACTGCCTCTAAGAATGAAAGTAATTGTTTTTCTGCTACATATGTTCCGGTCGGATTATTTGGGTTACAAATCCATACAATTCGCGTATGCTCATCAACTTGCGCAAGCATTGCCTCTAAATCATGTGTACCATCTTTTAAAGGCACTTCACGTACTTCCGCTTTTTCAATTACGGCATGATGACGATATTGTGAAAATGTCGGCTTTGCCATAACAACATTTGTTCCTTCTTGTAAAAGAGCACGGCTAATCATTTGAATTACTTCATCTAAGCCGCTACCAAATAAAATTTGTTCTCCTTTTACACGAAGATGTGCTGCTAATTTTTCACGAAGAGCATACGCCCCGCCATCCGGATAGAGCGCATATTGCCCAGCTAACGATGCCAGCGCTTCATCTACACGTTTTGAACATCCAAATGGATTTTCATTTGACGCTAGTTTCACAATTTTAGATAGTCCATATTGTCTCTTTACTTCTTCAATATTTCTCCCTGGCACATACGCTTTGAGCGACAATAATTGCTCTTTTACTTTCATTCGAATTCCCCCTGTCATTTTTATAAATCAGGCCTTAGTTGTACCGCTTTCTCTAAATAGACATGCTGAATTTCATGCTGTCGTTTATTTGTCATAACCGTCATCATAACACGAATGCATTTCTCAAGAGCATCTGGTACTTCTATTTCTTGCATGCACATAACCGGTACATATGACCAGCCTTCAATACGTCTTAATGCAGCCGCTGGGAAACATGCATTTATATCTGCTGTTGTTGAAATGAGTACAGATACAATATCACTAGGCGAAATTCTATTATTCTTTGCTATTTCTTTCACTAAACGCTCTGTTGCAGTCAATATTTGTTCGCTTTCATTACAATTGACTGTAATCGCGCCGCGAATTGCGCGAATCAAATAGACTCCCCCTCTCTTTGAAATGCTTCTAAAGCCGTTCGGACGGTCTCATCTGAAATAGATACGACATCTACTACCCCAATCTCCTGCATAACAACCATACGAATTGTTCCACCGTTCGCTTTTTTGTCTTGTTTCATTACTTGAACAAGGCGGTTCACATCAAGTGTATTTGGCATACTTGGATAGCCATATGCCGTAAACCAACGCTTGATTTCCTTATATTGAAGGTCTTTTTCATATATTTGTTCACTTAAAAAGATAGCAAATAACATGCCAATCGCAACGCCATCACCATGTGTTATGTTTCCATATCCCATCTCTTTTTCAAGTGCATGTCCAAGTGTATGCCCAAAATTTAAGTGAGCACGAATACCTTTTTCAGTTTCATCCTCTGCTACAATTTTTGCCTTTACTGGAATCGCTCGTTGCAGTGTATAAATTAATCTATCATCTCTTAAATCAGTCAGCTGTTTCACTTCTTTACGAAGCCAATGATATAATTCTACATCTCCAATAAGCGAATGTTTAATGACCTCCCCAAAACCAGAGCGCCATTCTTTTTCTGAAAGCGAATTTAAAAACGGGGTATGATAAATCACCGCTTCTGGCTGATGAAATGCGCCAATCATATTTTTCCCAAGTGGATGATTAATTGCCACTTTCCCTCCAACTGCACTATCATGCGCAAGTAAAGTTGTTGGTATTTGGATAAATCGAATCCCTCTCATAAACGTCGCTGCAACAAACCCTGCTAAATCCCCAATCATCCCACCGCCAAGCGCAAGAATAAGCGAATGACGATCTAAACCTTTTTCAAGCGCAAACGTTTGAGCAGCATAATAATTTTCAAACGACTTTTCTTTCTCACCACTTGGAACCACAAATGAAAATACGTCTTTTTCTAACTGCAAAGTATTTATCACTTCGTCTAAATGAAATGATGCTACCGTTTCATCAGAAATCAGTAAAATATTCGAAACAGCTGGTTTCATATTTTCTATAAGCGTTGCTAGTTGTGATAATGCATCATTTCCGACATACACATTATATTGTTTAGAACTTGTTTGAATCTGTATTGTCTCCATTAAAACTCCCTCGCATATTCGTTATGTTTCTTTATATTTTCACGAATTAAATCGATGCGATCTGTTCCAAATTGTTTGATTACAGCTGCTGCAAGTTCCCAAGCTACAACGGCCTCTGCTACAACACTAGCTGCTGGCACTGCACAGCTATCTGAACGTTCAATACTTGCTTGAAACACTTCTTTCGTATCAATATCTATACTTTGCAACGGTTTATACAAAGTTGGAATTGGTTTCATAACCCCGCGAACAATAACTGGCATCCCAGTCGTCATACCGCCCTCTAATCCACCTGCGTTATTTGTACGTCTTGTATACCCATGATCCTTGTCCCATAAAATCTCGTCATGAACAAGGCTTCCAGGCTTATGAGCTGCTTCAAAACCAATTCCAATCTCCACACCTTTAAATGCATTAATACTCATGATCGCAGCTGCAAGTTTTGCATCTAATTTACAGTCGTAATGCACATAACTTCCGACACCAATCGGCATCCCTTCGACAACAACTTCAACGATTCCTCCGATAGAATCCCCGTTTGCTTTCGCATCATCAATTGCTTGCATCATTTTCTTTCCTGCATCTTCATCTAAACAACGAACAGGAGATGCCTCTGTAATCGTTTGTAGTTCTTCAGTAGAGGTATACGACTGCTTTTCTGCTTTTACTCCTCCAATTTCAATGACATGTCCTGCTACTTTTATCCCTAATTCTTCTAAAATACGCTTTGCAACAGCTCCAGCAGCAACACGAACCGTCGTTTCTCTAGCAGAAGATCGCTCTAATACATTTCGCATATCACGATGTCCATATTTAATTGCCCCGTTTAAATCTGCATGTCCTGGACGTGGTCGTGTAATTTGCCGTTTTATTTCTTTTGATTCTTCATCTGTTAACGGTTCTGCACCCATAATTTTTGTCCAATGTGCAAAATCACGATTTTCGACAACAAGCGTAATGGGTGCACCAATTGTATATCCATGGCGAACACCGCTTAAAATTTGAACTTGATCTTTTTCAATTTGCATGCGGCGTCCACGTCCGTAGCCTTTTTGTCTTCTTTCTAACTCCGTATTAATATCATTTGCTACTAAAGATAAACCTGCCGGAATCCCCTCTAATATTGTCGTTAGTTGCGGTCCGTGAGATTCACCAGCTGTTATATATCGCATCGGTTACTCCCCTTTACTTCAGTATTTATGTAACACTATATCATAACCTTTATTGTTTCGTAACTATATAAGTACGAATTGAAGAAACGACCTAAAAATCCTCTTTCTTCTTAGGGAGGACGAGAGCATCTGGCCGTGCATAGAAGCGATCAGGGCCTTTTCCTGCCACATGCGAGGTTTAAAACAAAGAGAGAAAGCAAGTAGCGGTCATGTTGTATTCTGCATAGCAGCGACTTATATGTTGAAAAATCAAAATGGATTTATATATATACAAATTGAAAACCGACATAAAAAACCCTTTCTTCTTAGGGGGACAAGAGCATCTGGCCATGCATAGAAGCGGTCAGGACCTTTTTCTGCCACATGCGAGGTTAAAAAAAAGAGAAAAAACAAGTGCAAGTTCCTTTTTGTTCTGCATGGCAGTGACTTATAAAGAGAAGCAGAGCCGACTGTTTAGGCCCGTTGGCTAAGGTTCTTTCACACAGAAGGTGCTTTTTATCTTCTCGTGTGGAAGGTTCTTAGACATGAAGGCTTAGGAGGCAGAGCTAGACAAAGATATTGAAACATCAAAATGAAATAAAAAAGCGCAAGAAGGAATGTGACCATCCTTTCTTGCGCCTTTTCCATTATATCTACTATTTTTAAAGCGATTACAAATTATTTCAAAATAATTAGTAAATCCACTCATTCATTACTCTAGAGTATTCAACTAGCTCTTCTTTTTTAAAGAAAATACCAATTTCACGTTCTGCACTTTCAAGAGAATCTGAACCGTGAATAATATTTTTTCCAACTGTTAGTCCAAAATCACCGCGAATTGTACCAGGTGCAGCTTCACTTGGTTTGGTTTTCCCCATCATATTACGAGCTGTTTCAACAACACCTTCACCTTGCCATACCATTGCAAAAACAGGTCCAGATGTAATGAAATCTACTAATTCGCCGAAGAATGGTTTTTCTTTATGTTCAGCGTAGTGCTCTCCAGCAATCTCTGATGTGATTTGCATAAGCTTAGCACCAACTAATTGAAAGCCCTTTCTTTCAAATCTAGCAACAACCTCCCCAATGATTGCACGCTGTACACCATCTGGTTTTACCATTAAGAACGTTTTTTCCATAATAAATCTCTCCACTTCTCATTATGTATATGATTGTATATCCCCAAACACATAGTATCACCCTTATCAGAATTGTGCAATAGTTTTGAAATGGAGAGATTATTATTTTTTTCGAAAAACATTTAAAATTTACGTTTTCCAATATACTTCGCAACATTTTGCAACGCCAGTTTTGCCTGTCCACGAGGCAACGGCTTAATAACTTCTAATGCCTTATGTAAATATCTTTCGCTAAATGCAAAAGCTCGATCAATTGCATCACTATTTTTGACTGCTTCAATAATTTCTTTCATTTCATCTGAAGACGTATTTTCATTTACGCAAATAATTCTCTCACGAAGTTTACGATCTTCCATTGCATATAAAGCAGGAAGTGTGATATTACCTTGTAATAAATCTCCACCCGCTGGCTTTCCAAGCTTTTCTTCTGTGGACACAAAATCTAAAATATCATCAATAATTTGATATGACATACCGACAAAGTACCCATACCAAAACAAACGATTTACAGTATCACGACAAGCTCCAGATGCAATTGCACCCAATTGACAGCTAGCTGCAATTAACAATGCTGTTTTCCGCTTTATACGGCGTAAATATGTTCGTAAATTTTGCCCAAAATCATACTTATCTTTAATTTGCTCAATTTCACCTTTACACACTTCAAGAATTGTATTTGATAATGCTTTATGCACTTCTGGATTTTCTAAATTTGTAATACATTCCAGAGACTTTGCAAATAAATAGTCACCTGTATACATTGCAATGCGATCACCCCAATTGGCATTTACAGTCGCACTTCCTCTTCTTAAAAGAGCGGCATCAATTACATCATCATGCACAAGAGAAGCCATATGGATAAGCTCTAATGCAACCGCAACATGTTTAATCACATCAAGCTTATAATCGCCGAATTTCCCTGCAAGCAAAACGAAAACAGGTCGGATTCGTTTTCCACCGGCCTCAATCAATTGCAACGCTGCTTCTTCCAGCAATTGTTGCTCAGAAGCAACAACCATTTTTAGTTCTTTCTCAATTTTACCAATATCCGATCGTAAAAAAGAATACATAAGTTGTAACTTCATATCGTTCACCTTAACCTAAAACTTCTTTTCTATTTTATCCCGCTCTAATCAATAACAAAACTTCCATCTTAAAATTATTAGAAAATAAAAAAGGAAGGTGGGAGATAACTTCTAATATGCTCCCGATTGCTGAAGGCTTTCCATCAACAAAGAATACATTCCCTCGTTTACTTCGGTTTATATCCTAAATGCATTGCTGCTACTCCAAAAGTAAACGGCTTTACTTGTACTTTTTCTAATCCAGCTTCTTCAAACATACGAGCCAATTCTTTCATCCCTGGAAATGTACTTGCAGATTCTTGTAGCCATGAATATTCTTTGTAACTTTTGGCAAATAACTTTCCAAATAACGGCATGATAAATTTAAAATATAACAAATAGCCTTGGCGGATTCCAATCATTGTCGGTTGAGATGTTTCTAAACAAATAACCTTTCCACCTGGTTTTACAACACGCGTCATTTCCTTTAAAACCTGCATATAATCTGGTACGTTCCGGAGCCCAAATCCAATTGTGATATAATCAAACATATTATCCTCAAATGGCAATTCCATCGCATTACCATGAAGTAATTCTACTTGATTTAATTGTAAAGCAGCCACTTTCTCTTTTCCAACAGAAAGCATATTTTTACTAAAATCTAATCCATATACCTTCCCGCTAGAACCGACTGCATCAGCAAGCCCAATCGTCCAGTCAGCCGTTCCACAACATACATCAAGCGCTATGCTGCCCGGTTGAACATCCATAATTCGCATTGTTTCTTTGCGCCATGCTTTATGTCTTTGAAAGCTAATAACCGAATTCATTACATCGTATTTATTATATATCTTCTCAAATACGTCATGTACTCTTTCTTCTTTTGATTGTTGCATGCTTTACCCTTCTTCCAACTGTAAATTCAAAATGTTCAAGTGGCTTCTTTCAATGTGGAAAAAAACGTTTCAATTCCTGTATTATTTTGGACCAAAGTATTGATCTGACTTCTCATTTTCCTTATCAATTCACTGTATACGTTTTCTACTTTTATTTCATCATAAGATAAAATCTTTTGAAATGCAGCAAACACAGGTGACAATTCTTTCTTCATGTATATTTGATACTCAGTTTGCAAACGATCTATTGTTAACATGTTAGTAATTGCAGACTTTACATGTGTCACTTGAAAATGGTCACACGTTTTCTGTAAAAGAGCCGATTCAATCATTCCTACACTGTTTAACATTTCTTCTATCGTTTCATATGTTTGCTGATATAGCATAATTTTTTGTTCATTAATCTCTTTAATGCCTTCTGCTAGGGCACGAATCAATGTGATATCATGATTCATTGAAAGTAAATAATAATATAATCCGCTGTAATAATCCCCTGCCAATACTGTTAATTGGCGCCGCTTATGAAACGCATCGGTCTCCTCTTTATTTGATACTTTTTCATGCGTGTCCAAAGCAATTTGTACAAGCATAATCGTTACTACGTAATGTTCAATTTCTTTTCTATGTAAGTTTGCACTTTTTAAAATGGAATATAAGAACGCTATTTTTTTTTCATCAACAACTGGTTCTTCAATATATTTTATAAAATAAGGATGGCGTAGTTTTTTATATAGCTGCTCTTTTATATCCGTAAACCCTCCGTAGATTTCACCCACAAAAATCACCCTTGTTTTCTAATTCATAAAACCTATTATAACACATTCATTCATTTTTCTATAAAAAAAACTTGACGAAACAAACCAAAGCAAAAAATTGACCTTTCATTCACCTTATCTTGAGCATAAAATCGTTACAAAGTGAAACTTCCATCAGTGGAGGTCTTGCTACTCTTAAAGTAGCGAGATAAAAAAAGAAAAGCAGTTTCCTGCTTTCCTACTAATTCATTTTAATAAAAGATAAAATTTCCGCACGTGCTGCTGCGTCTGCTTCGAGCGTACCACGCACTGCAGTTGTTACAGTTTTTGCACCAGGTTTTTTCACACCGCGCATTGTCATACACATATGTTCCGCTTCTACAACAACCATTACACCATGCGGCTCTAACACTTCCATAATAGAATCCGCTACTGTTGATGTAATTCGTTCTTGTAGTTGTGGTCGACGTGCGACTGTATCTACTGTACGTGCCAATTTACTTAATCCAGTTACTTTTCCACCACGTGGAATATATGCAACATGAGCAACGCCATAAAATGGAACGAGATGATGCTCACACATAGAAAAGAACGGAATGTCCTTTACCAATACAAGTTCTTCATGATCTTCACCAAACACTTTATGTAAATGTTCTTTCGGATCTTCATGCATACCAGAAAATACTTCTGCATACATCTTCGCAACACGTTTTGGTGTATCTAATACGCCTTCGCGCTTTGGATCGTCCCCAATTGCTTCTAAAATAAGGCGTACTGCATGTTCGATTTGCTCTAAGTTTACATTTGCCATCCACTAGCCCTCCCGAATAAAACCTAAAAATGCTACGAACACATTCTAGCATATATATGTTTTTAAAAGCAAAAAGAAGAGTTTCCAAGTAAGGAAACTCTTCTTCCCCGTAATATGTAAGGATTATTTAACCGCATCTTTTAGCGCTTTACCAGGTTTGAATGCAGGTACTTTGCTTGCCGCGATTTCAATTTCCTCACCAGTTTGTGGGTTACGTCCTTTACGAGCCGCACGCTCACGAACTTCGAAGTTACCAAATCCGATAAGTTGTACTTTATCACCTTGCTTTAAAGCTTCTAAGATGGAATCAAAAACAGCGTCAACTGCTTTTGTTGCGTCCTTTTTAGAAAGGGAACTTGCTTCTGCAACAGCATTGATTAAATCTGTTTTGTTCATGCCATTCACCTCCTCCCAAAGATACGACTGTATAATGATCATAAAATGAGTCTTACCTTCATTTGTAGGCAATTTTTACAAATTCTATACTACAAAGATGTAGATAAATCATTATCAAGGCCTATATTATACGATTCTCCTTTATAATTCAATATTTTTAAAGAAAATGTTGCCATGAAAATACGAAAAACTGATAAAACTTGACAATCGACTATAAAGTATTAGATAATGGCATTTTGTTTTTCTATGAAAAATGAAAAAAGACCCCAAAATAAGGAGTCTTTTGATTATAAAATAATTGCTATTAAGCCGCCTGATCCTTCATTTATAATTCGTTCTAACGTTTCTTTTAATTTATAGCGGGCATTTTCTGGCATTAATGATAATTTTGCCTGAATTCCTTCTCGAACGATAGAGCTAAGTGACCGCCCAAAAATATCGGAATTCCAAATAGAAAGTGGATCGTCTTCAAAATCTTGCATTAAATAGCGAACAAGCTCCTCACTTTGCTTTTCCGTTCCAATAATCGGTTCAAATGTTGATTCTACATCAACTTTAATCATATGAATTGACGGGGCGACAGCTTTCAATTTCACACCAAATCGTGACCCATGACGAATAATTTCCGGTTCATCCAAGCTCATATCTGCTAGGGCTGGTGCTGCAACACCGTATCCTGTTTGTTTTACCATTTTTAGTGCATCCGCAACTTGATCATATTCCGTTTTCGCATGAGCAAAGTCGAGCATTAATTTTAACAAATGATCTCGGCCCCGAATTTCAACACCTACCACTTCTTTTAAAATTTGATCGTACAATTCATCCGGTGCATATAAATCAATCTCAGCAACACCTTGCCCCATATCAATTCCTGCAAGACTTGCACGATCGATGAATTCATATTGACTAAATTGCCATACAACGCGATCAACATCACGAAGACGTTTAATATCTTTCACTGTTTCTTGAACAGCCTCTTGATAGCTTTGACGAAGCCAGTGGTTGTCATGTAACACCATTACCCAACTTGGGAGATTTACATTTACTTCGAGAACCGGAAATTCATATAACGCCTCTCGTAATACGTTATATACATCACCTTCTCTTAACCCTTCTACACTCATTGCCAACACTGGAATATCATATTCTTCTACTAAACTTTGACGAAGTTGTTCTGTATCGGGATGATATGGCTGTACTGTATTAATGATCATAATAAATGGTTTTCCTACTTCTTTTAATTCATTTACAACCCGTCCCTCTGCTTCAATATAATCGCGGCGTGGAATTTCTCCAATTGTTCCATCAGTTGTAATAACTACCCCAATTGTAGAATGCTCTTGAATTACTTTGCGCGTTCCAATTTCCGCTGCTTCATGAAATGGAATCGGTTCTTCATACCACGGTGTATTAATCATGCGTGGCCCATTTTCATCTTCATACCCTTTCGCTCCTGGAACAGTATAGCCCACACAATCTACTAAGCGAATATTTACATCAAGCCCTTCTTCAACATGGATAGAAACCGCTTGGTTTGGAACAAACTTTGGTTCTGTCGTCATAATTGTACGCCCTGCTGCGCTTTGCGGCAGTTCATCTTGTGCGCGCTGGCGATCCGAGTCATTTTCAATGTTTGGAATAACAACTAGCTCCATAAATTTCTTAATAAAAGTAGATTTCCCTGTCCGAACAGCCCCTACAACCCCAAGATAAATATCACCGCCTGTGCGCTCAGCAATATCTTTAAAAATATCAACCTTTTCCAAGTGATTCCCTCCCTCAAAATTTTTGGGAATAAATCATGATTATTCTTGTAGTTTGGACAATACAGCATATGATTTTGTCCCAATTTCATATGACTATTTTAAAAAAACTTTTTATTTGCGATGCAAATATTTCAAGAAGTAAAAAACCCTTCTTCTAGAACTTATTCGCTAAAAGAAAGGTTCATGACTTATCACTTAAAAAAAATTGGTTCTTTATTCTTCACTGTATACGGCAAAGAATACGCCGGTACAAATGGAGTATGTTTCACAAGCAACTGACGAATATCTTCTCCTTCTTTTACTTCATCACCATATTTTTGTAACATATCGTATAAATCAATACGATAATCAATATACACCTCACCTTTCTCATCAACAACAAAAGGTAAGTTTTTACCAGAATAGGGGCTTTCCACTTGAGGAATTTCTTTATATCCCATTTTAGTATAATCAAGCTCATACACACCATCTGTAATTACTTTTTTAAACGGTGGATATTGATGCTCATCACGATAGATTTTTAGTTTTAACTTTAAATCTTGAACTCGCTCAGCTGTTCGAACATCAATTAATTTCACAGTGGGATTTGTTTCTACATCAACTAATACATATTGATAAATGCCTCCGCTTTCAAAAGCATTTCCAGGAGGTTCTTGCATCAATCTAGGGGTAATTTTTTGAAAATCAATCGGATATTTTTGATAGATTGGTGTATTCATATCACGTGTTTTAATAGGCAATATATGACCATTTTGTTCTCTATATGTATTAACTGCTGTTTGCACCGCTTGTAATTGGTCTTCATATGGCATGACGTGTTGTTGCATCTTTTCTTTCGGGTATAGACACCCAGATAATATACTCGTACAACACAATGCGAAAATCAGTAGCGTTTTCTTCATCAAAAATCCGTCCTTTAGTTTCTATTGTTCAATCGGTCCGCTAAATACAACAAGAAAAATAATAAGTCCTGATACAATCATACATGCATATGCAAACAAAGCTGTAAACCCTTTCAAAAATGCATTCTTTATTTTATGGCGACTTAGCAAAATGAAAACAACAGAAATAAACATAAGAACCATTGCGCCCAAAGCAAACCACATCTTTATAAGTCCAACAGACATATATACCCCCCTTTATCTTAATATATTTTTCTATTATTTTAACAAATTATAACTTTTAAACAAATAGAAATATTCCATTTATATATATACAAGTTAAAAACCCGACATAAAAACCCCTTCTCTTTTAGGGTGGACAAGAGTATCTAGCTGCGCATAGAAACGGTCAGAGCCTTTTCCTACCACATGCAAAGTTTAAAACAAAAAGAGAAAGCAAGTAGCGGTCATGTTGTATTCTGCATAACAGCGACTTATAAAGAAAAGCGGAAGCGGCTCGCTCAGAACAAGAGGGGGATGGGGATGGAGCTAGACAAAGAGGTCGAAAAATTAAAATGGATATATATTTAACAATAAGATGATACTTCATCTTAAAATACTGAGCGGTATACATTCACTTATATGAAAACGAATAAAAAACGAAGCGAACGGGACTTCTTCGCTTCGTTTGACCAAATACTCCCACAAACAGCTCATATTCATTCCTTCATAGTATCGTATGCAATATATATAACAGTGGTTTCTCGTACTTTATTTTTTAAACATTTTACTCAATGAACTAAAATCAGCTGGCATGTTATTATTAATAATTGCATTTATAATTTGATCTTCTTTTTCTTTTGATACATCTCTTCCCGCCATTGTTGCAACCTGATGAATTAACTGACGTAATACTTTCTCATCCCGTAAATTTGCATTTTGAACCGAAGAGGCTAATTTAAAAATATCATCTTTATTTACTTTCGCTTCCTTTTCAATATTGTTGAATAGATTGTTATCCACCTTGTTCACCCTCTCATGTAAGCTACACTTCATTGTATGCAGAAAATAAAGAATGGTGAAAAAACCCAAAAGAAAAAGCTGCACAAATGTCTTTTCACATTTGTACAGCTTTTTTTACAGCAAGTCTGGAATCGCTTCTACTTCGTGTTTACGCACACGTCCCATCAACGTTCCAACAGCATCCTTTACGTTTTTCTCATTAAATAATACATCATATAAAACGGTTGTAATTGGCATTTCTACATCCATTTTCTTAGCCATCTCATATGCTGCTTTCGTTGTCCGCACACCTTCAACAACCATTCCCATATTATCTAATACTTCTTCTAATGAGCAACCTTTACCAAGCATGTTACCAGCACGCCAATTTCGGCTATGAACGCTCGTACATGTTACAATTAGGTCACCCATACCTGTCAGACCAGCAAACGTTAATGGGTTCCCACCCATTTCACTTCCTAAACGAGCAATTTCTGTTAATCCTCGCGTCATAAGCGCTGCCTTTGCATTATCACCTAAACCAAGTCCATCAGTAATACCCGCCGCAAGGGCAATAATATTTTTTAACGCCCCGCCAAGTTCAACTCCAATAATATCTGGGTTTGTATATACACGGAAATAGCTATTCATAAATAAGTCCTGAACCTCTTCAGCTGCTTCCATACGCTTTGCAGCTGATGTAACTGTTGTAGCTTGACGCAACCCAACTTCTTCTGCATGACTCGGTCCTGATAAGACAACCACATCTCGAATGAGATGTGCCGGAATTTCTTCTTCAATCACTTCTGAAATACGCTTTGAAGTTCCTGGTTCAATCCCTTTACTCGCATGAATCCATGTAATTGGCTGCGAAACAATTTTTTTCATATTTTGCAATACTTCTCGATATGCTTTTGTAGGTACAACGAGAAGTACTGTATCTACTCCTACTAATGCCTCTTCTAAGGAAGAGTAAGCAACGATACTGGCTGGCAGTGTAATTCCCGGAAGATAACGACTATTCTCATGTTTTTCATTTATTTCATCCATAAGTTCTGCTCGGTTACCCCAAAGACGTACATCATGGCCGTTGTCAGCTAATACCATCGCTAACGCCGTTCCCCAGCTACCTGCTCCTACTACTGTGATTTTTTTCATAAAATCACACCCTCTCCATTAGTCTCGTGCTCTTGCAATAACTTTAATCGGTGTTCCTACGAAACCAAACGAATCGCGCAGACGATTTTTCAAGAAACGCTCATAAGAGAAGTGCAGTAATTCTGGATCGTTTACGAATACAACAAATGTCGGTGGTTTCACCGCGACTTGTGTTGCATAGAAAATTTTCAAACGTTGTCCATTATGCGTTGGTGTTGGATTCATTGCAACAGCATCCATAATTACATCGTTTAATACATTTGTTTGTACACGAATACTATGACTTGCATTTACCTCATTAATAACAGGAATCAGTGTGTGTGTACGTTTTCTCGTTTTTGCAGATAAGAATACGATTGGTGCGTAATCCAAAAATTGGAAATGAGCACGAATATTCTCTTCGAATTCCTTCATCGTTTTCTCATCTTTCTCAACCGCATCCCATTTATTCACAACAATAATAACAGCACGACCTGAATCATGGGCATATCCAGCAATTTTTTTATCTTGTTCAATGATTCCTTCTTCACCATCTAAAACAACTAAAACAACATCAGAGCGTTCAATTGCTCGAAGTGCACGAAGTACACTATATTTTTCTGTGCTTTCATATACTTTTCCTTTTTTGCGCATTCCTGCTGTATCAATGATAACGTAATCTTGTCCATCTTTACTGTACGGCGTATCAACCGCATCACGTGTAGTACCTGCTACATTACTAACGATTACACGTTCTTGTCCAAGCAACGCATTTACCATTGATGATTTTCCAACGTTCGGGCGACCAATTAAACAGAATTTAATCGTTTCATCATCGTATGGTTCTTCTTCAATTTGTGGAAAATGTTTTGCTACTTCATCTAATAAGTCCCCTAAACCTAAGCCGTGTGTTCCAGATATAGGAAACGGCTCCCCAAATCCTAACGCATAAAAATCATAAATTTCGCTGCGCATCTCTGGATTATCTACTTTATTCACAGCTAATACAACTGGCTTTTTAGAACGATATAAAATCTTTGCAACTTCTTCATCCGCAGCTGTTACACCGTCGCGACCATTTGTCATAAAGATGATAACATCAGCCTCATCAATCGCAACTTCTGCTTGTTGACGAATTTGTGTCAAAAATGGCTCGTCTCCAATATCAATTCCACCCGTATCAATAATGTTAAACTCATGATTTAACCATTCTCCTGCACTATAAATACGATCCCTTGTTACACCAGGGATATCTTCAACAATCGACACTCTTTCTCCAACAATTCTATTGAAAATCGTAGATTTCCCCACATTTGGGCGCCCTACTATTGCCACTACCGGTTTTGGCATATACTTTCATCCTTTCTATTTGCTTCTGTTATTATGTAAAAAACCCTTCTTTGTGCAAGAAGGGATTTGCATTCCAGAATATTTCTCTTCATATCAAAACATCTCATATTATAACACATTTCAAGAATGTTTCACAATAATATATAAATTCTCTTGCAAGCGGTGTGCAATTCCATCTAAAATCGCCTCTAAATTGCTAGCAACAAACTCCATTTCCTCTACTGTCTCACATACAAATAACGGCGCCCCGCCAGCAAACTTTTCCGGAATTGTTGTAATAACAGCAAGAATACATTTTTCTAATATCATCCTTTATCTCCCCTTCCTTTTGGGGCCTCAGAAGACATATGAATCGCACTTTCTAATGTTGGAACATTTCCAATGACCTGAATAGCTTTATTTACATCTTGATCTTGCGGCAAAACAAATATGCCTATTCTTCCATCATTTAAGTCACGTTTCGCAAGAGGTACAAGTGCTGGTGTTCCAGAATCTCGATATACACCAAGCGCAACAGATATATCATGCAAAATCGCTTGTCTTTGACCAAGGTTTGCCAATGTCACCCTTGCATCAATTGATTTTGGTTTTAAAATAAATCCCATACCATATTTCATAATTTCTTTTTGCCTTGCCGGTAAACCAATATTCATAATATAAATATTATCAACATAAAGACCTGCTCCTTCAAAATGCAATGGAGCATGCTCAACTTCAACAAGATCGCGCAGCCGTTTACCAGACATCAACTTTTTCGCGAAAAAGAAACTTATGATTCCAGCTAAAATACCGGCATACCATGATTTAAATCCTAAATAAGCAAAAGTAGCTACGAAAGATGTTAACATAGCTAAATAATTACGACTCTCAAATACAATTGCAATTCCCTCAATATATGTGTTCCCTCTAGGGACAAGTTCATACCCGTCTAATTGCTGCAGTGTATTCCGCTCCATATTACGTACATCACGAAACTGTGATGCTGCTAATGTCAAAAATGTAATAGCAGAGAAATCCTTTTTCAAAATAGCTGGAATGGCAACCGCCCCAAGAGCAGCCGCAATAATTCCCATGGCAATATGAATAATCTTGCCATGTAAACGAGTTGGATACTGCCTTGTATCAGTTTGAAGCATTAAAATTCGTGTGACAGTTCCAACAGTTACTCCAAGCAACATAGCTGATGTATACGAGTTCATAAATTAACCTTGCCCCTCCTTCACTTGCTTTTGCTTAAATTGCCCTGTATATGTAATTATTTTTCCAATTCCGTACAAAAGACTAAAGAACATTGTAGACACAGCAATCATATTAAAAAATTGCAAACTTCCTAATTGATACGGAAAATTGAATGTCTTTAAAATAAAAGCTACAAACAACTCACCTTGCAACGCCCCTACATATAAGCCCCATATACGTAATAGACGGTCCCTATGTAATAAAACAGATGTATAAACGAGAATACTACTTAACATCAATGTACGATCTACTACAATCCAAATCGGATCATATAATTCAATTAAAGAAAAACTTGCATATAACATCGCGATTATAAGTGCACATAGTAAAGTGTAGATCTTTTTCCATACTGAATATGCCGCAATCCCAATAAAAGAGATTCCGCCTAACAAAAGGGCATTTACCGATATTGTAATAGAAGCAACTGAAATCACTGTTTGCGAACAAATAATCAATAATAAAATGACCGCACTAAGCCTGAATCTAACTGTATCTTTTCTCCAAAAAAACGTCGTAACAATCCAGCCCATCCACGCTAAAAAATAAAAATAACCACCTTCCAAGTTAACACCTCCTATTATTTCCATTATGGGGATATTTCATGAAAAATAATCGTCTTCTATCGCTGCATATTTTTAAAAATAACAGCAACACTTTGTACTAAGGAGGTGGGAACACCATGGGTAAAGATCGTCAAGAAAAGAAATTGAAACAATCGCGACGCGTAGAATCTGACCGCAGCCAATCATTACAATATCCAGGTGCAACAGGACTCGATACACCGGAGCAAGCAAGAAGACAAAATCAACATTAAAACAAAGAAACAGCCAACATATCGTTGGCTGTTTCTTTGTATATATATAAATCCATTTTTATTTTTCAACATGTAAATCGCTGTTATGCAGAGCAAAAAGTGACCTACACTCGCTTTATCCCTTTGTTTTAAACCTTGCATGTGGCAGGAAAAAGCCTAGGCCGCTTCTATGCATGGCAAGATACTCTCGTCCGCCTAAAAAAAGGAGTTTGTGTTCGTTTTTTAATTTATATTCATACATATAAATACTTACTGTATAATCCCTTCTTCTGTGGCTTTCTTTATTGCTTCAACACGGTTAGATACATGAAGCTTCGAATATATGTTAATAATGTGTGTCTTAACTGTCGAAAGAGATATGCACAATTGTTCACCAATCTTTTTATTTGATGCCCCAGTCGCAAGAACCTTCAATACTTCTAATTCTCTATTACTTAAAAGAACATTCTCTTTATCATGATTTCCTAACTGTAATAACACATATAAAAACTCCCTCTCTCCCTCATTTAAATCTTGTAATCGTTCTTCTTTCAATAACATCAATAATACTTGCGTCTGTTTATCTAGCCTTTTATAAGGTAATAAAATATGATTTTCATAACTATAATGTATTGCTTCTCTTAATAAATTTAAAAGCTCTCGTTTATATTTTTGCAACTCATTTCCTAAAATAGTCACTTTTAATAACAGTGCTTCTATTAATAATATCTTCATTTTATATTTCCTTGTAAATTCCGCAATGTCATCAAGTAATTGTAATGATTCTTGTATATGCCCTTTCCGCAATAAAATCTGAGCATATAACAATTTATCTTCAGTTCGTAATTTCTTTTTTTCGTTTTTTTGTTGATATATGGGAACAAATTGATCTAATTGCTGTACATACTCTTCATCAACATGTATTGCATATTTTAACAAAGAAGATAGAAATGCTTCATTTTGATATGTATCAAATGTTTGTAATTTCTGGATCGTTTCTTTCGCTTGCTGTTTATCACCTTTCAGAAATTGAAGTTCCATTAAATTATATAAATAAGGTTTTCCTAATGCAGCTTCGTCATTTTGTACATGTTGTAATGATTTTTCAGCCTCATCTAATTGTAAACGCTTTAAATAAATACCCGTAATTCCAATATGACAAGTTACTTTGAGAGCTGATAAAAATGGATGTTGTTCAACCACCTGAAAAAGCTGATTATATAACCGCTCACACTCTTTTAAATCTCCTAAATCCTCTTTAATCTGGCATAAAGAACTTAAAATGCCCATTTTGACATATGGATTTTTCATTCTCTTCTCAAGCATAGACGCTTTATCAAGCACATATAGTGCATCCTTGATTCGCTCCTGAAACCACAGAAAAAATGATAATTCTACATAAATAATTGCCTTGGTTACATCACTTATATCCATGTCTTCAATTTCATCTATAAACAAAACATCTAATTGTAAATTTTCTTCCTCAATTAAAGCCTTGCAAAATACGAATACCTCCCAAGGATGATGACCACTTTCCCCTTCGTACACGGTATTTAATATTTCTGTGCACTGCTCAAACTCCATATTACAATAATGGTAAAAAATGAGTTGAAATGCCATCTCTTTATTTTGCACAATACACGTTAACGGAATATGTCGCAAATAGCTCCAGCCTTGCGGGTTTTGCCCGTGTATTTCAATTTTTCTCAAAGCAGCCTCATAACATTGCATCTCTAATAATTGTTTTATACATTCCTCAAAATCACCGCATTGTTCGTATACTTCTGCCGCTCGTAAACGTAACTTCTTTTGCGTCTCCACTTCTAACCGCTCAAAAGAATGTTGTAAAAACTGTTGAAAAATAGCGTGATAACGATATATTCCACGATCTTCATCAAGATTAATTATAAATAAATGTTTTTGAAATAGACGTATAATCATCTCTTTTGTATCTTGTTTTCCCAACAATTCATTACAAATCTCCTCATTAAAATAACTCAAAATAGATGTCTTTACGAGGAAATCTTTCTCTTCTTCTTCCAATGCCTCTAAAATTTCTTTTGACAAATAAGCAATCATATATTTATTCAATACTTTCACATGTTGCATACAATCATATTTATGATAAGAACGTGCAAGAGCGATTAACTGAAGACCACCAATCCATCCTTCTGCCAGCATATTCATGCCATGAACTATTTCATGTTTTATATCCATCTGCAATGTGTGTCTAATAAACTGAAAACCTTCGTCTGCTGATAGCTTTAGTTCTTCTTCTCCAATTTCTAATAATCTTCCTGAAATGAGAAAATCACCTACATAAAATTTAGGTTCTTCTCTCGTTAATAAAACAATGCGAACATTTTCTGAGGAATGCTTTAAAAAATATTCCATTGTCTTATTAACATCAACATCCGTTATATAGTGAAAATCATCAATAATAATCGTAATATCATCTTTTTTACTTAGTAGATTAATCAAAGATACAATAATACGTTTCATATCATCTTTATGCATAATCATCTGAAATACAGAAATAATGTCTTCTATTTCTTCAATATATACACGCATACTTTCTAACATATAGTACCAAAAAGAAAATACATTATTATTCTCTTTATCTAGAGTAATCCAGGTAATTGAAAATTCTGGGTTTTCTTTGACAAAAGAAGAGCATATAGTCGTTTTTCCACTACCAGCCGATCCTTTCACAACTACAAGCTTATAATCGCACAATGTTTCTAATTTTTTTAATAATTTTTCTCTACGTACATAATTTTTCCTTGGCGTTGGAGTCATTAATTTTGTAGAAATGATTTGAACTTCTCTCTTCATTTCATCACCTTATTATTTTCTTTATGCGTTTTATTGGTTCATCACCAAAAGACGGGGGGACATATAGAGATGTACACTCCACTCCGAGTGGACGCTTTCCACGGGCGAGAGCGAGCCTCCTCGGCAAGCCTGCGGGGTCTCACTTTCCTCGCTATTCCCGCAGGAGTCGCCACTCTCCGTTCCGTGTATGAAAAATAATTTATTTTCAAAAAACCAACCCCATGTTACGCTGATGAACCATTTTATTTCCATTTTATATGGTTAACATAGCAAATATCAATATCGACCTTCCTGTACTCTTTTTTTACAAATAATTATACTGAGCATAAAGAATAACAAGATAATAAAGCTTATATACGTAATTGCGCCTCCATACCGTGCTATATTATAACCATTTTCAACACCATCAATAATCGAAAGATACTGCTTTTGCGGCAAAATTTGCACAAACCAATCAACTATCCCGTCATTTTGCTTTAAAGCAAAGAAGGACCCTGACAGAATAGAAGTAAAAACAATAATGGAAGAAGACAACATCATTGTATTGTCAGTAGTTTCTATAATCGTACTCATAAATAACGAAAAAGATGTTGCAATCATAACAAGGATAGCCAATAAATAACTATATTCTAAATAACTGAACCCTATATTTACCTGAAACATGATCTTCTCGACGATTAAAATAAGCAATATTGGAATATATACAATAAGGAATGTAAAAAGGAAATGTGCAAATAAATAATGATGAATACGTATAGGAGAAGATACAATACGAGTAAAGGTACGATTTTCCTTATCTTCTGTAAAAAAACTCATAAACATGATACTCTCTAGTAATACAAACATACAGAGATAACCCAAAATATTCGTACCTACCTTCCTAACTTCATTTTGATGAAACGAACCAATACTTTTTTGTTGAAATGCCCTCTCGATTTTTTCCTTGAAATCATGTTCTTTAATTGTCTTTACCTCTATTTGTCCGTTTTCTTTCGGAATAACTGCTGCATCGTATTTTTTCATTACAAATTCAGACATACTTGGAATTTTATTTATGCTTTTAATATGAAACCCGTCTACATGTATATCATTCTTACCCTCTTGTGTTACATAAGCGATATTCCCTTTCATTTCAAATTTGGAAGTAAAGTAGATGGCAAGTGATATAGAAATAAACGTAAGGAGAATCGTTAACAGTATATAATTCTTTTTACTAATAGCTCGCCGGATATTATGACGAAAAACAATTAAAATCTCGTTCATATATAATCCTCCACCTTAAATAGAAATTTACAACCAACTAACCCAAAACAAGTTAACAAAACTAACACACTGCCTGTTGTAAGGAAAAGGCTAAAATCTTGATCATATATGATCTTCATCACACATTCTACAATCCACTTTACTGGTGAAATATATGATATTGTCCGAACAGTGTCCCCCAATCCATCAAGAGAAAAGAATACTCCTCCTAAAATTGCTAAAGCATTATTTAACAAACTTAATATTTTATTCGTTACCTCTTCACTTTTAAACATACAGCAAAACAATACACCAATAACCGCTGATAAAAAATTAAACAACAACATAATGATAATGATATAGCCAACATTCCTTCCTCCGAATGCTACATGCAGGCCTATATGAGCTACATACATGACAAATAAATAACAAACAGATGTAAAAGTAAATGTAGCTAATATTTTCGACAAATACAGATAAGAAACACGAATTGGGCTATACATAACTCGTAAATTACTATTTTTCAACCTTTTCTCCATAAAACTATTAGAAGCTGTCATAGATACATTCAAAATGCCATATATCAAAATTGTAACGCCATAATAATCATAGGAGGTAATCTCACTTTCTCCGTATCTACCATTGCTCAAATAACCAAAAATTAATATAAATAAAATTGGAGAAATTGTATTTGTTAGTAAAAGCACTGGATTCATAACAATATTAACTACATCACGTTTATATAACACAAAGAAACCCATCATTTTCACCTTCAATCTCTTAATTTCCTTCCTGTTAACTGTAAAAATACTGTTTCTAAACTCGCACTTTCGCTCATAATATTTTTTACTTTCATTCCTTCATTTACAAGGAGTGTAATGATTTTATCTAAATTTTCCACACCTTTTAATACGACAACTTCTATTACTCCGTCTTTTATTGTTACTTCTTTCATCCCTTCAATTTTAAAAAAGCTTTCTTCTACACCTGCTGTTATATGTTCACACTCTATAAAATAACGTTTTTCATCCGCAATATGCTTCTTAAGTTCTTCTTTCGTTCCTTCTGTAATAATCTCACCATGATCCATGATGATAATCCTTGTTGATATTTCTTCCACCTCCTCCATATAATGAGTTGTATAAATAATCGTAGATCCTTGTTCTTGTAATTGTTGAATCGACTGTAAAATATGATTTCGAGATTGCGGATCAATCCCAACTGTCGGTTCATCCATAATAATAACTTTTGGTTTATGTGCAATCGCACATGCTATATTCAGCCTTCTTTTCATTCCGCCTGAAAAAGTTTTTGGTTTTTCATTTTTCTTATCAAGCAGTCCAACAAATTGCAACGCTTCTTTTACAGATTGCTGCAATTGCGCTCCTTTCAAACCGTAAAGAGCAGCAAAAAACGCTACATTTTTTTCCGCTGATACATCTTCATAAATTGCTAAATCCTGCGGCACAATACCGAGGTTACGCTTTACATATCGTGCATGTTTTTTTACATCTTTCCCTTCAAATAAAATTTTTCCCCCGTCGTACTGTAAAACGGTCGACAAAATATGAATAGTCGTACTTTTCCCAGCACCATTTGGACCAAGAAAACATAAAATTTCCCCTTCTCTCACATCAAACGAAATGCCTTTTAACGCTTTATAATGGCCGTAACATTTTTCTAATGCTCTCACTTCAATTAGCTGTTTCATATCATCCTCTCCTTTCTCCTTCATTGTATAGATTTTATAAATAAAAAAAATCAACCGAATGGTTGATTTTTATCTCGCTATTCGTTTACAGTAAGACCCCACTAATGGAAGTTTTACTATATCCTAGCCTAAACAAATAATAAAGGATTGTAACCAGTGTGAAATAAAAAATGCAGCGTTTAGGATTCACTTTACATTAACTCCACCAAAATGTTTCCTAAGATGCATTTTATTTAACGCCTACTATATATTGTTGTATCAATCCCGCGCTCATTAAGCCAATGGTATGTATCACCTTTAATAACAAGTGGTACTTGCCTAAGCTCGGTGATTGTTCGCACTCCAAGCGCCGTCATGATAAACTGTAAATCTGTATGTAGTAATCCAATTTCTTCCATCAGTTTCTCTATACCTTCTTGCATCAAAATTCGCAAAAAATGCCCGGCAAATGCAGCCGCTGACGCTCCTAAGGCCAATGCTTTCGCTACATCATGTGCTGTTTGAATACCACCTGATGCAATAATAGAGAGAGGGTTTTGTGTAGAGGATACTTCAATTAAAGAGGAAGTAGTCGAAATGCCCCACTCATTGAAATAGGAAAGTACTCGCTGTCTTCTTTCATTTTCAACCACCGCAAAGTTTGTACCGCCATATCCACCAATATCTATAGTCGAAACCCCAACACTAGCTAAATCCTCCGCTGCCTCTTTACTCATACCAAAACCAACTTCTTTTACTATAACAGGAACAGAAGAATGCTTGACAATTTGTTCAATTCTCTTTAATGCACCAGTAAAATCTCGATCACCTTCTGGCATTGTCAATTCTTGAATGACATTCAAATGAATTTGTAATGCATTCGCTTCAATCATATCAACAGCTCGCTTCGCTTGTTCTACTGTTGCTTCACTTCCTAAGTTTGCAATAACAATTCCATTCGGATTCACTTTTCTCACAATTTTATAAGATGCAGCTTCATTAGAGTCTTTTAACGCCGCCATTTGTGAACCGACAGCCATCGCAAGCTGATACTGCTGTGCAGCTTGTGCTAGTTGTGCATTAATATGTAGTGTGTGCTCTCCGCCACCACCAGTCATCGCATTGATAAAAATCGGCGAACTTAAAGCAAGTTCGCCGATTTCTGTTTGAAATGATATACTTTCATAACTTATATTCGGTAAGCTTTGATGAACAAAAGCAACGTCACAAAAGCCATGTGTACGAGACTGTCCAGTAGAAAGAGCATACTCAATGTGTTCTAATTTACGTTTTGCTCTTACCACACACATCCCTCATTATTTCTTTAAATTTTTTAGCTGTTCTCCAATAATATCACCTAATTGGAATGTTGCAGAATCAGCAGTTGGTTCATATTTACTATAATCTTCTGTTTCATTATTTTCTTCAAGTGCTTCTTTTATACTTAAAGAAATACGTTTTTCTTCTGAATGAACTTCTAATACTTTTACTTTCACATCTTGCCCGATGTTTAATACTTCATTCGGATTTTTCACATGACGGTTTGCAATTTGTGAAACGTGAACAAGTCCTTCTACACTTGGAAAAATCTCAACGAACGCTCCAAAAGTAACAAGGCGTTTTACTTTCCCATCTAATATATCGCCTACTTTTACTTGATTTGATACATTCGACCATGGACCTGGCTGCACCGCTTTCATAGATAAAGAAATACGCTGCGTATCAGCATCAACAGATAACACTTTTACTTTTACAGTTTGTCCCTCTGTTAATACATCAGATGGTTGTTCTACACGATCATGAGAAATTTGAGAAATATGAACTAAGCCATCCACACCGCCAACATTTACAAATGCTCCGAAGTCAGTTAAACGTTGAACCGTTCCCTCTACAACATCACCTGCTTGTAAAGAAGAAACCGCTTCTTTTTTCTTCTTGTCTAGCTCTTGCTCTACAACTGCCTTATGAGAAAGAATAACGCGATTTTTCTCACGGTCTAATTCTACAATTTTTACTGCCAATGTTTTTCCTTTATAATCAGTAAAATCTTCTACATAATGCATCTCTACAAGCGAAGCCGGAATAAAGCCACGAACACCAAGGTCAACAACTAGACCTCCGTTAACGATATCTTTAATTGTTACATCAAATACTTCACCTGATGTAAACTGCCCTTGCAATACTTCCCATGCTTTTTCTGCATCTACTGCACGCTTAGACAACACTAAATCATCATCTTCCAATTTAATTACTTTCAATTCAAGAGTTTGTTCTACTTCTACAACATCGCTTGCTTTTTCAATATGAACATTTGCCAATTCACTAATTGGAATGACACCGTCAGTTTTGTACCCGACATTTACAAATACTTGCTTTTCTTCAACTTTTGTTACTGTACCTGTAACAATATCACCTACTTGTAATGCCTTTGTGTTTACAACTTCTTCATTCATTTTTTCTACCATGGAAATACCTCCCTACTGAAATGGCAAAGCATCTTTATGTATATACGAAATGGAAACAATAGCTTCCATTTGCATGTATGTAAAATATTTAGAAAATACCCTCTTTTACTAACTTCTAACAAATTGATGAATTTGTCAAGGAAATTGTCTCCTTATTAACAAACAGAAACAAAAATAAAGGAAGAGGTTACCCCCTTCCTTTATTTTACGAATGTTGCAGATACAATATCCATTATCTTTTGAACTACCTCTTCAATAGATAAAGACGTTGTATCTAATTCAATTGCATCCTCAGCTTTCTTTAATGGAGACACTTCACGTTCCGAATCTAATTTATCACGGCGCGCAATTTCTTCTTTTAGTTGTTCTAAGTTAGAAGGAAATCCTTTTTGTGTGTTTTCTAAATGTCTTCTTTCCGCTCGTTCTTCAACGGAAGCTAGCATAAAAATTTTCACTTCCGCATTCGGCAATACATGCGTCCCAATATCACGACCATCCATAACAACGCCGCCTTTTTCCGCTAAAGCTTCCTGACGACGTACCATTTCTTCACGTACAAGGCGATGTCTTGCCACAATTGATACGCGATTTGTTACTTCTGGTGTACGAATCACTTCCGATACATCTTTTCCGTTTAAAAAGACAAGCTGCGCATTTTCTCCATGCTGAAATGAAATGTCTATATCCCTAATTATTCTCATTAACTTTTCTTCATTTTCAATATCAATACCTTGCTCTAGTGCCGCATATGTTACAGTACGATACATTGCACCCGTATCAATATAAACATAAGATAATTTTTTAGCAATAATTTTAGCAACCGTACTTTTCCCTGCAGCTGCCGGGCCATCAATTGCAATTGAAATTCGTTTCTCCATTGTAACACCCCATTTTTCACTTATAAGAACAGAAGGAAAAGCAGGTATTCCCTGCTTCCCTCATCATTGTTTCATTTTACATTAACAGGAAGTAAAAATCCGATTGATTCCATTAACGATTGGATTTTTACACTAATAACCGTTTCACTTTACCCCGTTTCAAGTCCTCAACTATTGTAGCACACTCTTTCTTAGAAGCAAACGAAAAAACTATTGATTGACCTCTAAAATATTTGTTATAACCCCTTTTGTGACTCCCTCATAATAGACAACTTTTGATACATATTTCGCTATGTTCTCTTCTGTTAAAAGCAATTGAACAATACACAAACAAAGGCATTGTCCAATAAGTAACCAAATTAAAATTTTCTCTATCGTTTTCAAAACCTACATCTCCTTTTACTCATCATTTCGCTCTAGCAGACGCTAAAACGTCCGCCTTTAAATTACAAAATAGATAACTGTTAACAGGCAGAATGAAGCTCTCCCTTCTGATAGAATTTTCACTTTATTTTCATTGTGATATTCGCTTATAAGTTTTATACTTTTTTCATTGTCGAATTCAATCAAATCATGTTATGTTTTTAATGTATTTTCATTGATTGGAGAGGGGTAAAGGCATTGAAAAAAATTCTTGTTTTACACACAGGTGGAACAATTGCGATGGAGGAAGATAAAGAAACTGGAGTTGTTCAACCAGGCGCACAAAATCCACTTTTAAAATTCATTCCAAATTTAGAAGAAGATATCGATTTAATTGTTGAAGATGTCTTTCATCTTCCATCTCCTCACATGACACCAAATGAAATGTTGCAATTGCAAGTCATGATTAACGAGAAGGTTAAGAACGATAACATGCAAGGTGTTGTCATTACACACGGAACAGACACACTGGAAGAAACAGCTTATTTTCTTGACTTAACTGTACAAGCTGATGTTCCAATTGTCGTTACAGGAGCAATGCGTTCAAGTAATGAGTTAGGGGCGGATGGTTTATATAACTTTTTGTCAGCAGTAAAAGTTGCGAGTAGTGAAGAGGCAAAAGGAAAAGGCGTTCTTGTCGTATTAAACGATGAAATTCACTGTGCAACGAATGTGACAAAAACACATACAAGTAACGTAGCAACATTCCAAAGTCCACAATACGGACCAATTGGAATGGTAACAAAGCGCGGTGTCGTCTTCCATCACGCATTAGTACATCATGAAAAATATGCTGTCACACAAATTACAAAAAATGTTGTCATATTAAAAGCGTATGCTGGTATGGATGAAACATTATTGGCGGCAATTGAACAATTGCCAATTGATGGAATCATTATCGAAGCACTCGGACAAGGAAACTTACCACCGCGTACACTTCCTGCTCTGCAACGTTTGATAGATAAAGATATTCCAGTTGTTCTTGTTTCTCGTTGTTTTAACGGAATTGTCCAAGATGTATATTCTTACGAGGGCGGCGGCAAACAATTGAAAAATATGGGCATTATCTTCACATATGGTTTAAATGCTCAAAAGGCTCGTATTAAGCTACTTGTTGCACTAGAAGGAACAAAAGAACAAACAGAACTTCAGGCTATGTTTAGACATTAAAATTTGATTGTAACAAAAACACCTCCGTCTAATTCTTAAACTTACGAATTAGACGGAGGTGTTTTTCATTTGTCACTATTCCATTATTCATTTTTCTGTTCTCGAGCTGCAATAATTTTCGCAATTGCATCTCCATGGAATCGACCATTTTCTATAAAAATTTCATTTGCGTTATTACCAGCAGCAATTACACCTGCAATAAAAATCCCTTCCACATTCGTTTCCATCGTCTCTTCTTTATACAGCGGTCTTCCTGTTTCAGAGTCAATTTCTACACCCATTTTTGTTAAAAAACTATGATCTGGATGATAACCTGTCATGGCAAAGACAAAATCATTTGAAACCGTATATTCTTCGTTTCCCACTGTATATGTGACTGTATGTTCTGTAATTTCTTTTACATGTGCACCAAATTCCATTTTTATCGTTCCCTGCCGAACTAACGCTTCAAATTCTGGTAAAATCCACGGCTTAATACTTGGAGAATATACTTGACCACGATATAAAACTGTCACACGTGCTCCGCATTTTACAAGCTCTAACGCCGCGTCTACACTTGAATTCTTTCCACCTATGACGATAACGTCCCGATTAAAATAGGGATGCCCTTCTTTAAAATAATGCGCTACTTTTTCTAACTCTTCTCCAGGAACATTCATATAATTAGGATTGTCATAATATCCAGTTGCGATAATAACATATCTTGCATTGTACTTCTTTTGTTCTCCATCATCTTTTATTGTTTGAACAAGGAAGATATCTTCTTCTTTCCTTACTTCTTCTACTCGTTCAAACGCGTTCACACGTACATGTTTCCGTTTCACTACTTCCCGATAATATGCTAATGCTTGATTCCGAACAGGCTTACGGTTTTCTGTAATAAAGGCCACTCCACCAATTTCTAGTTTTTCACTAGATGAAAAAAACGTTTGGTGTGTTGGATAATTATAGATTGCATTAACAATATTCCCTTTTTCAATCACAAGTGGATTAATTCCAACATTTTGCATCGCAATCGCTGCCGCTAATCCACACGGCCCGCCTCCGATGATAATTGCTGTTTCCTTTTCCATGTAAGGCTCAACTCCTAGTCTTCTACTCTCTATCCAAATAAACAATTAAAAACAAGAAAAAACCTACTTTCAGCAGTAGGCACCTATCTTTATTGTATTCATTTTTCATATATTTGTCATCTATACGATACGTACATGCGATAGACGTCCGCTAAAAACTGTTTAAAAGGTATACCTTGATTATTTAATACGCGTTCTGGATCAATTTTACGAGCAGGATCAAGCTTTTTATGTGAAACAATATCCGACCTTGGATTCAACCCAAAATTATGACACAAATAGGCATGATACCAAGTAAAACGTGTATATGCATCCCAAAAATTCACATTCCCACCATAGCAAAGTTCAACGCCAATCGCTGCGCTATTAGCATTGTAACCATACATATCATTATCTGTTGGAACGTTGTACCGAACATGGTAGGCTACCTCATTGATTGGAATAATCTCGAGTATGGTTGTATCATCAATAAATGTATGAGCTGAAGCTTTCGGTTGCACTTCATTGAAATAGTCTCGATTTCCAATTGCATTACTACCTGGATTCCCTGTGTCATGACTGACAATAAAACGAACTTTTGAAAGTGGAAGGCCAGACCTTGAGCTTCCATGTTTAATGTAATTTCGCTGTATAGGAAACTTCGCCATTAACATCATCTCCGCTCTTATAGAATAATCTCTCTAATCTTATATGTATTCAGATGATGTGTCCCTATCGCAAACATTATTATAAAAACAGAAAATCCATCCTATTCGAAACAAACACCATAAACAATAGTACACTTACCGCCACCGTATAAAAGCCATAAAACCAAATCTCATCTTGTTTCGTTTCTAAACCAAAAAAACGACTCACTGTACGCAGGAAGGAAGAACCTTTCACGTTCTTCTTACATAAAACTCCAACTCGCTCCATTACATGTGCTGGCATCATAAAACGTTGTTCTGCAGTCGTTTTCATTAAAATCTCTCCTTTATAATTAGCGAATGCTTTCCATCAATGAATGCCGACTAAACTCCTCACCATGGAAATTTCACTTTATTTCTGTTTTTCTATCTAAGGAGAGTATAGCACAAACGTTCTACCAGAACAACTGTTCTTTTTTTACTTTTTATAAATTCATGTAACTCATAAGCAATACAACTAATGCACATACACCTGTAATGAGTGGACCAATAATACATATTCCAAACAACAGAGAAGCAAGTGCTTCTCCTAACAACCGAATAGGTGGTATTTTTCTCGGTTGTTTTTCCTCTAATTTCTTTTCTAAATTCATAATTCGTTGTTCTAATTCAATCACTCGTTTCATTAAATCTATTTGCATGTTTCTCCGCCTTTCCTTCAGCACTTTTCTGTATAAATCTGTTTTAATGTTCCGACATCTTTGTCTAGCTCTGCCTCCTAAGCCCTCATGTCTAAGAACCTTCCACACGAGAAGGTAAAAAACACCTTCTGTGTGAAAGAAGCTTATCCAACGGGCTTAAACAGTCGGCTCCGCTGTTCTTTATAAGTCGCTGCTATGCAGAATACATCACGACCTACACTTGCTTGCTCCCTTTGTTTTAAACCAAGCATGTGGCAGAAAAAGGCCCTGATCGCTACTATGCACGACCAGACGCTCTCGTCCTCACATAAAAAAGAAAGGGGTTTTATGTCAGTTTTGTAACTTATATACATTCCTTCAACTTACCATCAGTAAAAATACGAATGGAAACTCCACTTAATCTTTCAATCTAATTACGACAAAAAACCGCAACTTCCTTCAAGGAAATTGCGGTTTTCATAATCAATAATCGGTTTATACCCAGCCTCTGAAGCGACTTGCTTCTGCCATTTTACGAACCCCAACCATATAAGCTGCTAAACGCATATCCACTTTACGAACTTGCGATGTTTCGTAAATAGAATCAAACGAGCTTACCATTACTTTTTCTAAACGAGCTTCTACTTCTTCTTCTGTCCAATAGTAACCTTGGTTGTTTTGTACCCACTCAAAGTAAGAAACTGTTACGCCGCCAGCACTTGCTAATACGTCTGGAACAAGTAAAATGCCACGTTCTGTTAAAATTTTCGTTGCTTCTAATGTTGTAGGACCGTTTGCTGCCTCTACAACAATTTTCGCTTTAATATTTGCTGCATTTTCTTCTGTAATTTGATTTTCAATGGCAGCTGGCACTAAAATATCACAATCTAGTTCTAATAATTCTTTATTTGAAATCGTATTATTGAACAATTTTGTTACTGTTCCGAAGCTATCACGACGGTCTAATAAATAATCAATGTCTAAACCATTTGGATCATGAAGTGCACCGTAAGCATCCGAAATCGCAATTACCTTCGCTCCTGCATCGTGCATAAACTTAGCTAAGAAGCTACCTGCATTTCCAAATCCTTGTACAACAACACGCGCACCTTTAATATCAATATTACGCTTTTTCGCTGCTTCACGAATACAAATTGTTACACCTTTTGCAGTCGCTGTTTCACGACCATGAGATCCACCTAATACAAGAGGCTTCCCTGTAATAAATCCAGGTGAGTTAAATTCGTCAATGCGGCTATATTCATCCATCATCCATGCCATAATTTGTGAATTTGTAAATACGTCTGGAGCTGGAATATCTTTTGTCGGCCCTACGATTTGGCTAATTGCTCTTACATAGCCACGACTTAATCTTTCTAACTCACGGAAAGACATTTCACGTGGGTCACAAACGATACCACCTTTACCTCCACCGTATGGTAAATCAACAATACCACATTTTAAGCTCATCCAAATCGAAAGTGCTTTCACTTCATTTTCCGTTACATTTGGATGGAAGCGAATACCACCCTTTGTTGGGCCAACAGCATCATTATGCTGAGCACGATATCCTGTAAATATTTTAACAGTTCCATCATCCATACGAACTGGAATCTTTACTGTCATCATACGAATCGGTTCTTTAAGTAATTCATATACTTCGTTTGGATAACCCAATTTTTCTAAGGCTTCTTTAATAACAATTTGCGTCGAATTCAACAGTTCAAAATGTTGTTCTCTTTGTTGTGTTTGTGTTTGAGCTCCCTTTTCGGCTACCATAGTAAGTAAACCCCCTGTAATTTCACTTGTTTAGTAAACCTTCATTGCCTAGTATACACTCTTAAAATAGGAATGCAAGAGAAAACGCTAACAAATATATGCAAACCTTTTTTATTTTTGCAAACGTTTTCAATGTTATTATAGTCTTTTTGTTGTTTTTAGAAAAGCAAAATGATTAAAAAATTAACGTTTTTTATATAATATAATGTTTAAATGCTTTATATAAAGAAAAACCTCAACTATATCACTTAGCTGAGGTTTTCTTTTGTGATAAAGTAATTGTAGATTTGTTTAATTGCGTCATTTGCCATCAGTTCTTTTCCATATTCCATCATTCGATAAATTGTAATTGTGGAAGAGTTACCAAATTCCGCTAAAATAGCAATCATATCTTCTTTCAATAACGTAGTCGTTTCCTCTTCTAACCATAAATAAAAACGATCTTGCCATCCATAAAGCTTTCCACCTGTTATTCCTAGGCCATATAAACGACCAGCTAATGCAATTATATCGTCTAATGAAGTAAATTCGTATAATATATGCTCACTCTCGTCAAGAGTAACTTGCATTTCAATAAATTCATCTTGAAATTCTTCTTCCGTATCTAACTCTTGATTTTCTTTTGTAACAATAACAACCATACCTTGTGCTTGCAATGAAAACACTTCTACTGCAATTGGGCCATCAGCTTCAAAGCCGAGCTCTTTATTTGCTTCTTGCATCATATCTCGAAATAGTTGTTGTACTTTAGGAGCATTTTTCCATAAATCTTCCTTCGTAAGTCCACGTTCTGACAAATCATCGAACGTTAGAAAGATTTTTATTTTATTATAATTTAAACGTTCCAGCCTCATCCCGTAACCTCCTTACGCAACCGTTGTATCTAATTTTTATTATATGAAACAGAATATAGATGGTTCTTTCCGAACAACTATTCTGACATTTTTAACCATTCATCCCACTCTTCTCTCGTATCGCCAACAAACAAGTTATGAATCTCTTCTTTTTCTTCATTAGAAGCAAATCTAAAAGCAACACCAGAAAGTCCGATAGTAAGATTCTTATATTGCTCACGTAATCTCTTTGCAAGCTGAACACTTGCCATTATATTTTCCTGCATTGTGCAAGAAATAAACAAAATTTTAGGATTTACTCGTGTGATTATATCATAAATGCTGTCCTCTTCTATGCCTGTCCCAATATAGATTGTTGGATAACCTTTTCGTCGTAAATATGTTGTAAAAATAAATAATTCGAGTTCATGTAATTCTCCTGGAACACATATTGAAAGCACCTTTGATGTTCCTGTATTGGTGGGTATACTATAGTAAATCGCTCCCATACGTGATCGTAAAAGGGACATTGCATATTGTTCCTCTGCGCTTGTTATTTTTTCATTCAAGCGTTTCTCTCTTAACTTGACCAACAATTTTATGAATATATCTGCAATTACTTTATCTATAGAAAAAATACTAAACGCTTCATCCAATAATTCAAGAGCTTGTATTTCATCAAATTTTAACAAAGAATACAAGATATCGTCTACTAAAAGTTCTACTTTATTATATTCTTTTTCCAATAAATTGTGATTTCGTAATTGATTATTTTCTAATAAACTAACTGCTTGTCCAATGGTAAATCCTTGGTCCAGTTTGTTAATAAGCCATTTAAAGATTTGAACATGTTCTTCCGTATATAAACGATGTCCAGCATCATTACGTTTCGGTGTAATGATTTGATATCGTCTTTCCCAAGCTCGCAATGTTCCCGGATGTATACCGAGCATATTTGAAATTGCTTTAATATTATATTTACCTGTTGATCTTGGCATATATCTTCCCACCTTAAAAAAACAACGTCAATCTTTTCTTCGAAATGTAATCAAATGCGTTTGTGCAGGCGCACGAAAACGCAATGGTACAAATGTTGTTCCATAACCATTACTTACAAACAAAGTCGTATGTGGATATTCATAAATTCCACCTTTCAAAAAACGTGTAGCATGAAACAATCGAATTTGTCCACCATGCGTATGACCACTTAATATACAGGAGATGTGCTCGGTTCCATTTAATTTATATAAAATATCAGGATTATGGCTCACAAGGATGCGAAAACCCTCTTCTTTACAATCTGCTAATGCTAAATCTAATCGATCACGCTTCAAACCTACATCGTCAACACCTAGTAACCATATTTTTTCTCCAAGCTCCGATTCAAATAAAGTCGCCGTATTATCCAAAATTTTCACACCATTTTGAAGAAGTAACGCGTCTAATTCGTGAAAATCAATTTCATAATCATTATTTCCCCAAACAAAATATACTTGCCCAATTTCATTTAACCGTTTAATATTATCAGCTACTCGTGATAGAGGTACTCCTTGTTCCGCTAGATCCCCACCTATAATAACAAGATCTACTTTACCTTTCACTTGCTGTATTAAAGATCGAGAGACCGTTCTTCTGTGAATATCTGAAATAAAAAAAATTCGAACTTCTCCAAAACTAATTGGAAAATTCGCAAATGATATGGTGTGCTCTAACAATGTATCATGCATCGCTTCTCTATACATCATAATAAAACAAACAATTACAATACATAAAATAAAACAGCCTAAAACTCCCCATGACATACACTTTTCCCAACTTTCTTCTTAACAGAATCTATCTATATATACAAGTTAAAAAAACGACATAAAAACCCCTTTCTTTTTAGGAGAGGACAAGAGCATCTGGCCGTGCATAGAAGCGGTCAGGGCCCTTTCCTGCCACATACGAGGTTTAAAGGGAGCAAGCAAGTACAGGTCATGTTGTATTCTGCATAGCAGCAACTTATATGTCGAAAAATTAAAATGAATTTATATAATCACATCATAACACATCTTGAAGAAAAACCTTCTACAATCAGTAGAAGGTTTTTCTTCATCAAGTTATTTGCGTGCAGTAAGACCTACATCAAATTTATAAAGAGAGAGGAATTACTCTCTGTAAAAATAAGATTAATGTGAGCCAGCAGTTATTCCACAAATTCCTCACAATCTTAAGATAGGGGGCTTACCGTCAGCGAATTGCAGAATAAAAATTTCTCTTTACTTTATTTTTTCGTTTCTGATCCTGTCTTCTTCGGAATTTTCAATACCTGTCCTGGTTCTAATACTTCTGCTACCTCATTATATTTCTTTATAATCGCTATTCCATCTTCGTCCGGAAAATAATTCTTTGCAATCTCTCCCAAAGTTTCTCCTTCTTTCACTGTATGAAACTGAAATGTCTTTGATGAGGATGATTTTGGTTCATGATTTGTTTTCTTTTTTGAATTAAAAAAAATAACTTCAAATGCACTTTGTTCAGAATCGGCAGCAGATTTCTTGTTTTTTTCCACAATGTAATGCTCAGTATACCATAAAACCCCAACAGGAAGAAGGATAAATAATACGGTTAAAATTCGAACAAAAAAGTGCTTTATTTTAAATTTTGATTTTTTCTTTTGTTTGTCTTTATGAACTTCACTACGTGGCGGTAAACCCTCTTCTGTTTGCGTTGACTCTTCCATATTCTCTTCAAACTCTGTTGTCTGCCTCGTCGTCATCTCGGTCACCACCATCTTTCATTTGATTTCTTAATTGTAATCCCATTATGAAATCGACTAAAAAATGCGCAAAAATTGTAATTAATAAATTCCCTGTATATTGAAACACATAACCAAATACAATACTAATTAGCAATACAAAACAAAATAAAAACGGCTTAGTAATATAGCGAATATGTAAAATCGCAAATACCACACTCGCAAAAATTAGACCAAAATACGTTTGTATCACACCACGAAATAGAAATTCTTCTGCTGTTCCTATTAAAACAGTAACAACCAACACATGAATAACAGACATGCCTTGAAACATACGATTATTTATCCCACCATCATCAAACCATGATTCAGGAAAGAGATGCATCGCAATATAATCCAATAGAACAATCATACAAGCTACTCCGCCACCTATAAAAAAAATAGATGAAAAATCCCAGTTCCACAAAGATAGAAATGTATCCATGCTTGGAAAGAATATATACGCTAATAGTATTCCCATACATATAACGATTACTTGTGTAATATATAAATTCAATCGGATTTCTTTTGGGTTCATGTCTTCAATACTTTTCTTGCGTATATCCATCATTCCTTCCCTCTAAATCCGAAGAGCAATTGTAACTCTGTTTCCCAATTATAGTCGAAAACAGATTGTCTCGCTTTCTTTTTTTTATAATCTTCCATATGAATCCCACAATAAGTACAACAATTTTCCGGTTGCATTTCCTTTGTATATCCAAATTCAGAAAGAATTGCTTCTCTTTTACAATCTGTTCGCCATATCCATTCTTTCATCGTTTCTAGTTGACCGTATTTATTACAAAGCCGCGTTCTTACTTCTGTAATTAATTTCTGCTCCGCTTCATCTGACAAGGATTCAATTATCAATTTCCTACGTTGTATGATTTTCATCTTTTCGAAATGATATCGAATAAATCTCCAGTATTGTTCATTCAATCCCGCTGCATTATAGCAAATTTCTTCTACATCTTCTAACGATAACACTTTGTTTTGTAACGTTGTTTCCCGTAATAAGGAAAATAAAAAACGAATTTGTTGTTCATTTGGTAATTCTTCTTCAATAATGGAGAGCGGCAAATCATGATCAAGCGGGCTACATAACAAAATAGCAATGCTTGGCTCTCCATCACGGCCCGCTCGTCCAATCTCTTGTAAATAAGATTCTATATTTATTGGATAATGAAAATGAATAATATAGCGTGTATTTTGCTTATTTACTCCCATACCAAATGCACTTGTACACACAACAAGTTGAAGTTGATCGTTCATAAATTGTTGCTGAATTAACATCCGCTCTTCATGTTCCATTCCCCCGTGATAATGTGCAACATCGTCAATACCTTCATCCCTTAAATACGCTGCAAGACGTTCAGTCCAAGCCCTGCTTGAACAATAAATGATCCCAGGACCTTGTAAATATTTCACATGAGATAATAATACTTCTTTTTTCTCTTGAATAGTTTGAACAAACTTGATTTTCATAGCAATATTAGGACGATCAATCGAATGTAAATGCTGCTTCACATCTTTCAAATGTAAGCTTTCAATAATATCTTGTAATACTTCTTTCGTAGCAGTAGCTGTTAAAGCAAGAACCGGTGGGTAACCCATCGATGCGATAACTTGATCTAGCTTTTTATAATCTGTTCGAAAATCATATCCCCATTGAGAAATACAATGTGCTTCGTCCACAACAAATAAAGAAATATGAATTTTTCGTAATTCTTTTAACAACATATCTGATTGCAACATTTCGGGAGATACAAATACAAATTTATAGGAATGCAACCGCCGCATAGCTTCTTTTTTTTCTATCATTGTCCGAAAGCTATTAAGAGCAATAACTTGATTTTTTACTATATATTTTAATTGTGTAACTTGATCTTCCATTAATGACAATAACGGTGAAACAATCAGTACCGTTCCATCTTGTACAAGACCTGGTAGCTGATAACAAAGCGATTTCCCGCCACCGGTTGGCAGCATCGCTACAACAGAATTTCCCTTTAATAAATCTTCAATAACTTCCTTTTGCCCTGATCGAAATGTTCGGTATCCAAACCACTGATATAAACTATTTTCAAGCTTCATGTAATCCCCCTACTCGCGCTAATACAAGACGAATCTCAAAATAGGAAACATGCTCTCCAGCAGCTTGTTTTAATATTCGCAGCTTCCGCGTTTGTAACTTCTCAATCATGTTCTGTATTTGCTTCATTTTTTCTTTTTCTATAAATTGCTCTACTTCAAATTCTTTCTCACGTAATGCAATTTCTACAATATGATCCTCAATTGTTGCAACCTTTAGTTTCCTGATTCTCGCAATTTCTTCCATAGTTCTTCCTTGTTTCCATAATTGATACGTTTTTTGTGTGGATATACTAAATAAATCTGCTTTTTCATTCGGATACGCAATGATTTGTGTTAACAACGGAAACTGTTGCTTATGATGTTGCACATGTTGAATGATGAAATGAATTGTTCCCCAAAATAAAAGATATACGCGAAACGCATCTTGTTTCATCATATCTCCAAGCTGATCTGTTGTATAACCAATACGATGATATCCCGTTAGACGGTACACAAAAATAGTTGCTTCTATAGAAGTCACATTCATTAATATGAAATTTATTTCTTTATATAACTGCTTTGCTAAATGTCCTCTTGAAACAGAAGAGCTCATAATAAATCGTTTTACCCATATCGTAATTTCTGTATCTTGTTGAATCGGAAGAAATTTCACACATTGCTGCTGCAAATTAGATACAGTTTGTATAATTAAAGATAATCTTTTCCAAAAACTCTCTCCAAGTTCGCCGTATTGCAGGCCATGTAAATGTTTCGGAAAATAAAATATTTTCTCCCATTCATTTATTTGTTTCTCTCCCGCTTCAGTTAAAATGTAAGTATTTTCATGCACACACGTAATAAGTTGTGCGTTTAATAATGTTTCAATCTGTTTATCATAATTATGACGTCTTAAAGATTTATATACACCAAATAAAAAGGAAAGGTGAAACATATTCCCATCTTGTAATGTTTGTGAAGAACGCTTTCCTTTTAAAAGGTAATAAATAGAAGAAACTGTTCGTTCACCTTCTAATTGTTTTAAACAGTATAGTACGGTATATTGTAGCTGCAATGCCGCTTCCACCCTTTCAGTCTACTTCTACTTCCATTGTAACAAAATGCATCTTATTTAGATATTTTAAAAACATCATGGATAACTAAAGAAATTAGTTGACAGATCTAATTGATAAGCATTATCATTATAATTTTATATTGAAAAGTTCCAAAAACCGTTTTACAATAAGATTAGAATTTTTATCAGTGTTTTTTATACATATTCTCTAGGAGGTAATATAAAGATGGCAAAATATACAATCGTTGACAAAGATACTTGTATTGCATGTGGAGCTTGCGGAGCAGCTGCACCAGATATTTATGATTACGATGATGAAGGTATTGCATTCGTAACGTTAGATGATAACCAAGGTATCGTTGAAATTCCAGATGTATTAATCGATGATATGATGGATGCATTTGAAGGTTGCCCAACTGATTCTATTAAGGTAGCAGATGAAGCATTTGACGGCGATGCATTAAAATTCGAATAGTCTCCATCGTTGACTTCAAAAAATACCCCTCATTATTTGAGGGGTATTTTTTATTTTATAAAAATGAATTTCCATCATTGTTATTTCCCTTCCAAATGAATGGAAACCTCTCGGCAATCAGACTTTTACAGGATAAAAAAGCATCAGCAGAAAAATTTCCACTGATGCAAAATCTTCTATTTATGCATTTTGCATTTTCGCAAACACCCATACTTTTAATCGAGAAAATAAAGGAACAAAAACAATTGTTACTATAATTCCTTTAATTAAATTAAAAGGTAAAATTGCCGCCACAATTGTTTGACGCATTGCACCGCTAGACATAGCAGGTTGACCTAAGAACCAAGTGTAAGCTGGTAAAATGATAAAATAATTTAGCACACTCATAATAAGAGTCATACAAATTACTCCTAACATCAATCCAGTTGTTAAACTTTTAACTGTGCGATGTTTACGAAACAAAATAGATGCCGGAAGAATAAAGAGACATCCAGCAATAAAATTCGCCATTTCCCCTACCGGCACTCCCGTCAAACTTCCTTGGATGCCATAATACAGAACGTTTTTTATCGCCTCTACAATTACCCCTGAAAGCGGCCCAAAAATAATAGCTACAATTAATGCTGGGACATCACTAAAATCAATTTTCAAAAACGGCGGTAATCCTGGAAATGGAAAATCCAGCATCATTAGTAAATACGCAATGCTACCTAGCATCGCAACGCTCATCATTTTTACTACACTCTTCTGTTGTTTCATATTTCTCTCTCCTTTTCCATCGATCATCTCATGGAAAGTGGAAAGGTTCTGCTATGCCCTAATATTTTAGCATGAAAAAACCCTTTGCATCTGAAACGCAAAGGGAGAAATTTTAGGCACATCAAATAGACGTTCAAATACTTATCTTTTTTGAACGCTTGAACCTCCATCTTCTCCCATCCAGACTGTACTGTCGGCTTTGGAATCGCACCAAATCCTGCCTTAACGGCTCGCGGGCTTAGAACAAATACATGTGTTCATCACCGCCGGTCGGGATTTTCACCCTGCCCCGAAGATAGACCGATATTCTATTTTCCCCATCATTATACAACAACTTTAAAACAATGTGAATGAAAATGCTTCTTTTTCATTCACATTGTGCAGCACTTTCCCTTGCATGTGGCAGAAAAAGGCCCTGATCGCTTCTATGTATGGTCAAATACTCTATCCTATCTAAAAGTACAAGGTTTTTTAATTTTTATTTATCCCGCTATTTGCGGGCAGTAAGACCCCCACTGACGGAAGTTTCACTTTATATAATTCTTATTAAACTTTATATAGTCAAACATTCTTAACTGCATGACATTCTAACAACCAGTAAATAATATGACAAAAAAGAACATTTTTTCGTGTTTGTTCCTTTTTGTTTACAATTCTCTAGCCATTCGTACACGAAAGTGATAAGATATGATATTGTTAAGAAAACCGCATTTTCTTACAGTGGAGGAAATGTCATGAGTAAAGAAAAAAAACAGCCTATTCAAGAAGTTATGAAAAAAAATCTTCGCAAAGAATACTTTTATTTAAAAAAGGAATTACTGTTCTATTGTCCTGTTGACTTAGGAAAATTCTCAAGAGATACATATTATGCTGCCTTTGATGAACATGGAATTAGCATATACCAATATGATAAAGATTCAGACAGTAAACTAAAGCTCTGCGAACGACACCCATGGAAAAGCTGGAGAAAAGTCAAAATCGATCATTATTTAACAAAAACCCAGTTCGTCTTTCAAGGAAAACGGAATTGGATTCTTTCTCTGTTTCACCAGGGAAAGAAGGCAGAAAAAATCATTGAAACTTACACATCTTTAGAAATAGAAATCGTTTCTAGACCATTTTTCAAAAAACTGCCCGGTTATCGCTCTAATACAACATTAAATATGTATATTGGAACAATTTTCTATACTGCACTCATTGCGTTTGTATTAAAAGTTATCGTTCCATTTCAAGTCATCCAAGTCGCTTTGTATTCACTGTCCCTCGGATGTATGTTGCTCGGTCTACTTTGTTTTGTTATCGGCCTTATTGAACCTACTATTGTCCTTTTTAAAACAGAAGAAAAAACAAGAGAAAAAGTATTTTATTATTATAGCTATTTAGCAATTGCTGGATTTATTTGTCTCTTTATTTTTTGGTAACAACAAAAGAGCTAGGCTTCCTAGCTCTTTTTTCAATTAATATGTAATTTTTGCGACGGATAAATGATATCTTTTTGCAGTTGATTTTTTACTCTCAATTCTCCAACAGTTGTGCCAAACTTCCTAGCAATACTCACTAATGTATCCCCCTTTTGTACAACATATACAGAAGCAGATACTACTGTATTTTGTTTTTCTCCAAGAATTTGCAGCGGATTAACCGCATGTGTTTTCGCTATCGTCCAAGACCCTTTATGAATTTCTAAATGTAAATGCGCACCATTAGATTGTCCAGTATTCCCTACTTGTCCAATTATTTGCCCTTGCAAAATCTCTTCTCCCTCTCTTACAAGTCGTTTATTCATATGTGCATATACAGCTTCATAATCTCTATGTTTAATAAATACAACATGACCATAACTATCAGAAAAATAAGATCTTGTTACAATGCCATCTTGCATAGCTGCAATTGAAGTACCTATTGGTGCAGCAATATCAATGCCAAAATGCTTTCCATTTCTCGTTCCAAAATAATCGCTAATTCGTCCCTCTACCGGCCACGTCCACTGTTTTTCCTCAGCAACTCCTTCTGTTTGTCCTATAAAAAAGATACAAAAGAAAAACAATATCACCTTTAAAGCTTTCATTGTAAATCCTCCGTTTTCTAAATAACCATCACACTTTCTCTATTGTGGTTAATTATAGAAAAAAGTATACAAAAAAAGAAAGAGTCTATTTCTCTTTCTTTTCTTGCTCATCCCGAAATACAATTGCGCTTCTTTCATATTCTACATCTTTTACATTCAAACGATTATTCACAACTCTTGCAACTGCAAATAAATAATCCGATAACCGATTTACATATTGCAAAACATGTTCATTTATCTCATCTTGTTTCTTTAAAGAAACGATACACCGTTCTGCTCTTCTTGTAACAGTACGAGCGATATGAATAATCGCTGCTCCTTCACTTCCACCTGGTAAAATAAAGCGCTCCAGTGGCGGTGCTTCTTTCATATATACATCAATCCTTTTCTCTAGAAAAGTAATGATATCCTCTGTTACTTTATACGGATTTTTTTTCTTCACAATCGCTAAATCCCCGCCACAATCAAACAACTCATGCTGAATCTTTTCAAGTTCCAGGTAAATATCTTGAAACAATTTATCTTGCAGTAGTGTCATTGCATGCCCAATAAACGAATTCGCCTCATCAAGTGTTCCGTATGCTTCCACACGCAAATCATCTTTATCTACGCGTCCTCCAATAAGACTTGTTCGGCCTTTATCTCCTGTTTTTGTATAGAGCTTCATACTTTTCTCCCTTCTCTTATATACTCTTTTACTATATGAATCCATTTTGATTTTCCAACATATAGATTGCTGCTATTCAGAAAAAAGGAGCTTCCACTCGCTTTCTCCCTTTGTTTAAACTTCGCGTGTGGCAGGAAAAGGCCCTGACCGCTTCTCTCGCCCACCTAAAAAAAGATGGTTTTATGTCGTTTTTTAATTTGGATTTATATAGACTACAGATACTTATCCATAAAAATTTAATTGGTACTCATTAGAGAATTCAGCCCCTACTACTCATTGTTTCACGCTATAAAAAAAGCTTATCAAAAAAGATAAGCTTTTCATCATACTTCTGACGGCAAATATACAGAGAATGTTGTACCCTCACCTACTACACTCGACACTGTTAATTTACCCTCATGCCCTCGCACAATGTTTTTGGCAATCGCAAGCCCTAAGCCTGTACCACCTGTTTTCCCGCGTGTACGAGCTTTATCTGCTTTATAAAAACGCTCAAATAAGAACGGAATGTCCTCCTCTGGAATACCAACCCCAGAATCTGCAACTTCAAATACAATTCCGTTATTTTTCTCATCAATAATAAGCGATACTTTACCGCCGGTATTTGTATGTCTCAACGCATTATCAATTAAATTTGTTAACACTTGTTCCATTCGATCAGGATCAAAAGAATGCTGCTTTATGGAAGTTCGAAAATCAACTAACAATTGTACTTCTTTTTCCTTTGCTATCCCTTGGAATTTCCGGGCAATCTTTTCAACAAACGGAACGACATCTACCTCTGATATATGTAATTCTACATGACCGCTCTCCATTCGAGCTAAATCTAATAATTCATTCACAAGACGCCCTAATCGTACAGATTCATCATAAATGATTTGCACAAATTCATGTACTTCTTCTTTCGTTTGAACAATATCATCTAAAATTGCTTCGCTGTATCCTTGAAGCATAACCATCGGTGTACGTAATTCATGCGATACGTTTGCAATAAAATCTTTCCGCATTTTCTCAAGACGACGTTCTTCCGTCATATCACGAAGAACTGCAACAGCCCCTCGAATCTTTGTCTGATTGTATAGCGGTGTCATCAATACAACATAATTACCTTTTTCTAAATTAATTTCCACAACTTGTTGCTGTTCACTTTCTACAACTAAATGGAACAGTTCAACAAGCTCAGATGGCAAACTTGCACTTAACTCTATCTCTTTTTCTTCATGCCATACTTGTAAGAAACGCTCTGCTGGCGGATTAATTACAACAACTTCTCCTTCTTGGTTTAACGTAATAACACCATCGGCCATACTACTTAAAATGCTAAAAAGCTGTTCTTTTTCTTGCTGCAGGGCATTAATATTAAACTTCAATTGTTTCCCCATTTGATTTAAAGCTGTTGCCAATTCACCTATTTCATCTTGTGAAACCGCTGGTACCTTTGCATCAAATTTCCCGCGCGCTACTTCAAAAGCTACTTCACGCATTTTACGAAGTGGTGCTGTAATCCGGGTTGATAAGAAAAACGCAAAGAATGTTGTTAAAATAATTGCAATCCCCGCAGATAAAAAGATAAAATCTGTCGATTTTTCTATTCCCTGTTTTGGGACCTGTAACGATTGATATACAAAAACTGCACCATCTTTTGATGACTTTAACGGAACACCGACAACCATAATATCATTTTCATGATTTTTCTTGTTTTTTTCATCTGGGACGCTTTTTATTTTTTGTACCTTTTTACGTTCTGTAAATACCGCTTGTAACTCTTTGTCATTTTTTAAATCATCTAGTGTTAATGTTACCAATCCTCGTTGAGTCGGAGAAGCAGATACTTTATCACCCTCTTTAACAACAATAATTCGCGAAAGAGGATCAACGAATTTATATGCGATATGTTCTATCGTCTTCTCATCTGCTCCCTCTTCTATTAATTCAGAAACGCTCGTTGCAACATTCGTCAGCCTCGTTTCTCCCATCGTCACATAATAATTGTCGAAAAACTGAGAAAGTAAAATAGCAACAAAGCCTAGGACGAAGGAAACGAGGAGTAAAATTGTCATCCATAATTTCCCAACAACACTTTTCCAAAGCATCAATCGTTCACAACCTCAAACTTGTAACCAACACCCCATACTGTTACAATCATTTTCGCTGCATTTGCTGATTTTTTACTTAATTTCTCACGCAAACGCTTTACGTGCGTATCAACCGTACGTAAATCACCGAAAAATTCATACTGCCATACTTCTTTTAATAATTGTTCTCGGTCAAACACTTTATCAGGTGCCTTCGCTAAAAATAGTAATAATTCATATTCTTTTGGTGTTAAATTCACTTCTTCTCCATCTGCTGTAACACGATGTGCATCATTATCAATTGTTAAGTGCGGGAATACAGTAACATCTTTTGTTGTTGTATCTTGTGTAAAGAATGTTGTTGTAACTGAACGACGTAACACAGCTTTTACACGCAACACAACTTCACGCGGACTAAACGGTTTTACGATATAATCATCTGTGCCAACTTCAAATCCTTGCACTCGATTTATTTCTTCTCCTTTTGCCGTTAGCATAATAATTGGCGTTGCCTTTTTCTCACGAATACCTTTACAAACTTCAATACCATCTTTTCCAGGCATCATAATATCTAAAAGGATAAGATCATAGTCAGTTTGCAATGCTTTTTCTAAAGCCGTTTCTCCGTTGTCAGCTTCATCAATGATGTACTGCTCTCTCTCTAAATACATTTTTAACAAACGACGGATACGATCTTCGTCATCTACAATTAAAATCTTTAGTTCATTTTCCATGGCTATCCGCTGTACACATACATGTCACAGCGGTTCACACCTACCTTTCTTCAATAAAGTGAAACTTCCCTTATCAGAATTAGTTAAATCAATAGGACACATGCTAGTAGTAATTTCTCATTAGAGTGAAATAACTTTTCACAGACAAACCTCGTCACGATTAGAAAGTTCACTTTTGCATTATGTTTCACATAAATAATAAAATATGTTCATATTTTTTCCAAAAATATGTATTTTTCCTGAACTATATCATTTGTCCTCGACATTATTTTACAAAATCACTCTATACTTTGTCATGTTTTTCTCAAAAAAGAAAAGAAATTAACAAAATTAAAATAGGAAAGTGACAGTCACTTTCCTATTTTATACCGCAATAATGAACTGCACAATAGAATTCGTTGAACTTCAATTTTTGTTATGCATACGAATGCAAACCTGCAATCACTAAGTTTACTACTACAAAGTTAAACATAATAATTGCAAAGCCAATTACTGCAAGCCACGCTGATTTTTCACCGTGCCACCCTTTCGATAAGCGTAAATGTAAAAACGCTGCATAAAAGAGCCAAGTAATTAGTGCCCAAACCTCTTTCGGATCCCAGCCCCAAAAACGCGTCCATGCAATTTGTGCCCAAATCATCGCAAAGATTAATGCACCTAACGTAAAGACTGGGAATCCAATTGCGACAGAGCGATAGCCGATTTCATCAAGCAAATCACTATCAACTTTCTGCAGTGCAGGTTGAATCGCTGCTGCTACTCGTTTTCTCAAAATCAATCTTAAGAGAATATATAGACCCGTCCCTATAAGTATCGACCAAATCACTGTGTTTAATTTTTTCGCATTGATAATAGCCGGCGTTTCCATTACAGGTTCAAATTTTTCAACTGTAACTAACTTGCCTTCATGGGGACCGACTAAAGCAGGTAAATTATATACCATTTCTGCTTGCTGCTCATTTTTATTAATCCATTGGAACTTCGCTTCATACTTCACACTTGAAAAAGCAGTTGTCACTGCTATAAATCCAATTACACAAACAAGCGAAAAAATAACTGCTTCCAGCCAAAATGTTTGCTTGCTTTTTTTGGACTGGTCCACATTTTTCAGTAAATATATAACCCCCGTAATAAAACTAATCGATAAAATAGCTTGTCCAGCCGCTGCTGTTGTTACATGAATATGTAGCCAGTTACTTTTTAACGATGGAATAAGTGGCGTAATTTCTCTTGGAAACATGCTTGCATAGGCAATTAGTAAAATAGCAACTGGAAGCGCAAATAAGCCAAGTATACTTGTCCGATACATAAAATAAATAAGAATAAACGCACCAACCATCATCATACCGAAAAATGTCCCGAACTCAAAAAAATTACTCACCGGTGCATGCCCTGATGCAATCCATCTCGTAACAAAATATACTGACTGAGCAGCAAAACCTAAAATCGTAATACTTATCCCGATGTTTGCCCACTTTCGCCCTTTTTCTTTAATCGCTCCCCCAAAGAACAGTGTTGCAACTAAATATAATACGAAAGCAGTAAATAAGAAATTACTACTTATTTCTACCATACTCTCTCCCCACCTTAACTAATTTTTTCTCATTTACTCTATCATTTGGCTGCGGAATATTTGTTCCTTCTAACACTTTTTCGATCTCTTTTCGCAAACCATACCAATTTTTATTTGTATGACCAGCAATCCACCATTCATTATCAACACGCTGTATCCAAATGCGACGATGATTCCAATACATCCCTTGGATAACACCGACCATGAAAATAAAACCTCCTAAAGCTATAACCCAAAGTGTTAAATCTTTCCGAACAGTAAGTGCTGTAACATTGCGCATTTCTACACCTGCAAAAGACATTTTGTATAAGTTGTTTCCTTCGGGCTCTATATTTTGTCGAATTCCGACAAAGCTTACTTCTCCATTCGGCGTTTCAGGCGTAAACATTTTAAAGACAAAAGCAGGATTGTTAGGAAGCTTCGTTTTTGTATTCGGCTTTCCGCTTTCATCAAAGTAAAAATCGGGAAAATAACTTAACAAATGCAAAGAATATCCATTTCCTAAATCGTATGTTTCTTTTGGATTTGTTAGGTCAACTGTAATCGGACCCCATTTTTGTCCGCCATCTTTCTTTTGTAAAGAGAAAGACATTTTACTAAATTCGCCTTCTTTAAAATCAACTTGGTACAGAGCATAATCATCAAATTTAAGAGGTTCATTTACCCGAATGTTATACTCTTTCACTTTCTCAAGTTTCGGCTGCTCGCCAGCAACATTTTTCCCGACCACTTTATACAACACGGCATTTGTTTGATAATTTTTTGCAATCATTTTATTTCCAACTCGGTCAATCGCCTCATTAAATACTTCATTTTCTTTACTTTTATCATAAACTTCTTTAATAAATTTTTCATTTTTCAAATAGTACTTTCCGTCTGTTCCAGGAATTTCTTTCGTTTCACCTTCACGAAGCCAAAGCGATGCATCTACATACATACCAGGGACAAAACGCAGCATCGTTCCAAATAAGAAAATAATAAGACCAATATGATTTACATATGGACCCCAGCGTGAAAAACGGCCTTTTTCTGCTAGAATGTTATCATCTTCCACTTGAATGTTGTATTTTTTCTTTTTCAAGTTCTCGTTCACACGTGCAATCTCTTCTGTTGTCGCAAACGCTACTCCGTATAATCGCTGTCTTTTTAAAAAACTTGGATGTCTTGTTACCCTTTGTTTTTTCAGCGCTTTATATAAAGGAACAACACGATCTAAACTACATATAACAAGAGAAATCCCAATAGATGCTATTAAAATCATATACCACCAGGAACTATATAGATTATTAAATCCTAATTGATAATATAATTTTCCAAGGAAACCATATTGCTGTTCATAATATTCTCCCGGCGTGATGGTTGGTGGAATATACATTTCTTGCGGAAAAATCGTTCCAATCCCAGACGCGATAAGTGTAATTACAATAAGCCATATTCCAACTTTTACGGAGGAAAAAAAGCTCCAAATTTTATCTATTACTGTTTTGGTATGTGTAAGAGAGCGCCGTGCACTTCCCTCATATCGCATATCTAGTAAATTTGTATCCTGTTCATCTTCAAAAGGCTTCCCGCAAGCTTCACAAAAAATTGTACCAATTGGGTTTACGTGACCACAAACACATTTTATTTGTTCCAAATTTTTCACCGCCTTTTTCTTATTCCTATGTATCTATGTTTCTAAGGTAATTAACGAAATACTCAGAAATCTCATGATAGGTACTGAAAATCCATGTGCAGCACCTCGATTACCGAAGAGCACGAATAGATTTTCTATACTCTTCTCACTTATGGAGTAATTTTCTTTAAATATTCTTCCATTTGTTCTTTTGATTGTGTACCTGTAATTTTTTCGATAACCTTGCCATCCTTATCGATTAAAAACGTTGTCGGTAGTGGCCCTACACCATATGTATTTAAAATTTCTTGCCCTTTATCAATCGCTACAGGAAATTTCAGTCCATATCCACTCACAAAATTTTTCACCGCAAGTTCCGTTTCGTCTGCATCTAATGCCACTATTTCAACACCTTTTTCCTTATATTTCGGGTACAGTTCATTCATATATGGCATTTCTTTCTCACAAGGCTTACACCATGTCCCCCAGAAATTTAAGAAAACCCCTTTTCCTTTCAATTCTTTTAGCGTAATCTTTTTACCTTCTAAATCAGTGGCAACGAAGTTTGGTGCTTCTTTTCCTACTTGTACTTTCTCTTTATCAACAAAAAAGTTTTGATATAACGTAAACCCTAATGCCCCTCCTAATATGAGCAATATAATTACACGAAATAACAGTCTATTTTTCTTCACAGTGTCTCTCCTTCCTTAACAAAATAAAGAAGTTTAGCACATACTAAACTTTTCTATAAAAATACCAATTGAAAAACCGACATAAAACCTTCTTTTTAGGTAGGCAAGAGGGTCTGGCCATGCATAGAAGCGGTCAGGTCCTTTTCCTGCCACATGCAAGGTGTAAAACAAAGGGAGAAAGCAAGTAGCAGTCATGTATTTTTCTGCATAACAGCGACTTATAAGGAAAAGCGACGCTGATTGTTTAGGCCTATTGGCTAAGGTTCTTTCACACAGAAGGTGTTTTTTACCTTCTCGTGTGGAAGGTTCTTAGACATGAGGGCCTAGGAGGCAGAGCTAGACAAAGATGTCAAAAAATTAAAATGAATTTATATATGTATTCACTTCTATCAGCAAAAATTTCTTTACTGATAGAAGCTTTTATATTCTGTACTATCTCGGTTTCGTTGAAGCAAGAGCACGAAGTTGTTTTACTTCATGAGGAGATAATTCTCTTGCATCCCCTGGGCGTAAACTACCTAACTCTAAAAAGGCATAACGCTCACGCTTTAATTTCATAACTTTACATCCAACTGCTTCAAACATTCTACGCACTTGGCGATTTCTTCCTTCATGAATTGTCAATTGTACAATTGCAATCTCTTTACGTTTATCCCAAGAAAGAATTTTCACACGGGCAGGCGCTGTCTTTCCTTCTTCTAGCATAACGCCTTTTTCTAACATGCGGATTTTTTCACCAGTTAGCTGACCTTTTACCTTTGCCACGTATGTTTTGTCAACCTTATACTTTGGATGCATTAAAATGTTCGCAAACTCTCCGTCATTTGTCATCAATATTAAACCAGACGTATCATAGTCTAATCGTCCAATTGGAAAAAGACGTTGTGGAATTTCCGCAAAGAAATCTGTCACCACTTTTCTTCCTTTATCATCTGTTACACTCGAAATAACACCGGTTGGTTTATATAATAAAAAGTAAGCAGGTGTTTCTTTTTCGAGAGGAATATTATTTACCTCAACTTTATCTTGTGCACTCACTTTCGTTCCTAGTTCGGTCACGACTTTTCCGTTAACCTTAACTTTCCCTTGTTGAATGAGTTCTTCTGCTTTTCTTCTCGATGCAATACCTGCTTGCGCTATTACCTTTTGTAGTCGTTCCATTTCGTTTCTTCACCTCAAATTCATCTTACCTTCATTAGAAGGACTTGGCAACTGTCTAGCCTTGCTGACAATTCCCCTTACTTACCATAAACAACATCGCCAACTTTATAAGCTAATAAAGGAATAAAATACATTTTTCCTCTTTATTATGATTTACTCCCTTCTTTTTGCTTACAACAAATGTTCACGGTTTTGTCAAAAATAATCCATAAAAAAACCACTATTAAGCACATTCTTAATAGTGGCTGTATCCGTATTATAGTCTAATTTAAATTAAAAATGAACCATTATTACTGAAACATAAGTGAAACAAATACAATTGAGCACACAATACCAATTAAATCAGCAAATAATCCCACCTTTAAGGCATCGCCCATTTTCCGAATCCCAACCGCTCCAAAATAAACTGTTAAAATATAAAAGGTTGTATCTGTACTTCCTTGCATCGTAGACGCAAGCCTCCCAATAAACGAATCTGGTCCATATGTGGCAATTAAATCCGTTGTAATACTTAGCCCTGCTGATCCAGAAATAGGACGAATAAGTGCAAGGGGAACAATTTCTGCTGGCACATGGATAGCATCTAACATTGGTTTCATGACATGTATCATTGCATCTAGCGCGCCTGAAGCCCGGAATATTGAAATAGAAACGAGCATACCAACCATGAACGGTAAAATAGATACAGCAATTTGAATTCCTTCTTTCCCGCCTTCTACAAATGATTCATACGTCGGTACTTTTTTTGCCGTCCCATATAATAGAATAAATCCAATTACACATGGAATAACCCATAAAGAAATCGTATTAACGACGCTCATTTTTTCTTCCCCTTTCTATTTCTTCTTCGGTAAAAATAACGGTCAATCCAAATAGCTCCAATCATAGATAAAACTTGGGCGATAAACGTTGCGCCTACAATTTCAGTTGGATTTGCAGAGTGATATGTCATCCGAATCGAAATAACCGTAGTGGGAATAAGTGTAATAGCTGATGTATTTAAAGCAAGAAAGGTTATCATAGAGCGGCTCGCAGAGTCTCTTCCTCCATTTAACTCTTTTAAATGTTCCATTGCTTTAATCCCAAGCGGAGTAGCTGCATTTCCTAACCCAAAAAAATTTGCCATCATATTAGATAAGATAAAACCTAGTGCTGGATGATTCTTCGGTACTTCTGGAAAGAGTTTTTTTACAAGAGGCATAAACAATGCAACAAGTTTCTTTAGCAGACCAGCTTCCTCGGCAATTTTCATTAAACCAAGCCAAAAAACAAGAACACTAATCAATCCGATACAAATGGTTACGGCATTTTTTGAACCTTCGAAAACTGCTTTATTCACTTCATCCATCGTTCCATTAAACATTGCATATACAATACCAATTACCGCCATCGCAACCCATATAATATTAACCATCTATTTCCACACCTAACATGTGAGAAAATACTTCTTTAAAATCTTTCCAAAACAAACCTGTAGTCACAATAAGTTTCCGTTTACTATAAAAAAGGTTACGCTCTCCAACTTCTTCATCATTTAAATAGGCAACGGCACGCCCTACTTTTTCTCCATCTATCAGCTTGGCCGATTTATCAAATTCAATTTTCAATGTAACCTTTTTAGCTTCGTCTTCCGTTAGTGGCACTAATAAATCATTTTTCGTATATATATGATTTGTATACTTTTTGTCTTGCAGTTCAGAAAGGGGGCCCTTCGCTACTACCGTAGTTGCTGTATATTGTTTAAATCCTTCATTAAATAAGTACATATGATCGTCCCAATCACTCGAAGCTTGCAATGTTACAACAATCAAATCTAGCCCATCCTTTGATGCAGTTGTTACAAGTGTGCGCCCTGCCTTTTTCGTAAATCCAGTTTTCCCTCCTGTTGCATACTCGTACATAGAAGTAACAAGCTTATGTTTATTTTTCCATGGATAGTCCCATACTTCAGACTGATACGTTTTCGTTCCAAAAATTTTACGAAATGCCTCATTTTCCATGGCATACCTTGTTAACAGTGCCATATCATATGCTGAAGAATAATGTGTTCCATCTCCGTCTAAACCATGTGGATTAGAAAAATGTGTATCCTTCATTCCAATTTGTGCTGCTTTTTCATTCATTAAATAAACGAATCCATCTATACTTCCGCCAACATATTCTGCAATTGCCTGAGCTGCATCATTTCCTGAGCGCAACATTAAGCCATATACTAAATCTTCTAACGGTACTTTCTGTCCTGGTTTTAAATAAATCGCTGACCCTTCCACCCGAACTGCTGTATTACTAATGGATACCTTTTCTTTCATTTTTCCTGATTCGGCTGCTAAAAGTGCGGTCATAATTTTTGTAATACTTGCGATTTTTTCAGATTCATGCTCTAACTTTCCATATAGTACACGCCCCGAATGCTGCTCCATCAACACCGCATTACGTGCACTAACATTATTCATTTGCGCATATGTATCATTTGGTAGCATACTTGCACATATTATAATAAGTGCAATCACGATCCCTCTTCCTCTCATGCATTCACGTCCTTTTTAGCACTTTTTGTACAAGTGTATGCTTGGACCTTTAAAATATGAATGGAAGTTGAGATGCAAGACTAACTCCATAAGAATAGAAAGACAATTAAAAAAGACGCATCGCGATGTATGATGCGTCTAATATGGTATCCACTGAAGTTCTTTTACACTTTGAAATCTTTTTTCTACATCACCCCAGTTGACAATATTCCACCAATTCTTAATATATTCTTCCTTTCGGTTTTGATACTGCAAATAATATGCATGCTCCCATACATCAAGTACTAGTAAAGGGATTGTATCCCACTGCGTAAATAATTGATGAAGTGTACTTTGTAAAATTTCTAATCGTCCGGAACGAGGTGCCCAAACGAGAATTGCCCACCCCGAACCTTCCACCTTCGCTGCCGCTTCTGTAAAGTGTTTTTGAAAACGTAAAAAGCTCCCAAAACCTTTTTCAATTTCCCTCGATAAGTCTCCGTGCGGACTGCCACCACCATCTTTTTTCATATTGTTCCAAAAAATAGTGTGTAAATAATGTCCAGAACCATGGAAAGCAGCTTCTCTCTCCCAATGCTTTATTAAATCAAATTGATTTGTTTTTCGTGCTTCTGCCATCATCTTCTCTGCCTTATTCAATCCCTCTACATAACTACGATGATGTTTATCGTGGTGAAGCATCATAATTTCCCTTGAGATATAAGGCTCTAGCGCATTATACGGATACGGAAGCGGTGGCAAGGTATGTCCGCCAATTGGTACAGAAGCTCTTGCATAATTTCTTTCATATAATGCATATTGTTCTGAATCAGACATTAACGCTTCTTGTAAGTAGTGTTGAATATGCTCGACATCATCACTAATTTCATAGACAAACTCTGCATCGTAATCATATTCATTTTCTTTAATCCGATCTAATAGCATTTGAATTTTATATGCAAGCATATGAACATCATACACTTCTGTTGCCCGGCTATCTAATACGTGGAGAACACTTTCGCACCAACTTTCAACTTCATGAAAGTAATCAGTGAACACTTCTTGCTGGCTCATATGACACCCCCATCAATATATCCTTTTTAAATGTATTCAAAATTACGGTCGTATATGACGGTTCAAAAAGCAAAAGAAGCTAGGAATTACCTAACTTCTTACAGTAGTTAATATTTTTGTATCATTTTCGTTTGATAGTCTGTTTCATAATATTCTAACTCTTCACGCAACATTTGGAATTTTCCTTCTAACTCTTTCATCATTTGTTCAATGGAAAAAGGAGGTTGCTTTTGAAACGCAATTGAATTCTTTCCTGTATAAGCTGATCGACTATTTTCATACCAATGATCATTTTTGGGTGAAAAAAACTCTGCAATCACTTGATGATAAATTTTATATAGCGTTCTCTCCGCTGCATTTTTCCTAAACGGTTTATTATTCAGTAATACGCAGCAAGCATCTAAGCCTTCTTCACAAAATACAAGTAAGCGTCGAATGGAAGCTAACAATCCAGCAAAATACTGTTCATCGCCTTCTGGTGTTTCTTCTAATAATAAAGGTAACGTATGATTGTTCACATATTTTGTAATTACTTCAACTACTTCTCCCAAAAAAACAGTTACTTGCTGCGTTTGGTTTTCAACCATTAAATTGGACATGCTAGTTTCTCCCCCCACCATTTGAACTGATTTTGAAAGTTGATTTTTCTGTTATGTATTTATTTTGGATCAGCTTCTTTACAAAATGTCTTCCCCCAATTGTATCTTCATCAAAATATACGCAAAAGTCTTTTAGCGTATTAATATGAAAATCCTCTCACACTATCTCTATTTTTACCACATAACTACAGAACAACATCACGCAAATATATGTTTTGATTTTCGATTTTAAAAACCAATTTCCTTCAAAAGAAGTAAATTCTTTCAAAAAAGCTTCAAAATAAAGTGGGATTTCTCAGATTTTTGAGTTTAGAGTCTTACCGACCATTAATAGCGGCACAAAACATGTAGTGCCTTTTCTATTCTAGCTTACATATTAGTGGTGAAATGTAAAAAGTTTGATGATGTGGTTGAATACATTTTTTTGTTTATAGCCATTGTAGCCTGTAAACCTCATTTGCTCTCCATTGCATCGAATTTAGCAATTTATGAGTGGAGAATGTTTACACATATAAAGATTACAACTAAATTTTCAAAGAATTTTTCTTTTTATTTTTATTGAAGTTTGTCATAATAAAAATATTGCCTCAGTTTTCTTATACAAGGAGAGTTGTCTTTATGTCGTTTTCATGGAAACGTATATTACAAATCGGAAAATTTATTTTTCCCTTTGCTGTATTAACAATTGTGTTTTTTCAAGCACGCAAAGAACTATCTGGTATTTCATTTCGAGAAGCAGTTGAAACGATTAAACACATTCCACCCGGTGGATTTTTCTTAGCTGTTATACTCGGCGCATTTGCTGTTGCTACAATGTTCTTTTATGATTTTGTTATGCTGCGGCATTTGCAAGCAGATATTCCAGTTAAAAAGATTTTCCGCATTTCTTGGACTGCTAATACATTCAATGGATTTATAGGATTTGGTGGTCTTGTTGGGGCAGGTATACGTACAATGTTATATCGTCCTTATGTACAAGAAAATGGTAAACTTATTCGAAGTATCGCCTGGATGACAACGGCTTTTATTAACGGACTAGCATTATTATCTTTTCTCGGCCTTATTGGTGTACTAGATACAAGATTTATTTTACATGAAAAACCTTGGCTATGGCCTGTTTTCATCTTTTTTGCTCTTTTTGTTCCATTATACATAGGTATTTCCAAAATAAAAAATCGCAAACAAAGAAAAGAAGAAGAGCAAGTAGAAAAAAATCCAACTGTCCTCTACTCACTTGTTTCATTGGTAGAGTGGGTATCAGCAGGCATAGTCATGTATGTCATCTTACTTCTATTTGGAATTGAGATAGACTTCCCTAAGTTTCTTGGTGTATACGTCATTGCAGCTTTGGCTGGCGTTGTGAGTCTTGTACCAGGAGGCCTTGGTTCCTTCGATCTTGTTTTCTTAACAGGGATTGGACAATATGGAGTAGATACAGGTGTATTGCTCCCTGCTATGTTATTATACCGCCTTGTATATTATATTTTACCCTTTGGGCTCGGTTTAATTTTTGCAGCATTTGAAATGACAGGAGCTGCTTTAAAAAAATTTGAAGATAAACCGTTCATTGCACCTGCCCTTGAAACAACCGGAGTCATTTGGACATTACAACGTGATTTTCTAGGAAAACTAGGTTCCTGGGCATCTGCTGCATTAACAATTTTCTCAGGACTCATGGTGATTTTTTCCACCATTTTCCCAACAAGTATTGGACGCGCTCATGCACTGCATATTTTAGTTCCTAAACACCTTGTACAAATTTCCTTTAGTCTATCGCTAACATTTGGTATTTTACTTGTTATTTTATCACGCGGCATTTATCACGGCACGAAACGCTCCTATTATATGACGATTGTATCTCTAATCGGAGCAGCGATTTTCAATACACTAAAAGGAATTGATTTAGAAGAAACCTTTATCTTACTCATTGTACTTACTGTACTATATATGATTCGCAAACGATTTGTTCGAGAACAAATCGCGGTTTCATTCTCAGATGTAGTAAAAGTTTGTCTCTTTTTACTTATTACATTGTATCTTTACAAAAAACTTGGGGTACAATTTGCGGAAGCCAAAGAAGTATTTAAACCTGATTTTGTTGTTCGTAATATTAAACAAGTACAACGCAGTGCAATTGCAGCAGCTTTTTTTGTACCAAGCTTTCTACTAATTGGTTCTATTATCGCCAATCGTTATCGAAATAAATTTCCCGGGCAACCAGCCAATATGACACGACTACAGCACTTTTTAGATGAATACGGTGGAAACGTGTTAAGTCACCTTGGTTTTTTAGGGGATAAGCAATTCTTTTTCAGTAGCGACGGAAAAGCAATGATTCAGTTTGCGTCTGCAGGTAAACGTCTTATTGTACTCGGTGATCCAATCGGACAACCTTCTTCTTTTCGTAAAGTTTTAGAAGAATTTCTAACAGAGGCGGATCGTTTCGGCTATATTTGTGTATTTTATCAAGTTGAAAGTAAATGGATGAGTTTATATCATGATTTTGGTTATAACTTCTTCAAGCTTGGTGAAGAAGCAGTTGTCGATTTGAATGATTTCACAATTTCAGGAAAAAAACGAGCTGGATTGCGTGCCACTTTCAACCGCTTCGAGCGAGAAGGTTACACTTTTGCGATTCACGAGCCGCCATTTACAGATGAATTGTATGATGAACTAAAAAAAGTATCAGATGCATGGCTTGGGGGGAAAAAAGAGAAAAGCTTCTCTCTTGGTTATTTTGATCGTGATTATATAAACCGTGCGCCCATTGCAACACTTTCTGATGCTGATGGTAAAATTATTGCCTTTACAACATTTATGCCTGTATACCAAGATGGTGAATTATCTGTTGATTTGATGCGTTATTATCCTAATGCACCAGGCGGAATTATGGATGCTATGTTCATTCATTTATTCCAATGGACAAAAGAAAATGGCTATTACTGCTTTAATATTGGAATGGCTCCACTTTCTAATGTTGGATTATCAGCGCAATCCTTTTGGTCAGAGCGCGTTGCAGCAGCCATTTTTAATAACGTTCGTTATACATATAGCTTTAGCGGCCTGCGACATTTCAAAGAAAAATATAAACCAACATGGAGCGGGAAGTATTTAGCATTTCGTAAAAATCATTCCTTACCTATTACGATGCTCGCTGTAACAAAATTAATCGGAAAACGAAAAGACAGCTAAAACTTAGCTGTCTTTTCGTTTCTGAACTTGTAATGTAAACTGTTCTTCATATTTCTTTCCGTTTATATAAAAAGTACCCCATATTTTATAAATCCCTTCACTCGGAAACATAACGCGAAATTGTAATTGTTCCTCATCATTATTAGGAACAACATATAGAAAATGCTGTCGCCCTTCATCCACTATACGCAATTCAGCACGTTCTCCCGTATTGGAGCGAAACTTTAGCTTTTGCCCTTTCCCTATTTGAAATTGAAATGTTAATGTTTCTTCTTCATGCGGATATAACGTACGAAATAAAAGCGATGTTCTGTAAGGACCAATATTTTTCGTTAATACCGTATCCGCAGTAATTGGATTTTGTTTTTTTTCTACCACTTTATTTCCTACTGTTATGTTTTTTTCAGCGAACTGTTTTGTTGTATCTCCTGTTTCTTCATATAGAAAAATTGTATATTCTCCTTCTTTTTTAAACTGATGAGTAGCTTTGTAAGAACCATTCCCCACAAAAGTTGGACTCATCTGATATGATTGTGTTAACCGCTTGTCCACAATAAACATTCGAATATGATCGTTTACACCGCGAATTTCAGTTCCTTTTTTATTTTGTAATTCAAATGTAATATTCACGATTTCATTTACATCCATATCATGCAGTTGCCACTTTACTTGTTGTATCTGTCCTGTTGTTTCTTCACTATTTTTATATTTTTTCATATAAAATCCACCAAGAACAATAAGAAGCAAAGCAATAACTCCTATAATAACATTTTTCATGAAATCACCCATCTATTTTTTAATAAATTGTAACACAATTCAGATTATTTTTGCGTAAAAAAACATCTATTAGAGCACAATTCATTCTGTCTGAAGCAGATAATAAACACTCTCTATGAATAGAAGTTTTACTATATTTGCAAGAAAATATATAAATACAAATTGAAAAAATGACATATAAACCACTTTCTTTTTAAATGGACAAGAGCATCTGGCCTGGCAAGCAGTCTGGACTTTTTCCTATCCCATGAAAGGGTAATACAGTGAAACTTCCATCAGAAGTGTTGCTTCTCCCTGAATCTTGAGGTGGCATCTTATTGACCAAATAGTTAGATAAATAGAAATATACTATTGTAAACGCTCTACTTCGTGTATACTACAAAGTGAGATAGATATTTAGTAATATCGATTGTTACATAACAAGGAGGATTTTATATGAGCGTTCATATCGGAGCAAAAGAAGGCGAAATCGCAGAATCTATTTTATTACCTGGAGATCCTTTACGTGCAAAGTATATTGCAGAAAATTTTTTAGAAGATGTAACATGCTACAACAATGTACGTGGCATGCTAGGATTTACAGGGACATATAAAGGAAAACGCGTCTCTGTTCAAGGTACAGGTATGGGAGTTCCTTCTATTTCTATTTATGTAAACGAGCTAATTCAAAGTTACGGTGTAAAAAATTTAATTCGTGTTGGAACATGCGGTGCAATTCAAAAAGACGTAAAGGTACGTGATGTTATTATTGCAATGACTACTTGTACCGACTCTAACATAAATCGTTTAACATTCCCTGGATTTGATTTTGCACCATGTGCAAACTTTGATTTATTAAAGAAAGCATACGATGCTGGTATAGAAAAAGGGTTACACGTCCGCGTTGGTAATGTACTAACAGCCGATGTATTTTACCGTGAAAGCATGGATATGGTTAAAAAACTTGGCGACTACGGTGTATTAGCTGTTGAAATGGAAACAACTGCACTATATACATTAGCTGCAAAATACGGTGTAAATGCATTATCTGTCTTAACAGTAAGTGACCATATCTTTACTGGTGAAGAAACAACTGCTGAAGAACGTCAAACAACATTTAACGAAATGATTGAAATTGCATTAGATGCAGCAATTCAATCATAAATCCGATAAGAACTTGTCATACGTCTGGCAAGTTCTTTTTTTATCCCTCTACTATATATGACCTTTTGAAATAAACTATCTCAGCATGCGACAGATTTTCTCTCCTACTATATTTATTCGTTTGCTATAATAAAATGACGATTATGGAATTTACAGCTTATGAGGTGAAAAAGTGAAAAAACGAAGTATTGTGTTTAAGCTTTTCTTATTAACATCAGCGTTATTTACTGCTACATTTTTACTCTTTTTCGTTGGACAATCACTGTTTTTAGAGAAATTTTATATTAATAAGAAAGTTCATACGGTCCAGACTAATTTCGAAAAATTTGTAAACAAATATGAAAAAAGCAATGGAACCTTCGAAGAGCTTTCAAAGTTTAAACAAGAGTTTTATGAAAAAACAAACGCTGAACTCGTCCTGTTAGACCGCAATGGTATTATTAAAGATGATAAAAATTATCACATTGAAATTGTTGATAAATTTAATAATACACTTTTTATTCCATTGAATAATACTTTCACAATTCCTGAATATTCTTCGTTTATCAATTTAGGATTAAAAATATCTGACCCAATCAGTGTACAAGGTATTTTAAAAAACAATATGATTATTCCTGTTGCAATTACTACTGCTGATAATAAAACATGGCAAAATGATAATATCATTTCAGATTTGAAGCTATTTGGCATTCAGCTTACAGACGTCAAAAGAAACTTATATACAAAAGATTTTAGTAATAGCGTTAACAAATTTGATGGTACTATATCAAAATTGCATATTCCTTCTCCAAACGATATTCGTCTTGCAAATAAAGATACATTAATGCAAGGCATCCAGCATTGGGAACTTTCTGTCGCATTAGGGAAAACGAATGCGAGTGAAATGACAACATATACACTCGGCGGAGAAAACGAAATTAAAAGTCAGATTTTTGTTAAACCCGTTATCACAAATGGGGAAATAAAAGAATTTGCATTTGCAATGACATCATTGCAGCCTGTTAATGAGGCTATGCTTGTTTTGAAAGATTATTATGTTTATGCGTTAATTATCGTCTTTATTGTCATTATTTTATTATCGTTCTATTACTCAAAAATCATTGCAAACCCGCTTATTAAAATGAATCGTGTTACAAAAAAAATGGCAAACTTTGATTTCTCTGAAAAACTCCCTATATCAACAGAGGATGAAATAGGAAGTCTATCAAGTAGCATTAACTCTCTTTCTGTAAATTTAAAGGACCGAATTGATAAATTACATGTAGCAAATACAAAGCTACAACAAGATATTGAAAAAGAACGACAACTAGAAAAAACAAGAAAAGAATTTATCTCTGGCGTATCACATGAATTAAAAACACCATTAAGTGTAATCCGCAGTTTCGCTGAAGGCATTAAAGATGGCGTAAGTAACGACACTACGTATTATACTGACGTTATTTTAGAAGAAACTGATAACATGAACCGCCTTATTGTCGAAATGCTAGAACTTGCAAAACTTGAGTCTGGCACATATAAATTAGAATTGGAAAAGTTTTCGGTAGGAGAGTTGATTCAACAAGTATATACTAAGCTATTATTTAGCATCGAAGAAAAAAACTTACAGGTAGAACTTGTATTTGATTCCACTATTTATGTACAAGCAAACCGAAATCGTATTGAACAAGTTGTCGTCAATTTATTAAGCAATGCGATTCGTTATACACCAGTTGGAGAACAAGTAAAAGTATCTGTCAGTGAGTATGAAGAAACCATAAAAGTTGAAATTGAAAATAACGGTACACCGATTCCCGAAGAAAGTTTAGATAAAATATGGGATCGCTTCTATCGAATAGATGCATCACGTAGCCGTCATACAGGCGGAACTGGTCTTGGACTATCTATCGTAAAAAATATCTTAGAATTGCATCATGCTAATTATGGTGTTTATAATAAAGAAAATGGCGTTGTCTTTTACTTTCATTTGCCAAAAGTGAAAGTAATCAAATAAATTGTCCTAATTTCACGAAAAGTTCACATGAAATTCACACACTTCCTTTACAGTAATAACTAGTTAATCCTTTCCTTTACACATATAAAAGAGGAGAGTGCGTGAAATGAAACAAGTAGGACAACCAATTCAAAACGAAAAACAATTAGAAAAAATCAAAGATATACTAATACAATCATCAAAGCGTGATGCTTTATTATTCGTATTAGCTGTGAATTCTGGATTAAAAGTAAGTGAAATATTACAGTTAAAAGTTGGCGATGTTATCGATGAAAATGAGCATGTTCGTCATTCTATTTTGTTCTACAATGACAAAATGAAAAAGCATAAATGGTTCGCTGTAAATGAAGAATTGCAACATACAATTGAACAATATATGAAAGAACGAAAAGTATGGAAGCGAAATGAACCATTATTAAAATCTCAAAAAGGAACAAAATCTATTACGAGACAACATGCTTGGTACATTTTAAACAAAGCGGCAAAAGAAGTTGGTTTAGAAGGGATTAGCTCACATACACTTCGCAAAACGTGGGGATATTGTGCTTATAAATCTGGCGTAGATATTGCATTTTTACAACACTTTTTTGATCATAGTACCCCATCCAAAACTTTAAAATACATCGGTATCGCTTAACTATACTTACTGTAAAGATCGTAAAAGAAGGTAGCTATTTTGAAAATAGTTACCTTCTTTTTATATACATATAGATTAAAACAACCATTTCTTTTTGGTGAGCAAGAACAGCTGATCATGCATGGAAGTGGTCAGGCCCTTTCCTATCACATGCAAAGTTTAAAACAAAATGAAAAAGCGAGTGCAGATTATGTTTTATCCCACATCCACGGACAGTAGGACTCCCACCTCAAGATTCAAAGAAAAGCGAAGAATATAGATGGAAGTTTCTCCTGCACAGCAGTGACTTATATATTCGAAAATTAAAATGTATTTATATATTTTCTGTAACACCTTATATATCTTTCTCTTTTCTTGTTTCTCTCCTCTTCTAGTGATACTCTAATAGTAGGGGGGAGAAATATGAACACATTAACAATTGAATTACCGAAAGAAACATTGGAAAAACTAAGTTTATTACAACAAGCTCACAAAAAGAAAACAGGTGCTGTCGTTACCGAAAGTACACTTATTCAATCTCTTATTTCAAGAGAATTTATTCAAGAAGTTACACCATTTGATTTACAGCAATACGTACAACAAAAAGAACAGTGATAAGTTTCTAAAAGACAAAAAACCCTTATCTTTAAGATAAGAGTTTTTGTCTTTTAAGGCAAGATAACCACGGCTTCTTCCTATTGAATTGATTTTACATATTCTGCGATTGCATGAACTTCCTGTTTTGATAGCTGCGGCTTTTCTTCATATTGATGCTTTTCTACTGCTTCTTCAACGTTTTTCGCACTACCATCATGTAAGTATGGGGCTGTCGCCCATGCACCGCGAAGTGTTGGAGGATCAAAATATCCTTTTGGTCTTTTATTTTGGAATCCCCCACGCGCATCACCATCATAATTTGTATCTGTTTCATTAGCAGTTCCAATGTTATAAAGGAAGTTTGTATTGTTCGTCGTTAATGTACCATTTTCATCAACAGCTTTTGTGCTATTTGTGAAATTATCCCCGCCATGACATGTTAAACAATTTGCCTTACCTTTAAACAACTGCTCTCCATCCTTCGCAGTAGGTGTTAATTCTCCATTTCCTTGACGATATGGACTTTTTGGGACAGGAAACGAATTCGGATCATCCAAAAAGGCTTGCAACGCATCATACATGTGCTGAACATCTTTTGGAAGTTCTTTTCCTGGATCAATTTCCATCATACCGCCCATTTCACCTTGTACGGTATGAATATAATCTGTAAACTCATCACGTGCGCCGTCCCACATAAACAAACCTGTTTTTGTCGTTAAGACGTTGCTTGGTACATTTCGCTTCCCTCTTGGTGTCAGTAATGATAAACCATTAATTTCTCCATCACTATGACACGTTGCACAGCTCATCCAGTTGTTTCCTGTAATCGCTGTTGTATATTTATCGCTATTTGCACTGTAGAAAATTTCTTTTCCTTCACGAACAAGTTTTGATAAGGAATCTTTTTCAATTAATTTAACTGTCTTCTTATCAGCTTTCACTTTTGCATATGAATCATCTCCCCCTGTTTCTAGAAAAGCAAGATCATGACTCATCGCATTATGAACTACTAATGTGTTTTCTTTTGGAAGCAACGTAATACCGCGTGGATTACTTCCTGGAATGCGCCTTACAATTTGCGTTGCATTTCCTCCACGTGTTAAATCAAACATCATGAGATCTTCACTACCAGACATAACTACAAATGCCTTTGTGCCTTTTTCATTAAAAACTACGTCATATGGATTTGATACAATCATCGTTTCATTTTTTGTATTTTTCACATTCATCGCTTCGAATAATTGTTTCCGCTGATTTATAATTTCCTCATCTTTTTCTAAATCAATAATCGACACAGCTGGAAAAACTGTTTCTTCAAACTGAATGGGTGTATCCACATTTGTAAGCAGATGTGGAACCCAAGCCGTTTTCCCATCTGGTGCAATAACAAATTGCTCTAATGTATTTGGAATTCCTTGACTCTTTTTATGGTCTTCTTTATCCGGTGAAGATGCAAGTGTAATCACTTTCTTCACTTTATTACTCTCTGTATCTACAACACTAATTTTCCCCTCCAAATAGTGCGGTACATACAATTTCTTTCCGTCTTTTGTCATCGCAAGCGTACGTGGGCGATCGCCAATCTTAATCTTTTGTACCGTTTTCTTCTTCTCAATATCAATAACCGATACATTACCAGAACGAAAATTCGATACATATAACTTCGTTCCATTTGGATTTGTAACAACACCAAATGGCTCAATTTCAGTCGAAATTCGATCAATGACTTTCTTCTTTTCAAGTGAAACAACATCTACTTTATTATCGTACATACAAGAAACATATAATTTCGTTTCATCAGGGCTCATTGTTAATTGTCTCGGTTCTTTTCCAACTGGAATCTCTGATACTACTTTTCTACTTTTTGCATCCATAATTGTTACTGTATTAATATCAATATTTGCTGTATAAATCCACTTTCCATTAGCACTCGTTACAATGTTATTACTATGAATAGCGGCGCTACGCTTCTCTTCTTTTCCTGATGTTTTCATCCCGCAACTCGCAAAAATCCCGATACATAGGAGTAATGTAATCGCCATAAACAATCGCTTCATCATTTAGCCCTTCTCTCTTTATCTCACTCTACCGTACAGTCTCTCCCATCTATACAATGAAGATAGAAGAGAAGTAACCACCCTTTTTAGCCATCAATAAAAAACACATCATCTTCTGATAGAAATTTCATTTTGTTACACTCTTTCATAAAAACCGAACAAGTTTATAAACTTGTTCGGTTTATTAATCTCATAAATTTATTTTCCCTTTTTCACTTCAACATTGACAAGAACTGGAGCAATACCATATTTACCATGACCTGCTTGAATTTGCGGTACATTGTCCTTATCTGTATTTCCAAGCTTCCCTTTTATATAAACATCGCCAGTATCCCAAAACTCACTTGTTTGCATTCCTTCTTTTAATGAAGGCCCATTGATTACTTGATCATAAAAATCAACATAACGAGAAGTAATTATTTTTTGTTCTAATGAATCGTATTTCGTTTTATCTGCATCTGTATTACTTAAATTTTGCAATGCAACACGCAAGACTGCTGATACACTTCCAGCGGTATAAGGAGTATACTTCATTTCACCTTTTTTCGTTTCATATGCATGTACTTCTTTATTCCACATTTTACGATCTACTAAGTCATAAAGTTTACGTGCTTCTTCACGATACGTTTCATCTTTTGTTGCTAAAAAGGCTGCAGTCAACCCTCGAATTGCTCCTAGCTGCGCTTCTAATGTAACCGGATCAGTATCTTGTCCTTTTCCAATTGTATAACTATTTGCCATAAATCCATCTTTTGTCTTCATATTTTTTAATAAGAAGTCTGCTTGCGTCTTCATCATTTGAAGAGCACGTTTACCTTCTTCTGTTTGTAAGCCTTGTGCCTCTGCTCCGCTCGCATATCCAACTGGCATACCATCAATGGCACGCTGGAATATACGAAGCGCTTCTACCATATAACTTGCATCAAACGTATCAATACGTTTGCCTTGTTCTGTTCCGCTATGCTCTGTAACAAACGCTCCTGTTTCTTTATTATAGTGCATCGCTTCAATATTTTTAAAGACTTGTAACATGACATCACGATTTAATGAATAAGGATCATCTGCCTTTGCATCGTTAGCCGTGTCCCCATCGATATTTTCTGTTGCCGCTTTTGCAAACGGTGCCCCATCAAATGCTGCTTGGAACGCTGGATTTACATTTTTATTATCTGGGCGCTGGTCTACCATTCCGAAAAATTCAGCAGTTGGCCACAACATCATCCATTGATCCCGAAGCACACTGCGCGCGTCTTTCACTTCTAATTGACTAGCTTTAGCAATACCATTCTTGTTCTCTTCCGTTACTTTAATCTCATGAGGTAAGTAAACGAGACCGCTCGCAGGACTATATTTACTTCCTGCCCCGTTTGTTAATTGTTTTGTATTTGCATCATAAAATAGCCCATCGCGAATATATGAAAGTTTATTCCAAATTTCCTCTGTTAAAATCACACCTTGCATACCATCAGCACTACTTTTCCCAAGACGAATATTCGAATCTTGATCTTGCGTGTTTGATGTAGCTTCTAATTCCTCATCCTTATCTACTGTATGAAAACCACCTAAAAAATCCCCTGCCCATAATGCTTGTTTTAAAAATGCAGAACCGTATGCTGCTGGTGTTAATGTTTTATTCATTTTTGAACGATCCCAGCGTAGTGTTTTAAAATCCATCTGGAAAGATGGTACATATGTCTTATCATCATTTTCTGCATACACAGACGTATCTACTTTTTGTATATAATGCGGATCACCACCAGCATACTCCATAAATGTTGGATACATATTTGCAAAGATTTCTTTACGCGGATATCCTACACTATCTGCTAATGTATAAAATCTCTCTTCTAGCCAAGATGGTACTTCTTTATTTTCTTCTTTTGTCATCTTTTGTACAATTGGTGCATGAAGTAAATGGAAACCAAGTCCTGATTTTTCTACTACCTCATACATGCCTTCTTCTGAGTACTCATAAGACTCGATACCAGCCATATAATCAAATTTTGTTGGTTTATTTCGTTTTTTTGCATCTAAAATATCTAAATCTAAACCTAAACCTTCTGCTAACGGTTCACCGGCTAATTCAAATTCTGCATATGCAAACATGTTTGCTGCTGTATCAAATGTATAATCCGTTACCGGTACACCATATGTACTTTTTTCTTTTGCCGTCTCTTCTTTTTTATTAGAACACCCTACTGAAAGTAATAATGAGGAAACAACAGCAACTGTCGTCATCACTTTCCATGGCTTTTTCATCTATTCCCGCCCCTTTAAATGAAATTGATAATTATTATCACATAAACTATATTATTATATTATTAAATTAATTTTTTGTAAACTTTAAATTTTTAAGATAAAAGCTAGAGAAAACCATTGACAATGATAATGATAACCATTATCATTGATTACGAAGCCAACAATTGATGAATCAACCAAACGCTCAGTAACATTGTTACCCCTCTTTTTTCATAAAGAAAAACACCGTACATTCCCCCTGTTTGTACAGTGTTTTTCTTTTTATTTTGATTATTCATCAATGAATGATCTTTCACTTCAGTCAAATAAATTTAGTTGTTCAGGTTTAGGTTCCCCATACATAATGCCAAGCATCTCCATTAGCTGTTTCGCATTATCTGCTGCGTCTCCGCCAGAGTTATTATTAAATAGAAGATAAACCTCCTTTGTTTTTGTTTTCAATTCTTCTATTCTTTCTACCCATTCTTCTAACTCTTGTTTGTTATAACGATATAAACAGCGAACTGCCCGCCAATTCTCTCCCGTGTTCAGCCAGCCATGTACATTGCGTCCATGAAATCGAACTAAGGTCATTTGTTCATGCGTGGCTTCTAGCACAATTGGAATAGAGCCAATTCCTGCTTGCGGTTCATCACAAATCGTATGAATCCAACCTTCTTGTTTCATAAATTGTAATGTTCGATTACGAAATTGTGGATCAAACCAAGTTTGATTCCGAAATTCTAATGAACATGGGATACCTTTCATTTTTTCTTTCGTATAACGTAATAAGTCCACATTTTTCTTTTGACAATCAAACCAAGGTGGATACTGGAATAAAACCATTTTTAACTTATTGGCTTTTTGAAGAGGAGCAATTGACTCTTTAAATACGTGAAACATATCGTCAATGTTTGCAAAAGGAATTTCCCCGCGCATATGGCCTGTCATTCCTTGATAAGCCTTCACAATAAACGAAAAATTTGATGGTGTTTCTAAAGTCCATTTCTCATAATTTCTTACAGGCTGCATAGCATAAAAAGAACTATCTACTTCTACAATTGGAAAATATTCACTATACGTTTGCAGTTTATGCTTCATTTCATATGCATCCTTATATAAAGAGTCGTGATCCCCCCATCCTGTTAACCCAATAGAAATCATCTGAACACCATCCCCTATCTACCTCTAAATCTTAAAAACATATTATAATATATCGAAAAAAATGAAAGCGTTATTTCATTAATGAACAACTCATGACGCATTTACACTCTTTACAAGATCATTCATATCCTATAGCTTCTTACTTAACTATAACAAATCTAAGATATTTTTCTATATACATCCATTTTGATTTTCAATATATAAGTCACTGCTCTATGGAATAAAACATAACCTATACTCGCATGTGGCAGAAAAAAGCCCTGACCGCTTCTATGCGCGGCCAGATGCTCCCATCCCACCTAAAAGGAAAGTGGTTTTTATGTATTTTTTTAATTTATATATATATTAATTTCATTATTTTTTTAAAAAATTTGTAATTATATATACGAAATGTTCATCTTTACTTTTCTTTACCACAGCTTAACGTTAATTTAATGCTCATTTTGTATAATTCATAATGAAAGAATTTATAGGAAACGAGGGTGAATGCTAATGAAAGTATTATCATCTATCCGCTTTTGGATTATTCTCATGTCTTGTATAACATTATGTTTTGCACTCTTTTTAATTGGAGAATATAATAAACCAAAAGCAGCCTCAAATGACGATGCCATTCCTTATCACATTCTATATATAAACAAAAACCATGTGCCATTACCGCATACCGGACAAAAAGAAAAAGTTGTTTTAAAGGGGATGGTGATTACTGATGCCACTTCCTATAAACAATTAGAAACAATTGCAAAACATATAAAGGAAAAATATGCACATGCAAACCTCGACTCTATTGAACTAACAGTCCATAATAAAAATAACGGCCAATATGAAGACCTTGCTTATGAACCAATTGCTAAAGGAAATATTGTCATCTCTTATACAACATTAGCCAAAGCCGAGCATAGTATGCATACAAATATAAATATTCAACTCAACAAGCACTCTTAATCTAAAAGAGTGCTTGTTTTTATGCATATGCACATTTTTTATAAATTAGTCAAGTATCCTAGGTCTTGTCCTGTAAAGATGAATATCATATAACGACAAATGATTTAAAGAGAAAGAATTTCCATTAAGGAGGAACTATGTATGATGTATCCATATAATCATTCGTATTATTTTGCTCGAAATATATCGAAAAATTTAAAAGATTTAATCGGTACAAACGTACGTATTAATTTAGGAGGGCCCGAAAAAGGAGAGGGAACCTTATTAAAAATTCAAAGCGACTTTTGTGTCTTACAGTCTGACGATGGTGTTGTTTACTATCCATTACATCATATTAATGGATTTGCCGAACAATCTTCAGATGAATCACAAGAATCAGAAGAATCTGATGAAAATGAACAAAATGATAATCAAAATAAAGAAAATGAAGAACCTATCATTGTAGGGGGTAACTATTTTGGAAGTGTTATTGACCGTTTAAAAGGAGAAACAATTCAATTAAATCGCGGCCCGAAAAAAGTAGAAGGAATTGTTGCAGGTCGTACTAGAGGTCATATTCTCCTTGATGTTGATGGTCAAATTACGTATGTACCAATGATCCATGTTCAAAGCATGTGCTGGAATTATAATAATAGTAATGACAGTAATGACAAGAACAAAAATAATAATAATAACAACGCTAATAACAATGATGATAATGAATCACGTAACCAAAAGCGTGATAAAGATAAATGTAAAACAAAAAGATGTAAACGTTGTGGTAAACGTCGTTACTAAAATAATAACGTTTCCCGTGCTAACAGTCTAAAATACATGTAGATCCCAGATTATTTTATAATCTGGGATCTACTTCTTAAAAGGATGAAAACCATTCTTTTATTTTATCCATCAAGCTCCCTTTTTGTTCGTTTCCTTGTTTTTCTTCTTGTCTTTTTTTCTCTTCTTTTCGCTTCATTTCTTCTTCAATTGTTTGTAGCTGTTTTGTATACTCTGCTTCTGGTATAAGAGACAAATCAAAGTTTTTTTGATTTGGCTTTCCAATTGCTTTATTCATAATATCACGAAACATCGTTGCCGTTATTTGACTACCAGCAGGAATAAAATGTTCATTATCTGTTTTATCGTAACCAACCCAAATAGATGCAAGTAATTCTGGTGTATAGCCAACAAACCATGAATCTTTTGCGCCATTATTTGATTCATCTGCTAGTTGTGTTGTACCTGTTTTTCCAGCAGTCTCTACATTATTAAGTTTCGCTTTTTTACCAGTTCCTTTCTCTACAACTCCTTTTAATAGATATGTCATTTTTTGAGCCGTTTTTTCATCTGTAACACGAATTTCTTTTTTATACCATTTTCCTACTGTATTCCCTTCCCCATCTTGAATTTCCCGAATCGCATGTGCTTCCATTTGAACACCATCATTTGCAAATGTTGCGTACGCTTGTGCCATAACAAGGGGAGATGTGCCTTCACTCATCCCTCCTAGTGCTAACGCATACGATTGGTCATTTTCTTGCAGTGGAATACCAAAACGTTCTAAAGACTTCAATCCTTGTTCTAAACCAATTTGTTTTAATAGCCAAACTGCTGGTACATTATAAGAATTAGCAATTGCCTCATACATCGTCACATTACCATGATATACATTCCCACTATTTTTCGGTTTATAATCATTAATTTCAAGCGGTTCATCTTTTAATACATCATAAACCTCATATCCTTGTTCTAATGCCGGTGTATACACCGCTAATGGTTTTAATGTAGAACCTGGCTGCCGTTTTAATTGCACCGCATGATTAAACTGTAAAAATTGATACGGTCCTCTCCCGCCTACAAGGGCCGGAATACCACCCGTTTTTGGATTCATAAGCACAACACCTGTTTGCATAATCTGATCAGAAGTAGTCTTTGGAAAATAATGATCATTATTCACAGCATCTTCTGCAGCTTCTTGCATTTTTGGATTTAATTCCGTGTAAATATGATAACCGCCTGATAAAATTTCATTTTGTGTCAATTTATATTTATTCATTGCCTCTCGAACAATATAATCAACATATTGAGAGTACTTTCCTTTATATTTATCTTCAATACCTCTGTGGAGTGAAAGCCCTTCATCTTTTGCTTTTTGATATTGCTTCTCTGTAATATAACCTTGTTCCTTCATTAATGAGAGAACAATATTTCTTCTTTCAATCGACTTATTAAAGTCTTTAAAAGGTGAGTACGTAGAAGGTGCTTTAATTAATCCAGCTAAAGTAGCAGCTTCGGGAATCGTCAATTCCTTTACTTCTTTGTCAAAATACGTTTTTGCCGCCTTTTTAATCCCCCAAGCTCCTTCTCCAAAATAAATTTGATTCAAATACATTTCTATAATTTCATCTTTTGTATATGTTCGTTCAATTTTCTTTGCAATAAAATACTCTTTGAATTTTCGGGAAAATGTCCGATCCTGTGTTAAAAATACGTTTTTAGCTAGCTGCTGTGTAATTGTACTTCCTCCAGCAACAACTTCTCCTGCTGTTATATTTTTAACAATCGCATGAAAAACTCCGCTATAATAAACGCCGCGGTGCTCATAAAATTTTTTATCTTCTACTGCAACAACAGCTTCAATCATAACATTTGGAATGTCTTTCCGTTTAATTCCCTCCGTTTTCGAAGAAGACAATGTTGCCGCTACTTCCTTGTTTGCATCATAAATAACTGTTGGCTGAGGTACTGCTTGTTTTAATGCCGAAATATCTTGGACTGTGATCATAATATTCACAAAGATAAACAAGAATAAGAAAAAAAAGCCTATCGTTAACAATGCGATTCGCAATTTTTTTCTTCTTTTGAACCACTCCCGTATCTTTTGTAAATGAGTGCTGCTGAACTTCATTCATTCACTTCCTCTATCTTACTTTCAAATGTATATATGTACCGTTATACCTTTACAAATTTTCCATGATACCGCTATAATTCGTCAAGTGTAAGCTCTCTTTATTAGTCATACTTTTTATAAGAAAAGGGTATTCTATACATGAGAGCATCACTATTTTTTGTTAATATTGCTAATTTTTCAATATGTCTAATGTTAAGTTTTTGTAAACTTTTCGATAAAATGTTTTAAAAAACGACAGCTTTTTGATAGAATGAACTAGCCAATATGCTTTACATAACTATTTTTTTGGTGGGGGTAACAATATGGTTTTCAAATCGAAAAAAGATAAATTTTCAGAAATGTTAACGAATATTTCCGAAAATTTAAAAGAAGGCGCGCAATTTTTTGTGGAGTACAAAATTAAAAATGCAAGTGATTTAAAAGAATTCTCCATGCGCATGAAAGAATATGAGTCAAAAGGCGACTCATATATTCACGAAATCATTATGGAATTAAACAAAGCGTTTATTACTCCAATTGAACGTGAAGACATCTTGCAACTTGCAATGAGTATGGATGATGTATTGGACGGGTTAGATCATAGTGCTGGTCTATTTGAGATGTACTCTATTACAGAAGCAGACGAGTACATGATTAAATTCGTTGATGCAATTAATCAGTGTGCGATTGAAATTGCTTCTTCTATTGAATTGATGTCAAATAAAAAGTTGCTTGATATTCGTACAAATGCAATCAAAATTAAAGATTACGAATCCAAATGTGATGATATTCGTAGACATGCGATTAAACATTTGTTCTCTCGTGAAAAAGATCCGATTAAGATTATTCAATACAAAGAAATTTACGAAGAATTAGAAGAAGTTGCTGATAGCTGTCAAAGCGTAGCAAATGTTTTAGAAACAATTATTATGAAGAACGCATAAGGAGTTTGATCATGGATACACTCTTGATTTTAACCGTTTTAGTTGTCATTTGTGCTTTAGCTTTCGACTTTATTAACGGATTCCATGATACAGCAAATGCAATCGCAACAGCTGTTTCAACAAAGGCTTTAAAGCCAAGGCAAGCTATTCTTATGGCATCTATTATGAACTTTTTAGGTGCAATGACATTTACGGGTGTAGCAAAAACTATTACAAAGGATATTGTTGATCCATTTACATTACCAAATGGTAGTCTCGTTATTTTAGCAGCGCTACTTGCTGCCATCGCATGGAACTTAATTACTTGGTACTATGGAATTCCAAGTAGTTCATCTCATGCAATTATCGGTGCTATTGCTGGGGCAGCTATCGCTGCTGCTGGTATACATTCATTAAACTATAAAGGTTTCATTAAAATTATTGAAGCCTTAATTACTTCACCGATTATCGCTTTCGTCATTGGTTACATCGTATATAGTATTTTTAAAGTCGTCTTTAAGAACTTTAACCTAACGAAAACGAACAAAAATTTCCGTTTATTCCAAGTGTTCACAGCTGCAATGCAAGCTTACACACATGGCACAAACGATGCTCAAAAAGCGATGGGTATTATTACAATGGCACTTATTGCAAATAATTATCACACTTCAACAGATATCCCTTTTTGGGTCCAACTCGCGTGTGCAACCGCAATGGGGCTAGGTACTTCTGTTGGTGGGTGGAAAATTATTAAGACCGTTGGTGGGCAGATTATGAAAATTCGCCCTGTAAATGGCGTAGCTGCTGATTTATCATCATCACTTGTTATTTTCGGCGCAACTTTCATTCATTTACCAGTAAGTACAACCCACGTTATTTCATCTTCTATTTTAGGTGTAGGTGCTTCACATCGCGTAAAAGGTGTAAAATGGGGAACAGCAAAACGCATGTTAATTACATGGGTTATCACACTTCCTATTTCAGCTTCATTAGCTGCTTTATGCTATTACGTATTAAATCTTATTTTCTAAAAAAAGTCGTCTTCTACATACGAAGACGACTTTTTTGTGAACACACATCATTCTCATTCAAAACATTGTATAATGAATGATGTATTTGCTATAAAAGAGGAGATGTTACAGTTGGAATATATTATGCTACTACTTGTTGGATTATTAGCAGGTACGATTGGAAGTCTAGTTGGTCTTGGTGGCGGAATCATTATTGTTCCTTTACTAATTGGCTTACATAGCCTTTCCCCACAATTAGCCGTCGGTACTTCAATTGTTACTGTCGTATTTACAGGTTTGGCTTCTACCCTTACTTATATGAGGCATAAACGAGTGGATTACAAAAGTGGTCTTATTTTATTTATTGGGAGTGGCCCTGGAGGAATCATCGGATCATGGGCAAATAAATTTTTAAATCAAGAATCTTTTTCTTTATATTTTGGAGTCTTTCTTATTTTCGTATCTATTTTACTAATGCTACGACATAAACTGAAACCCATCTCTCTTTCAAGTAGTTCTGTTGTGAAACGTTCCTTTACAAATTCAGAAGGAGAAATCATAACCTACCAGTTTCCACCTTTTCTTGCTATCATTATTTCATTTGGTGTAGGTTTTATTTCTGGGTTATTCGGGATTGGTGGAGGTGCCTTATTAGTTCCAGCAATGATGCTTCTTTTTGCTTTTCCGGCACAAATCGCTGTTGCGACATCTATGTTTATTGTTCTTTTATCTGCAATTGTAAATTCAGCAACTCATATCTCCCTTGGGAATGTTAGTTGGGGCTATGCCCTTGTTTTAATCCCCGGGGCATGGATTGGCGGAAAATTGGGAGCTTATATTAATACAAAATTAAGCGGTAATGTCATTATCAATTTATTACGCATTACCTTAATTATTCTCGGCACACGCTTGATTATTAGTTCCATTTTATAACGCATTCTTTTTTTAGAATGCGTTTCTTTATATACATGTATAAAAAAACACTCCTAAAATAATACATAATACTGAGCAGGCACATAATAAAATAAAGTTAGAAATATGTAAATTCTCCAAAATAATCACTCCTATGTTTGTTGCATCTTTTTTACTTGATCCCGCTCTAACGTACAGTAAGACTCCTACCGATATAGGTAAAATGAATCTTCCATAAGAGCTTCATTGATTCAACTAATGAAAAATCCCTATTTACTTTATCATACCGAAAAAACATAACATATACATTTACAATGCCCTAACAATATAGAAATAAGTGTTACAAATTCTATGTAATTATTACATTATATATACAATCTCATTGTTTTTATATTTATAAATATATTCAATTTAATTTTTCAACATATAAGTAGCGGCTATGTAAAATACAACATGGCCGCTACTTGCTTTTTCCTTTTGTTTTAATCCTTTCATGTGCTAGGAAAAGGCCCTGACCGTTTTCGTTTTCTATGCGTGGCCAGTTGCTATCACCCACCTAAAAAGAGAGGAGGCTTTATGTCGTTTTTTAACTTGTAAATATAAAACAATCCAATAAATGCTTCTCTCATAAATGAAAAGCAGCATTTATTGGATTGTTAAAAATTCCATTAGTGTACAAGCGACCATCCCATAAAATCTTCATGAACTTGCCTTGCTCGTTTATCATTTCGATCGTATAATTCTGCATAACTATCAGTTTCTTCATCATAAGCCATCGTATAAACGATTTGTCCATCTATTTCGACTGATAGAACAACTCCGCCCTTCATTTCTTCCACATGTATCACTGCATCAGCTGAAATCCTCACATCAGTCATTTTTTCATCTAACATGGTATGCCCCCTAAAAAATATTCCTTTCTAGTACCGTTCTTACACATACACACTAAACAGTATACTACTGTAATACGGTATCCTTCGTCAATACAATTAATGGACTTTATATAGGTGAATGTTTTTTCTACTATATATAAAGTGAAATGTCCATTAGTAGGCACACTCTCTTAACCTTATAATTCAAATCTTACTACTTATAAGTGATTTGATAAAGCTATATAAAGTGAAACTTCCATCAGTGGGGGGTTCTCCATCCCCCAGCGATGGTTAGCCCGCCCAATCGGGCTTTTACGGGCAGTTGTCCCTCACCTATTTTCTTCGCTTCTCTCCAAATCTTGAGGTCAGGGTCTTACTGCCCGTTAATGCGGGATAAATCCTGCTGTGCAGAACAAAACATGACCTGTACTCGCTTTCTCCTTTTGTTTTAATCCTTGTACGTAGCAGAAAAAGGCCTTGACTACTTCTATACATGGCTAGTTGCTCTCGCCCACCTAAAAGGAACGGGGTTTTTATATCGTTTTTTCAAGATAGATTTATATATACAGTCACTTCTATCTGTATCAAGTATAGTCTTATATAAACAATTCCTCTATAATGAAATTAACAGCAAAATATAAAGAGGTGCTTACAGTGATTTTACATAAAGGAGAAATATTATTTCGCCAAGGAGAGGAAGGCCCTCTATATTTTATAAAAAGCGGTCTATTAAAAGTCATTCGTGTCCAAGAAGATGGCACACCTTTTTTATTTAACATTATTGTTCCAGGTGAAACAATTCCTCATCACTCTTTAATCTCACCAAAAGAATATCATGGTACTGCAATCGCTTTAATTAAAACAGAAGTAACACCGATTACATGTAAAACATGGTATGAACAATTACAAACAGCCCCTGAATCTTATGCCGAGATCGCCCTTCAGCTGCAAACAAAATTACGCATGATGCAGCATCGTATCGACCAACTTACAACTGTATCACCAAAAGAACGCCTTTATCGTTTACAAGAATGGTTCGCAACATATTTAGGTGATATCCCCATTTATGAAATCTTAACACAAACGGAAATCGGGCAATTAATTGGCATTCGCCGTGAAACCGTAAATCGTCTCCTTCGGGAACAAACAAAAAACGAGGTGAACTAACACCTCGTTCTTTCTAATTACTGTAAGCTTGCTGCTGGTCCAAAAAATTCAAAGTGAATATGTTCTGATGAAACGCCCCATTCTGTCAAATCTGCATGAATATGCTTCATAAATGGTACTGGTCCGCAGAAATAGAAATCTGCTTCATTAGAAGGAATAATAGTTTGTAACCACGCTAAATCAACGAATCCTTCTTTATCATAGTTTTTTACTTTCTTATCTTGCTCAGTTGGTGCAGAGTAGCAAGTATATGCTTTTACTTGTTCATGCTCTTGCGCTATATTTGCAACATAATCTTTCATTGCGTGTACATCGCTGTTTAACGCACCGTGAATAAAGTATACATTACGGTTTGGTGATTGCTTAATTAATGTATTTAACATACTCATCATCGGTGTAATTCCTACCCCACCGCTAATTAACACAACTGGTAATTGTGAATCCATATTAAGTACAAAATCTCCTGCCGGTGCACTTAACGGTAAAATATCTCCTTCTTTTACATGATCATGTAAATAATTAGATATCACTCCCTCTGGACCTTCCATACTTTTCTCACGTTTTACACTAATTCTATAATAATCTTTTCCAGGGGCATCGGATAAACTGTACTGACGGTTATGTGTATATGTTTCTCCTTCGATGTTTAGCTGTACGCTTACATATTGTCCTGGTAAGAATGAGGATAGCGCCCCTCCATCTTCCGGTTTTAAATAAAAGGATGTAATCACATCGCTCTCTTTCTCTTTTTTCACGACAATAAAGTTGCGGAAATCTTTCCAACCACCCGCTTTTGCTGCCGCTTCTTCATACATCTCTGCTTCTATACTAATAAATGCATCAGCAATTACACCATAAGCTTCTCCCCAAGCGTCCAATACTTCTTGCGGCGCATGAGCTACTTCTTTAATTGCTTGCAATAAGCATGTTCCAACAATCGGATAGTGCTCTGCTTTAATACCTAAGCTGCGATGCTTGTGTCCAATTTGTTTTACAACTGGAATAATTACTGCTAAGTTATCAATATAATTAGCAGCTGCATATACTGCATTTGCTAAGGCTTGTTGCTGTCTTCCCTTTTTTTGATTTGTATGGTTAAAAATATTTAATAGTTCAGGATGCTCAGAAAACATAATTTCATAAAAACGTGTTGTAATCTCTACACCTTTCTCTTGTAATAACGGTACAGTTGATTTTACGATTTCAATTGTTTTTGGATTTAACATACTATTCACTCCTCTATTTCTTTATCTACCTCTATTTTATAGAATACTCCAAATATAGGTTGTGATTTTAATCACTATAAACATGATGTTTTTGTGAAAAACGTCATAAAGTGAAACTTTAATCAGTGCTTTCATCTCTCTTTTGTGCTTGTCTCTCCATCTTAAGGTAGTGACTTACTGCTCAAAAGTAGCAGAATAATAAAAAGACATACTAAGTATGTCTTTTTACGGTGCTTGCAATACCTGTTCGATTATTTTCACATCTTTTCCATTTCCAAACTCTGTATAGCCCCAAATGTTCGTTTCACCTGTATATTTATTTACAATAATATCAAGATCATGGTATACACGATGTGCATAAACAATATATTCAATATTCCGATTCGTTACTCCCTTTTTTAAAGTTTCATAACTTCGTTTCACATCTCGTTTTATTTGATTGTTTTTTACTTTCTTCTCAAAATTTTTTAAAGCATTCTCCTGTTCTTGAAACCATTTCATGAAATGATCCCAATCTCCATCTGTATACTTTTCTGCTTTTCCATAATTTAAAAAGTTATTATAACTTGCATGTGTTGTACCGATAAATTGTAACACTTCTTTCGTCTCATCCACATCTTCTACTTTTGGCATTGATGCTACACCAACTGGCTTACTCGCATAGTGTATAAAAAATTTGCTTAAGCCGTAACTAGCGATTCCCATGACAAGAAGAATTCCAAGTATACTCCACATTTTTTTCATACACCTTACCCCTTTGCTTTATAAATATTACATTTATTTATTAGAAGTGTAATATTCTATGAAAAAATGGGGGTTCCTGTATAAATAGTTCTTATCATTTCGACAATACTTTTCTACAAATTACGTGTCGGAAGTTGATTCTGCAAGATAGTGGTTCCTTGATATGTAGCATATCCGAGTACTACAAGTAATAATACATACAAAATGAACATACTTATACGAGTTTTCATATTTGCAGAATAGTACTTTTCATACTGTTCTTTTTCTTCTTCCCACTTATGTAATTTTCGCTCTGACACTGCTACTGCATCTTGCATCAATAGAAGATACCGTTCGCTTTCCTCTTCATACGGTACGTAATCAAGTGGTTCAAATTTAGGATACAAGTAATCTAATGCTATTTTTCTTTGACGTTCTTCTTTTGTTAATGTTTTATCTCTTTCTTTCTGGTTAAGCATTGTCACTTCATGATGCATCATATAGATGGTGCGATGAAGTGCACCTGTTTCTCGCAATTCTTCTTTCAAACGTATAATATATTCTTTTATGGTATCTATTTTCCAACCAAGCTCTTGGATTGGTTGATTTCGCTTTGATACTCTGTGCCACTCTAAACAACCTAGTATAAAAATAAATCCAAGAAAAATACTTTTTTGTACAATTGCATAACCGAGCAATATAACAAGGCCAAGCGCCCAAATTTTCGTACTTACAACAGAAACAATTCGTCCACCATCAAGAGGTGATACGGGAATTAAGTTAAAGAAATTAATCATACTACCAAGTACAATAACAAGTGCCCAAAATGGTTCTTTTGTTATCATATACAGTGGAATGGCTGGTAAAAAAGAGAGTAAACCAAATAACGGTCCCATATATGCAATGTATGCCTCATCTTTTGCGTTTTTAGGCAATTCTTTCATTCCTATAACCGCTCCCAAAAATGGGATAAAAATAGCAGGTGATGTTGCAATCCCTTTTCGTCTTGCTGCCCACAAATGACCCATTTCATGAATAAGTAATAAGTATACAAGTGCAACGCCAAATTTCCATCCGTATATTGCTGCATAAGCACCAAGAGATAGCAACATACTAAATACAGTAGAAAACTTTGCTAATTTTACAATAGCAAATACCCATTTTAATTTAGACAACAGAAAAACACCAACTGCTGCAATAATTCCCCATAATCCTTTTGTATTTTGTTTCATATTCCTCTCCTTACCGATAATCTTTTTCTTCTTAATTATGTCATATTTTTAAAGTTTATTGGAAACTATCGTTTATTCCCTCCATTTTTAGCCAATACTATACATGTAAGGAGGTGAAAACGGTGACATTGCAATCTGTTATGATCGGCGCCTTATCTTTTCTAGCTTCTATGCTAATTTTTTATACTGTTGGATATGTATTACTTTTAGATTGGCTACCCGACAATATTTTTATTAGCTCCATTATCCTTTCTGCACTTATTATCGCTTATTTTATTACGCGAAAGTCCATGAATGAACCTTCAACAAAAACAAAATAAAAGAGTGATGGTATCTTATCACTCTTTTTCTCATTTCCTAGAACAACCATTATCTTTCTAGCTGCATCTTCTCTCCATATTCTTTTACTATTTGAATAATATTTTGAAACGCACCTATCTCTTCTTTTGTATGATTCAATACTTTTAGGTTGTATTGATCATAATACGCTTCTAACATTTTTAATTGAGATGATGATATACCACTAACGGGAACAATAAAGTCCACTTCATATTGTTTATATCCTTCTTTCACTAACTCACCTTGTACTTGTTCACTTTTTTCTTTATTTATTATCTTTTGTATTTTCGAAGGAAATTGTAATTGAAAATAATAGTTTTTTTCTTTTTCCAGCTTTTTATATAATGCGTCTGAAATCGTATAATACACTGTATAATACACTGTATTTTCCTTTGTTTTAATGTGAAAACGAGTAATTTGTAAATCTTTTTTAGTGATTTCAGTTATAGTTGATTGCTGTCCCTCCTCATTTTGTATGAAAGGTGCCGACGGGAATAAAGAAAGAAGTTTTTCTGTATCCACTTTTGATATAAGATAAAAATTTTTTGGATCTGTTTCTTTTTGTAACCATCCTGTTCTCGCTTCTGTACGAAGCCAAGCTTTATATTTCTCTTCTTGTCCATTTTTCTTAACTGTAATTACATATTCAGGTTTACCTAATTCACCGATTACATTTTGTTTCTCTGCTTTACTTATAATATTAGCCGCTATTTTTGCTTCGTCATCCTTCAATATTGTTTCTTTTTTCCCTACTAGAGATACAATTACTTGTACATTCTCTTCCACAATACGCCCCGCTTCTTTTGTTGATTTTTCACTTTGTTCTATGTTCTCATCCGTTTGATTACATGCTACTAATAAAAAAAGAAAGAACATGAATAACCATTTTTTTCGCATAGCTCTCATCCTCATTCCTCAAAATAAGAAAAACTTATTGTCCTCGAAAGAAAACAAAATCAACCTAACAAATTAAATTCGATATAATATACATGAAAAGGAGGTTACAACATGCCGATAGATTTTCATAGTTCAGACAACAAATATACGTATACCAATCGTCAAGCAACAGATTCATGGACACATATGATACAAAACATTGTAGATGTCAAAGAAAAAAGAGTGATTGATATTGGATGCGGAGGTGGGATTTATACGAAACAACTTGCTATGATGGGGGCAGCTGAAGTAATTGGTGTTGATTTTTCAAATCAGATGATCCAGGCTGCCAAAGAAAATTGTACTCATACATCAAATGTTTCCTTTATACAAGGTGACGCTTATAACATCCCTTTTGCAGATGAAACATTTGATATTGTTCTATCACGAGCTGTTATTCATCATCTAGATTATATTCCGAAATTTCTTCAAGAAGCATATCGCATTTTAAAACGAGGCGGTATCCTTATTCTCCAAGATCGGACAATTGAAGACTGCACGATTCCAGGAAGTCCGGAACATATTCGCGGCTATTTCTTTTCTTGCTATCCCAAATTAATCCGCATAGAAGCAAAACGAAGACCAGAAACAAATCAAATACAACATTTGTTACATGATAACGGCTTTGAGACAAATCCGATTCAAACTCTTTGGGAAGTTCGTAAAACACATCCTTCAATTGAAGATTTACTTCAAGACTTATCACCACGTACAGGCCGCTCTATTCTCCATGAATTATCAGACAATGAACTTTCTGGTTTATTACGACATATTCACTCTAAACTTTACAAGAAATCCCCCATTATAGAACAAGATCGTTGGACAATTTGGAAAGCTGCGAAAGAGTAACAAGCCTCACATCATGTGAGGCTTGTTACTCTTTCATAACCTTGTTCGGCAACACTCTTGATATCCACCATTTCTTGCCTGTGCAGTACCACACTTCGGACATACTAAAAATCTGGATTGATTTGCAAACAAACTACCTTTATCAAAAAGTAACACTCCTGCCTGCTTAAGCGAACGAGAATAATATAACCATATAAAACCACAAATTGCAGTAATACATAACAATACACCCATTACAAGCATTATCGTCACCTCTGCTTCGTTTGTTCTTTCCAGCAAGTGGATGATTACAGTATTCTCCATAATAAATAATAAATCCTTCTTTTCGTCATAAAATAAAGTAAAACTTCCATCAGTGGGGGTTTTCCTCCCACTGATGGTTAGCCCGCCCAATCGGGCGCATGCCTGCAGTTATCCCCCACCTATCTTCTTTAGAAAAGCGGAAGCGGCTCGTTCAGAATGTGAGGAGGGATCTTACTGCCCACGAATAGCGGGATAAAACTTCACTTAGAGCAAAATGAAAGTAAATTTATAAGAAACAAAAAATTTTATAATTCCATAAAAGATTTACGATTTTTTAATAAAATAAAAAGTTGTCCTTCTAATACAATAAGAATACTAGTATATGTGAAGGAGTGACAACATGTTTATCTTTCTTACGTATATCCCTTTTCTCATTTCTATAACTCTTTCTTCCGTTTTTTCTCCTCCAGAATCCCCTGAAATACCTGTACAAATAATTGGATTAAACGATTTACATGGACAAATCAACACAACTACGCCGCTGCACAGACAGCCCACCGGCCGCGCTGACTACATAGCCTCCTATATCAACTCCTATAAAAAACAATTTCCACACACCTTGCTTGTTCATACTGGTGATATGATTGGCGGAAGCCCCCCCATTTCGGCTCTTTTTCAAGATGAGCCAACAATAGAATTTTTAAATATGCTACAATTTGACGTTGGAACAATTGGTAATCATGAGTTTGATGAAGGTGCAGAAGAGCTAAAACGACTAATTGATGGTGGCTTTCATCCAAAAACCGGTATGTTTCCAGGTAGTTCTTTCCCTTATGTTTGTGCAAATGCACTAAATGCTAACACAAATAAGCCTCTATTTCCACCATATGCAATTAAGTGGATTGATGGTATTCCTATTGCTTTTATTGGCGTCGTTACAAAAGAGACACCATTTCTTACGATGCACAATGATATGTCGGCAGTCACTTTTATAGATGAAGCTACTGCTGTTCAAACATACGTACGAGAATTACAGCAAAAAGGCATCCATGCTATTATCGTTCTTGCTCATCTAGATGGTAAGACAACAGACGGAATTACCTACGGGCCACTTGCTGATTTAGCTAGTAAGCTTGATGATGATGTAGATATACTATTTGGTGGACACAATCATTCTTATATGAATGGATATGTGAATGGAAAATTACTTGTTGAAGCGTATTCTTATGGAAGAGCTTTTGCAAATGTGCAACTCACAATTAATCGTAAAACGAAAGATATTACAAGAAAAACGGCAAAGATTATTCCTACTCATCATGATCAAATGCAACCTAATCCAATCATCCAAACATGGCTCCAAAGCTATCAAACAAAAATAGCCCCACTAACCGAGCAAGTACTTGGAAAAAGTGTACACGAGCTGACGCGAGATCAAAATAAAGATGGAGAAGCAAATCTTGGTGCCCTTCTTGCTACATCCCAGCGTCAAGCCATGCAAGCTGACATTGCATTTGTCAATCCGGGGAGTATTCGCCATGATTTACCAGCCGGTTTCATTACATGGGAACATACATTTCTCATCCAACCTTTTGAAAATAAACTCATTAAAATGGATTTAACTGGTAAAGAAATTCAAAGCGCACTGCATGAACAATGGAATGATGAAATACGTATGTTACAAGTATCTGGAATTCGTTACACATGGGGAAAAAGTGGGATAGAATCAATTACACTAGAAAATGGTGAGCCACTCCAAGATCATACAACATACTCCGTCGTAGTAAATTCTTTCCTAGCAAATGGAGGAGATAAGTTTACTATATTTCAAAAAGGGCGAAATCGTGTTGAAGGCCCGACAGATCAAGAAGCATTCGCAAATTTTATCCGTTCTACTCCATCCTTGGAAAATATTCGAGGGAATCATATTCAAAAAATACAGTGAATACTTACAAAATAAAAAAGGCTTCTTTACAGCCTTTTTTATTCTGTAAGCTGATGACGAAACGCATAAATAACTGCTTGTGTTCGATCACTTACATGTAATTTATTTAAAATATTACTTACATGCGTCTTCACTGTTTTTAAAGCAATAAATAGTTCATCAGCAATTTCTTGATTACTCTTTCCCTCGGCAATCAATAATAAAATTTCAAACTCTCGTTCTGTTAGCTCTTCATGCAACGGCTGTTCCTTCTTTTGACGCATACGCGACATCATTTTCCCAGTAACTTTCGGTTCAAGCACTGTTTCCCCGTCGTATGTTGCTCGAACTGCATCTGCTATATCACTTGCCCTAGATGTTTTTAATAAATAACTTGTTGCACCAGCTTCAATAACCGGATATAACTTTTCGTCGTCTAAGAAACTTGTCACAACAACAATTTTTGCTTCTGGCCATTCTTGAGTAATCACTCGCGTTGCCTCAACACCATCCATTTCATCCATGACAAGATCCATTAAAATAATATCTGGTTTTAGCAATAGTGCTAATTCTGAACCTTTTCTTCCATTTTCCGCTTCTCCTACAACTTCAATATCCGGCTGAGTCGATAAATACGCTGATACACCCATACGAACCATTTCATGGTCGTCAACAAGCAATACTTTAATCATCTTGTTCCCCCCCTCTTTCTATAAGAATTGGCACTTTCACCTCAATTTGCGTTCCTTTATTCGGAAAACTTAATACCTTTAAAGTTCCACCAATTTCATGAACGCGCTCTTGCATAGAGCGAAGACCGTATGAACCTACTTTGTTCACACCTACTTCAAAACCTACGCCATCATCAATAATTTTTAAAATTGCATATTCATCAATTTGGCGCAATCTCACTTCTGTTTTCTTCGCTTTTGCATGTCGTAAAGTGTTGGACAGTGCTTCTTGTATAATACGGAATAAGTGATCTTCTACACCTTTTTTCAATTGAATTGGCTCAATCAACCACTCAATCTTCATATGTTGTTTTCTTGAAAGCTCTGTTAATAATTCTTCAATGCCTTCTGTTAACTTTTTACCTTCTAATTGGACAGGACGTAAATGAAGAAGCAGCGCTCTCATTTCTGATTGAGCGTTTACAACCATATTTTCAACAAGTTTTAATTGTTTTTGCGTACCCTCTGATATATGAGCAGTTTGCTCATTAATTGCTGACATCATCATCGACATCGCAAAGAGCTGTTGACTGACAGAATCATGAAGCTCCCTAGCTAAACGATGCCGCTCCTCTGAAATGGCCTGTTGTCTCATCTCTTCATTCCAATGCGCTCGTTCATTCGTTACTTTTTGAAATAATCCTGCTTGCTCTTCTAAACGTCTAGCAAGTGAAATTACCTTCCGTTCTACTTCATGAAACTCATCTTCTGCTGTAAAGGAAGCATCTCTCGGAAAATTCCCTCTTTCTACTTCAAATAAAAAAGTCGTTAGCTCTTGAATACGCTGCTGCATATAATAACCAATTGCATATCCAACAATTCCACCAATGAGAAGACTCGTACCGATAATAAACAAACTAACGGGAACAGAAGCAATAGATTCTTTCCATAATAAATCATACACATTTTGCTGGCTTTTCCATACATAAACAATAGTACAAATAAGTGCAATACTCATAGAGGATAATATCGAGTAACGAATATACATCCATGAAATGTTCTTCTGTTTTTTCATTATACTTTCCTCACTTCCGTATCGCCTACGATAAGCGAAGAAATAATTTTAATACGGCGAGGAGCTTCTTTATACTGTTCCGTTCTAAACTTCACATTACGATTAAAGCCTGTTTCTTCATGCGACGGGAGCAAAATTCTCCCAACAATAACTGAATGATTTAAAGATAGTTCAATGTCGTATGGAACATACAAACGAATATTACCAATCACACCGCGAATGACAATGACAGTTTCACCTTCTGGAATTATAGCTGTTGTTAAATCAATTTCAACATCACCAATTCCATATTGAATATTAACATCTTCTAACTCATAAATATGATCCATTATTCGTACGTTACCAACCATTATATTTTTTATATACGGTTCTGTTCGATAGATTGGTTTTTCTTCATTTATATATTCTTTTTCCTTAATTTCGACCTGTACCGTTTTTGTCTTTTGCTGACTTTGTATCAGTTGGTAACCAATGAAGGCTAAACAAGCAAATAAAACGAGCACGAATGCTGCTGATGAAAATAGGAAAAATAAGAAAACAAGTCCCCCAACAAATAAACACACATTCCCTCTCACATATCGATTCTTGTTTCGATAATGCCGCCCAAACATAATCATAATAAATGCAAAAATAAGAGCACCAGGTTCAAAATGCCCAAGAATCATATCAAGAAAAAGACCGAATCCAAATATGACGAGGAGCATCCCTAATAATTGTGTTTTTGAAAATTGTTTCTTCATTGCAGCTCCCCCTTCTTTATTATATACATAGAAGAAAAAGGTATTGTATTCCAACACCTTTTCTTCTATCACTATATCATAAGCTCGTTTTATAATATACTACAATTATTGTACTGATTCTTTCGTTAAAGATACTTCTTTTTTCTCCTTCATTTCGCGCTCAAGCTTTGCAATTTTCATATCAAATGTGTCACGCTCATGATCTTCATGAATACGAAGCTCTAAATCACGAATGTGATTTTCAATTTCTTCAAAGCGTAAAAATGGGTTATTCTCATCCATTTTATGAAGAGCCGTATTCATACGACGGTTCGCATGTGCCATATTTTCACGTGCCATTAATTCCATACGTTTCGCATTCATTTCTTTTAGTTTATTTTTCATTTCAGATAGACGACGTTCTAGCTCATCTATTTGTTCTACAACTCCCGCATACATTTTTTCTAATCGAGCTACTTGCCCTTCGTAGTACGCAACTTCTTCTAATGCACGATCATGTAGTTGCATTTCTCCTGCTTCCTTTGCAATTACAGCTTGCTTGGATCTCTTATTTACGAAATAACGCGCCTGCTCAAGCTCACGAGCAAAGTTAGATTTCAATGTTTTGTGACGCTCAATTAATTTTTCAATTTTTGTTATCTCACGCTCACCATTACGTAAATATTGGTTTAACATCGCCATTGGATTTTTTCTTTCTTTCTCGTCTAACACATTATGAAAATCTGCAAGTATTGCATCGCGTACACGTCCGAATAATGATTGTTTCATTTTTAATCTTCCTCTCTTCTACTCTATTATTTTTTTTATTTAATATTAATTATTTTTCATTAATTTGTTCCACTCATCTTCAAAATTGCTATACGAATTCGAGCTGTCTGAAGCAACATCTACTACATCTTTCTCTTTTTTCCATTCACGGTATCCATAATATAGAACGACTAGTGCTGCAATACCGATTAATGCTGGAGAATGGGACAGGGCAATTGACAAGCCAATTAAACCGACAATCCCCCAAGCTAGTTTTCCAAAAAATGATTGTGCTCGCACAAATGATTTATAGCTCCAATACACAATCCCTGCTCCAATTGCTAACCCTACAATACCAGCAAGACTTCCAAGAGCAATTAAAGCTAAAATACCGGCTGCCATAAACGCTAAAAATTGTTTCATCTTGTGCTTGCCTCCCTTCGTTTTGATACTCTTATCTTACCTATCTTTTCATTTTTCTATAACGAGCTTAAGAACCGTTTTTCTCTCAGACTTAAGTCCTATTTATTATCAGACCTATATAAATACAAGATAAAAAACAAGCATAAAAGCCACTTTCCTTTTAGGGGGACGAGAGCATCTGGCCGTGCATAGAAGCGGTCAAGGCCTTTCCCTGCCACATGCAAGGTTTCAAACAAAAGAAGAAAAAGAGTACGGACCACGCTGTATTGTGCATAACAGCGACTTATATTTTTAAAAATAAAAATGGAATTCTATCGTTGTGATATCCAAAACAAAAGAGGATGCCTTTTATAAGACATCCTCTTTTATTCATTATGCTGTTTTTTGATATTCCTTTTTCTCCGCTGCAGGCGAAAGACGCGGGAAATTAATAATAATTGAGATAATACCGCAAACCGCAACTAGCATTGGATAAAATGAGTACGGTAATAATTCAATTGGTGAAAGTGAAGCAAATCCTGCCGCCGTTAACATTTGTGCACCATATGGGATTAATCCTTGCACACTACAAGAGAATAGATCTAACAAGCTCGCAGATTTTTTCGGATCAATATTATATTGATCTGCAACATTCTTTGCTAGTGGACCTGTGAAAATAATAGAAATCGTATTATTTGCTGTGCACATATTTGTCATACTTACAAGACCCGCAATTCCAAATTCTGCACCTTTTTTCGAACGAATATTACGTGTTAGCACATTCATTAAATAATGAATACCGCCGTTATATTGAATAATTTCGACCATTCCACCGATTAAGATCGCTAATAATACAAGCTCCATCATACCATTAATTCCTACTGTAACGCTTTTAAAGAAACTTGCGAGTGTATAGCTTCCATCCAACATTCCGATAATACCAGCTAACACCGTTCCTCCCGTTAATACAACTAATACGTTACATCCAAGCAGCGCTGTAATTAACACTCCTGCATACGGTAAAATTTTCACCCAATTAAACGCATGTGCCGTCATATTTGAATGAGTGCCTAACGTCAGAACGACTAGCAGCACACTCGTAACAATAGCAGCCGGTAATACAATTAAGAAATTTGTTTTAAATTTATCTTTCATTTCCGTTCCTTGTGTACGTACAGCGGCAATTGTCGTATCTGAAATAAAAGATAAGTTGTCGCCAAACATCGCACCGCCAACAACTGTCGCCATAGCAAGCGCCATAGAAATATCAGTTTCTCCGCTAATTCCTACTGCAATTGGAGCCAATGCTGCAATCGTACCCATTGATGTTCCCATTGCTAATGAAATAAAAGCACCGATAACAAATAAACCAACAACTAAAAATCCTTGCGGCAAAATAGAAAGAGCTAAGTTTACAGTTGCTTCAACACCGCCCATTCCTTTTGCCGTTTCAGAAAACGCACCTGCTAATACAAAGATTAATACCATAATCATGATATCTGGATTGCCAGCCCCTTTAGCAAAACGTTCAACCTTTGTCGTAAAGTTTTCTTTCCTGTTCATTACTAATGCAGCAGCAACTGCAATTAAAATAGCAACCAGAATTGGTAACTTATAAAAATCCCCTGTAATTACACCAGAGCCAATAAATAATGCTAAAAATATGCCAAGTGGTAATAATGCCCATGCATTTCCTTTTGTTTGTTCCAAAGTTATATCCTCTCCTATTTCTAAACCTATCCTTCACAAGAGCGAAAAAGACCTCTTCTGAAGAGAAGAGGTCTTATATATCATATAAGAAACACTCTTCTCATCTATCAAGCATATCGCTTGCTGGATTTGGCACAGCACTCTATTATGAGTCCGCTGCCGAGGCATCTTAGGGCCAGTCCCTCCGCCTCTCTTGATAAGAAGGTTTCATATTATATTTTGTATGAATTAATCTTTTTTTACTTTACTTGTTACAGGAGAAAATGTCAAACATTATTTCTATCAAAATAGTTGGTATTTTTTTGATATTACATAAATACAAATTAAAACAGCGCCATAAAAACCCTCTTTCTTTTTAGGCGGGCGAGAGCATCTGGCTATGCATAGAAGCAGTCAGACCATTTTCCTACCACGCGTAAAACGAAAACAAAGAGAGTAATTTGTTCTGCCTAATAGCACAACTTATATGTTAAAAAATGAAAATGAATTTATATATCAAACACTATCTTTTATTTTTTGAATTTCTGCTTCTAAAATTGAAAACCATAAAAAATCTTCTTCTTCAATTTTTTTTATAATCCATTTTGCCGTATTCCAAGCTAAATCATACTCCTCTTTTAAAATATCTCCGTCCGTATATGCTTCTTCTAACTCATCTTCATCTAATACATACATTTCCCCGTTTGGTAACAACACAACATCTAAATATAAATCATCAAAATAAGGAAATCCTCTTCCATCAATTTTATACTCTTTTGCAACATCAATATAATATTGAACAAGCTCTTTGTTCTCGTTTAACATCGCTGTAATCACAAAATGTTTTTCACTTATAAAATACTGAATCCAAGTATAGCCATTATGCGCAATACAAATCTTTCGATTATTATACTGCTTATAACTAGGCTCCTTCACTTGCTTTATATGTAATATACCTAACATACCACCCTGTACATCTTTTACTGAATATGTTTTATCAATTAACCGTCTCCATGATGATCCATCTCCATATTTCCGTTTCATCCTCATTTCTCCCTTTCCCATATATAAATTCATTTTCATTTTTTTACATATAAGTCGCTGCTATGCATGGCCGGATGCTCTTGTCCATCTAAAAAGAAAGGTTTTTTATATGTATTTATATAGAAAAGGGCCTTCACGTTTACCGTGAAGGCCTTTCTATCATTTAAGCTACTTGCTTCTCTGAAATCTCTTTCAAATAAGCTTGTCCTTTTTCTGCGTCATATTGTCCTTCCCATTTAGACATAACAACTGCAGCTAATGAGTTACCTACTACGTTTACTGCTGTACGTGCCATATCTAAAATACGGTCAATACCAGCGATAAATGCTAAACCTTCAGACGGAATACCTACTGTATGAAGTGTTGCTAATAATACAACGAACGATACGCCCGGTACACCGGCAATCCCTTTTGAAGTAACCATTAATACAAGAAGTAATGTAACTTGTTGTGAAATAGATAAATCAATACCATACATTTGCGCTAAGAAAATCGCTGCAATTGCTTGATATAATGTTGAACCATCTAAGTTAAATGAATAACCTGTCGGGATAACGAAAGATGTAATTGCTTTCGGGCAACCGAAACGTTCCATCTTTTCCATAATCTTTGGTAGAACCGTCTCTGAGCTTGCTGTAGAATATGCTAAAATAAGCTCGTCTTTTAAAATCTTAAAGAATTGGAAAATATTAATTCCAAATAGCTTTGCCGTTAGACCTAATACAACAACAACGAAGAAAATCATTGATCCATAAACAACAATAACTAATTTACCTAATGGAACTAATGACGCTACACCAAACTTAGAAACCGTTACGCCAATTAACGCAAACACACCAAACGGTGCAAACTTCATAACTTGGTTTGTTACGTAAAACATTGCATCGGCTACACCTTGGAAGAAATTCAGAACTGGTTTTCCTCTTTCTCCAATTGCCGCTACACCTAAACCAAATAATACAGAGAAGAAAATAATTGCAAGCATATCTCCATCTGCTAACGACTTCATAATGTTCGTTGGAACGATATTTACGAACGTATCTGCAAATGAATGACTTTGTACTTGCTCTGTCGTAGCTGTGTACTTAGAAATATCCGATTTTTGTAAATCTGCCATATTCACGCCTTTTCCCGGCTGGAATACGTTTGCCACTAATAAACCAACAACAATCGCAATCGTTGTAATAATTTCAAAATAAATAATTGTTTTTCCGCCTAAACGTCCAAGCTTTTTCACATCGCCAACGCCGGCAACACCAACAACAATACTTGCTACTACGATTGGTACAACAATCATTTTAATTAAACGAATAAAAATATCACCAATCGGTTGTAGATACTTTGCAACCTCTGGATTGCCATAAAAGATCGCGCCTACCAGAATACCAAGAGCAAGACCTATTAAAATTTGCCACGCAAGTCCAATTCTTTTCATACTTGCTGCAACCCCCTTCTTAGATGTTCTTAATTTTCATATTCTATTTTTCTATAAAATACAAAAATAGAAGTATTAAATATTGTTCGACTATTCAATACTTTCTTCCCCTCTTAAAATGATAAGGCAAAAATAAAAATCTGACAACTAAATAACTTTGCCAATGTGCAAATATTTTTCTTGACAAAAATAAAACCAATGTAAGAAAACCTAACATGAGAACGATTCCTTCCGCTTGTTTCTTGCTATACATCAGTTACTATCTGAACAAATTTTTATAGTAGAAATGAGCAATTAAGACGTAAAATTCTTCTAGTTTCCGACATTTAATAACAATTATTTAAATATTTTTTTACATTATCATTACAACAATAGACATTTTTCGCTTTTCTATGATTATATAGAAACATAGGGAAGGAGTTAGGCAGATGAACAAAAAAATAACAGCGTTTAGTTTATTGACAGCCGGCACTATTTTCGTTTCTCCTGTGCTTTCAACAGCGTATGCGGAGACGAGTCAAGATAAATTATCTAATATTCAATCACAACTAGACGGTAAGCAACAAGAATTACATATGAAATCAGAAGAAAAACAACAATTAGAAAAAGAAATACAAGAATTGCAGAAAAAAATCGATGAATTAACTGCTTCTATTAATAAAAATGAGGCAGATTTAAAAGCAACAAAAGCGGAAATTGAAAAAACACAAAACAGTATCGCAGAGAAAAAAAAGCATATTGAAGAACTGCAAAAGAAAATCGATACACGCCAAGAATTAATTAAGCAGAGATTACAATCTATGCAAGAAAAACCTCGTACAAATTTAATTACAGAAGTATTAATCAATACGAACAATATCGCCGAACTATTAGAAAATGTGTATTCTATCAGTTTAATTTTAAATAATGATACAGATATCGTAAAACAACAAACATACGATCAAGATACCATTAAAAAAGAAAAAGAAGCAATTGAGAAAAAAGAACAACAACTGAAAGAAGCTGAGCAAACATTACAGAAACAACAGCAAGAACTACAAGCAAACCAACAGCAACAACAAACTTTGATTGCTGATTTGCACGCAAAGGCTTCAAAAATAGATTCTGAGATGGAAAGTTTAGAAGAAGCTAAGACTATTCTAGAAAATCAACGTCAAGCTGTCCAAAATGCAATTGAAGAGGAAAAACGTGCAGCAGAAACAAAAAAAGCTGAAGAACAAAAGCAACCTCAGCAATCTCAGCAATCAGCTCCTTTAGCACCAATTCTTCCTGCATCTCAAGTGAAAAATACTGGTGGTTTTATTAAACCAGCAGCTGGTGGCTTTACTTCTGGATTTGATGATCCAAGTCGTAGTCGCCATAAAGGCCTTGATATTGCATCACCCGGAACCGTACCCATTGTTGCTGCAGCTGATGGGGTTGTAATCCGCTCTGACTTCTCCAGTAGCTACGGAAACGTTGTATACTTATCGCACCGTATGAACGGTCAAACATATACAACTGTTTATGCTCATATGAGTAGCCGCTCTGTTTCAGTTGGACAAAAAGTAACACAAGGCCAGCAACTCGGTTTTATGGGAAATACAGGAGATTCACAAGGACAACACTTGCACTTCGAACTACATATCGGGGAATGGAATCAAAGTAAATCAAATGCTGTAGATCCAGCTCCTTATATTAAATAAAAAAACTCGGCAATTGCCGAGTTTTTTATTTATGTAAAACAAGTGAGCCTCATCTTTCATATTATTTTGCGATTTTTAACACCTTCTAGGCATTACACATACAATAATATAAAAGTTTTTTGAGGAGGTCTACACATGAATCAAGAATCACAAGCAGTTGTAGAATTACAAGAAGCCAAAGAGACATTTATAGGCCGAATATTTTCAGTAGTTGGATCCGGTATCTTTTTTATTGGTTCCTTCATCGCAGCCGTTGTAGCTTTTAAAACATATACTCGTCTATTACAAACTTCTACATCATAATAAAAAACGGAGAATATTCTCCGTTTTTTATCAACTAAAATACACCAATAACATTTAAAAATACAAGAATAACTGTAATCGGAATGATATAACGAAGCAAGAAAAACCATATATTAAACAGCGTTTTTCCTCTTGTTCCTGTAACTTCTAATTCTTGCATTAACAACTCTTTCTTCATTTTATTTGGTACAAAGAGCGAAATGGCTAATACACCAAGCGGAAGTAATACGTTACTCACCATAAAGTCCACTAAATCAAAAAATGTCTTTCCGAATAATTTCACATCACTCATAACTCCAAATGATAATGCTGCTGGAATTCCAACTACGAAAATAAGCAGTCCAATTAAGAGCGATGCCGATGGACGCTTCTTTTCATCCTCTTTCGCTACGGAAGCAACTACAATTTCGAGCATAGAAATTGCCGATGTAATCGTTGCAAAGAAAAACAGAATTAAGAATAAAATAAAGAAAAAATGCCCGAAAGGAATTTCTCCAAATACAGCCGGAAGAACGATGAATAATAATCCTGGTCCTTCTGTCGGACTAACACCTAACGCAAAAATCGCCGGGAAAATCGCTAGCCCCGCAAGTACAGTAACAAAGACTGTTAAGCTTGTAATTGACGTTGCTGATTTTGCTAAATGTTCTTCTTTTTTCAAATAAGAACTATATGTGACCATAACCGAAGCTCCAACCGTAAGTGAAAAGAACGATTGTCCCATCGCATATAAAATTGTTTTTGCTGTTAATTTTGAGAAATCTGGTTTTAAGAAAAATTCCACACCTTTCCACGCCCCGTCCAATGTAAGAGAACGAACAATGATTGCAAGAAACAGAACAAATAAAAGCGGCATCATATACTTACTTGCTTTTTCAATTCCTTTTTCTACACCTTTACTTACTATAAAAATTGTACAAAGCATAAAAATAAATTGTGCTCCAATTGCACTTATTGGATTTGCGATTGTTTCTCCAAATAATTTTGCGTAATCAGCGGCATTCTCCCATAATCCACCTGTTACGCTATAAAATAAATAAAGTAAAATCCAACCTCCAACAACACTATAAAATGATAAAACACTAAAACATGTCACAACCCCCATGCGACCAATCCATGGATATAATTTATTATTTGGTACTAATACTTTATACGCTGTCACCGCTTCTTTTTGCGTACTGCGACCGATCACAAATTCCGCCACTAAAAGCGGCATCCCAATAAATATTGTCATGAATAAAAAGACAAGAAAAAAAGCTCCTCCTCCACTATTCCCGGCAACGTATGGAAATTTCCAAATCGCCCCAAGTCCTACTGCTGCCCCGGCTGCTGCGAGTACAAAACCAATTTTCGACGTCCATTGCTGTGTTTCTTTCATGTTCACTTCTCCTTATCTGAATATTTATACTTTTCTTAATTATACACTTTCAGTTCATACTCGCCCACCTCCTTCAGGAAATAAAAAAGTCCCCTACACGCTATTATGCATGTAGAGGACGATATGTATAATATAATACCGTGGTACCACCTCAATTGGATAAACTATCCCACTTTTCAGGTACAGGAAAACTTCCGATACCTTATCCTTGTAACGGCGGAACCCGGGTTGCCTACTATCCGTTCAACATACCTCTCGCAAGCCCATTCTGTATATTTTATCGTACCGGGCTCACACCTTTTCCCAGCTCTCTGAACGTCTCAAATATACGTACTCTTCTTGCTCATCGATTTCATGTATTGAAGTTAATTGTGATTATAGAGGAGATTATTTCATTTGTAAAGAATAAATTAATTTACAGCTCTTCTCCCTTTTTAGTAACTCTTTATTTTATTAAAGAGAGGAAAACATCACAAACTATCAAAATACTAGCTTTTTTATCTATATATACATTTTAATTTTTCGACATATAAGTTGCCGCTGTGCAGAATACAACATGACCCCTACTTGCTTTTTCCTTTTGTTTTAAACCTTGCATGTAGCAGAAAAAGGCCCTGACCGCTTCTATACATGGCCAGATGCTCTCGCCCACCTAAAAAGAAAGAGGATTTTTATGTCGATTTTTTTATTTGTATTTATATAAAGAATACAGAAGTGTTTCTCGCTCTTCTATATCGTGTACATAGGTAGACTTAAGCACTTCCTGTAATACAATATTTTGTTTCTTCTTATCTAGTTGTAACTGCTTCACTTTCATACGTACTTCATATAAAAAATCTAGGTATTCCTTATAACGATCATCATATTTCCCTGCTATTTTATCACGAATTTTTTTCGCAAGTTTTGGGCTTGCCCCTTCAGTAGATACAGCAATGTTCAATTTGCCCCGATGAATAGCTGCTGGAAAATGAACATTACCACATTCCGGATTTGTAATTACATTTACTAATTGATTTGACGCTGCATCATCTGCAATTCTCTCATTTAACAACGGATCGTCCGTTGCTGCCACAACTAAAAAAGCCCCGATAAGATCGCTTGTTTCATATTCTTTTTGAAACCACCGAATTTTATGTTCTTCTACAAGCTGAATTAAACTTTTATCCAATTTTCTACTAATGACAATAATATTAGCTTCTTGTTGTAATAAAGGAGCTATCTTAAATGCCGCGACTCGTCCGCCACCAATGAAAACAACAAGTTTATTCTTTATTCGCACCGTTAATGGATACATATACATTCTCCCTTATCATTTCTTCTGTATGCTTAATGAGCATATCCTGAAACGCCTGATTTTTGCTTACATACGGACATAATACAATTTGAGAATGGTTATATTTCCGAACTGTTTTTTCAATTCTTTTCATTAACAATCCTGTGAATAAAAGATATGGAAGGATAACAATCGGAGCATTCGTTGTTTGAACAAGCTCATGCAGCTTCTCTTCAAATCGCGGCTTAGCTGCTGCTAAATAACATACTTCGACATGCTCTACTTCATCTGCCGCTTCAAACAATGACGCAATGGCCCTAACATCTCTTAACGTTCCCTCATCACTGCTCCCTCTTGCTACAAGTAAAAGAGTAACTCGTTTTCCAATGGATTTCATTCCGCTGCCATCTAAAATTGCAGTAACAAGTTTACGAGAAACACCAAATGGATTTCCATATGAAAAAGACACATAAGGATATTGATTTTGCAGTCGTCCTAACTCTTTAGGAATATCTATTTTTACATGAACTGCCGCTAATAAAAAGACAGGGACAATCACGATTTGATTTGCCCCTTTTTGTACACAAGCTGCAACTCCCTCAGCAATAGAAGGAGATGCTAATTCTAAAAAGCATACTTCCTGAATAGGAGCTGATATACGTTCCATACATGATGTAACAAAAGCAACCGCTTCTTCACACGCTTCCTGCATTCGACTGCCATGACAAATATAGAGTACCGCTTTCATGTTAAAGCACTCCGCTAAGTAGAGACGAATGTTCAAGCGTTTGTTCAAACCAATGAATTTTCTCGCGAAAGCGTACAACCTCCCCAATTATAATCATACTCGGATTTTGGATTCGCTCATCCTCTGCTACAGATACGATACTTCCTAATGTTCCTGTAATTGTACGCTGAGATACTGTTGTCCCCCACTCTATCATCGCCACTGGCGTATGTTCACTTTTCCCATATTTCAGAAGCTGTTCACATATATAAGGAAGATTACTTACCCCCATATAAACGGCAAGCGTGTCGACACCCTTCGCTAAGTTTTCCCACTTCACTTCCTCTTCTGCTCCTTCTTTCCGGTGCCCTGTTACAACTGCAAAACTTGTGCTAGCTTCGCGGTGTGTAACAGGAATCCCTGCATATGCAGAAGCTGCAATCCCAGCTGTAATACCTGGAACAACCTCAAACGGAATATTATGTTTCACCAATGCCTCCGCTTCTTCGCCGCCTCTTCCAAATACGAAAGGATCTCCGCCTTTTAAACGCGTCACAATCTTTCCTTTCTTTGCATACTTCACTAAAAAAGCATGAATCGTTTCTTGCTTCATCGTATGGTAGTTTGGAAGTTTCCCGCAGTAAATTAAATCCGCTTCTGGCTTTGCATAAGAAAGCAGTTCTTTATTCACAAGACGATCATATAAAATGACATCTGCTTGCCTAATACATTTTACGCCCTTCACAGAAATTAATTCTGGATCACCAGGCCCTGCACCAACAATGTACACTTTCCCCATACTTTCTCCTCATTTCTTCTATAAAGTGAAACTTCCATCAGCAGAACCTTTTCTACTAATGGAAGTTGACAATTTTCCGTCTTACTTCCTGTTGGCATTGATTAGACCGTTTCCTACTCATGCAATACAAACGCTGCTCCCTTTCGAATTTTCTTTTTCTCATATAAAGAAATTTCTTTCACTTCCGGCAAAGGTAAAAAATATTTTTCAAGTTCTACTTCAACGAGACGAAATGCTTGCTCTTCACTTTGCGCAACAACGACTACAGAAACAACACCATTTTCCAAAACAGCTTCAAAACGATATAAATCCATATTGTTCTCCCCCTACGATGCAATCACTTCTTCTAAAATCGTATCTAATACTGCTTGTAAATCCGTTATTCCAATACGACTAACAAATTCATAAAACGTTTCACTAGGGAGCTTATTCTCCTTAAAATATGTTAAAAATGCAGTAAGAACATGTGGCAAGTCTTCACCATCTATTTTCCCTTTTAGCTTTTCATTGTAAGCACCTCCGCCTAATAGCGTCCCGCCTACATAAATTTCAAACGCTTCAACCATCCCCTTTTCTTTCGTTTTCATTTTGATACCTTGCAAGCCGATATCAGCAATTTGTCGTTGGCCGCAAGAATTTGGACAACCGACCATATGAATACGAATTGGTACATCTAATACAAGCTTTGTATCTAAATAATCTGCAATATTACGTAATCTTTCTTTCGTCTCTACTAATGCTAAATTGCAATATTCAATTCCTGTACAAGAAACTGCATAACCGATAAATGACTTTGGCTTTGCAGAGATTACTTCCCATAATGGTTCTTGCAATAGTGCATCAATATTTTCTTGAGGCACATTCGGAATAATAAAGTTTTGTGAATTACACGTACGAATTTCACCATTTCCATACTGTTTTGCAATTCTAGCAATCTCATACATTTCTTCTGCATGTAGACGACCGACGGGTACATTGAAACCAATATAATATTGATTATCTTGCTTTTGCTTATGAACACCGTAAAAGTAACCAGCATTCCACCCCTTTAGAGCACTTTCTCCTCTCTCATATAAAGGTCCTGTATATTGTAATAACTGTTCTTTAAATTTTTCTGCTCCCCAATCTGCAACAAGAAATTTTAAGCGAGCAAAATGGCGCTTTTCACGATATCCAAAATCACGGAAAATCGTTGCAATAGCAATTGCTACCTCTTTCACTTGCTCTGGTAAAACAAATACATCTAATTCTTCCGCCAAATATGGACGCGCTGATAAACCGCCTCCCACTTTGACGTGAAAACCAATGACTGTCTCTCCATTAATTTCTTTCGTTGCAGGTGTAAATGCCACACAGTTAATCTCCGCATTTGCTGAATTGTACACATTTGAACTAATTGACATTTTAAATTTACGGGGTAGATTTGAAAATTCTTCATTGTGCTGAAAATATTCATATACCTCCCGCACAATTACTTGTGTATCAAACAATTCATTTTCATCAATTCCAGCGAGTGGATTGCCTGTAATATTACGTGTAATATCACCGCATGCCCCAGCTGTCGATAAACCTACTTTTTCTAATCGCTCGAAAATGTCTGGAATTTGCTCAATTTGTAGCCAATGAAACTGAATCGCTTGACGCGTTGTAATATCAAGTACATCACGGCCGTAATCTTCTGCAATAGAAGCGAGAGCCTCCACTTGTTCATTTGTTATAATTCCAGATGGGATATTCACACGCATCATAAAATATCCCGCTTCTTTTGGGCGCTGCAAATATAGTCCTGCCCACTTGAAAGAATCCCATTCTTCTTTCGGAATAGACGCAAATCCATGTTCAGCATAATACGGAATATCTTTAAAAATTTCTAAACCGTCTTTTTCTAATTTCTTTTTCTCTGTTGCATTTAATTTTTCATTGTTTGCCCACACTTTTTCATAACTCATCTGTTATCCTCCTTATATAAAGTGAAACTTTAATCAGTGGGGGGCTTTATCCCCCACCTATCTTCTTTAATCTTCTATTAATCTTGAGGTGGGGGTCTTACTGCCCTTTAATGCGGGATAAAGCTTCGTTTTTGCAAATAAGCAATAATTTGCTGTGCACATTCTTTGGTAGAATGGCGGTGTGTTTCCACAATAATCTCAGCTTGAATTGGCTCTTCATACGGAGAGTCGATTCCCGTAAATTGCTTAATCTCTCCGCTTCTTGCCTTTTTATACAACCCTTTTGGATCACGCTTTTCACATTCTTCAATCGGACACTTTACAAATACTTCAACAAACTCATCTTGTTCCACTATGTCACGTACTTGCTGACGATCTTCTCGAAATGGTGAAATAAATGCTGTTAGTACAATGCTCCCATTATCAACAAATAGTTTTGCCACTTCACCGATGCGCCGAATATTTTCTGTACGGTCCTCTTCGGAAAATCCTAAATCTTTATTTAGCCCATGACGAATATTATCTCCGTCTAATACATAATTACCGATATTCTTCTCAAATAATTTGCGAGCTACTGCATTGGCTACTGTGGACTTCCCAGAAGCTGATAAACCTGTAAACCATAGAACAAAACTATGATTCTTATTTTGTTTTCGGCGTTCTTCTTTTGAAACAGATGCTGCATGCCAAGTAATATTTGTTCCCATCTATTTTCTCCCCTTACTTTGTCACAACTTCTTTTTGCAAACCACGAATTAGGACCTCTACTACTTCTTTACGACTAAACGTACTTGGTGGTAGTTCTCCATTTCGTAAAAGTTCTCTTACCTTTGTGCCTGATAAAATGACATGCGCTTCTTTTCCATGTGGACATGTTTTTGTTGATGCCATCCCCTCACATTTCGCACAATAAAAACTATGTTCAAAAAAGAGAGGCGTAATCCCTAACTCTTCTACTGTAAAATCGTTGAAAATCTCCTGCGCTTCATACGTGCCATAATAATTTCCAACTCCAGCGTGATCACGACCAACAATAAAATGCGTACATCCAAAGTTTTTTCTGACAAGTGCGTGAAAAATTGCTTCACGCGGCCCTGCGTATCGCATTGCCGCTGGAAATACCGCTAAAAAGACACGGTTATTTGGATAGTAGTTTTCAAGAAGTACTTCGTAACTTTCCATGCGAACATCAGCTGGAATATCATCTGACTTCGTTTCACCAACGAGCGGATTTAAAAATAAGCCATCAACTATTTCAAGAGCTGCTTTTTGAATATATTCATGTGCCCGATGAACCGGATTTCTTGTCTGAAAGCCAACGATTGTTTTCCAGCCACGCCGTTGAAACTCTGCTCGCGTTTCACTTGGATCTAAATAATAAGCGGCAAATTTTTCTTTTTCAATTCGTTTCACAAGCGTAATTGGCCCTCCTACATATACATTAGGACGATCATATAATTTCTTAACACCCGGATGTTTGTCTTCTACCGTTTTATAGACAAGGAATGCCTCTTTTTCTTTGTTAGGCGTGTACATCTCTTCAACTTGAATCACACCATAAGTCACCCCATCTTTTACGAGCCTAACTTCTTCTCCTTCTTGTAATTCTTTCGCTTTTTCTTCTGTTATAGGCAATGTAATTGGAATACTCCATACCTCTCCATCTGTTAATCTCATTTCCTCCACTACTGACACATAGTCACTTTCCCCTAAAAAACCAGTAAGCGGGCTATATCCACCGGTAGCAATAAGTTCTAAATCACTTAATGCAATTGTGTCTAACTCAATTTCCTTTACAATATGTGCAGTTTCATATGTTGTATCAATTCGATTCACCAATGTTTTTGTTTCACTCATTCTCTTCTTCTCCCTTTTTATCAGCCTTTATTGATAATGAAGACCACATTCCGTTTTTGTCTTTCCAACCCACCGTCCATCTCTCAAATCGCCGCCTTCTTGCACCTGTACTGTGCATGTTTCACATCCGATGCTTGGATACCCAATATCATGAAGTGGATTGTATGGTAAATTATGCTTGTATACGTAACGCCACACTTCTTTCCAAGTCCAATGAATAAGTGGACAAATTTTAACAGATTGAAAACGATGATCTTGATTAACAAACTGCGTATTTTTTCGCGTTTCAGACTGCTCTCTTCTCAAACCAGATATCCATGCTTTCCTACCTGTTAGCACTTCTTCTAACGGCTTAATCTTTCTTAATTGACAACAAAGGTTTGGGTTATGTTCCCATAATTTATCGCCATGCTCTTTTGCCTGTTCTTCAAGTGTAAGTTTTGGTTGCTTTTCAATAATATTCAACTTAGGAAATCGTTCTCGTACTTTTTTAATTAAATCGTACGTTTCTTGAAAATGAACATTTGTATCTAAAAATACAACCTTTGCAGATGGATTTACTTGGTTAATTAAATGCAATAATACCATTCCTTCTATCCCAAAGCTGCATGCATACACAATATCCTGCCTATAATGTTCATAGGCCCAGCGCACCGCTGCTAAAGCACCTTTCGTTTCATCATCTTCTGAAAATGAAACAAAATGATCTTTCCATGTTTCATACGTTAACATCGCCCTACCTCCTTCATAAAGTGAAACTTTAATCAGTGGGGATTTTGTTCATCCCCCACTGATTATTAGTTGAACCAATCGGGCTTTTACGGGCAGTTTATCTCCCACCTAACTTCTTAAGAAAAGCGGAAGTGGCTCGTTCAGAATGTGAGGGGGATGGAGCTTCTGACGTAGAGGGTTTTTTTACCTCGTAGGAAGAAGCGAAGCCACCGAACATTCTAGCCACTGGAGCTGGACAATACTTTCGCTGAATTTTGAGGTGGGAGTATTACTGCCCACGAATAGCGGGATAAAACTCATACAAAAAGGCGGCCTTAATCTAATAAAAATAGATTAAAGCCGCCTCTAGTTTTTCTAGTCAGCATGCTTATTTCAAACGTACTTTTTCACTTTTTTCAAGCTGAATCACTTTACCATCTTGTACAACAATTGTAATTGAACCATATTTCATATCAGTAAGCATCGCTTGAATCTTACTTGCTACTTCTTCAAATTGTCCGCGTATCCCCACGAACAGCCCCCCTTTTTTTTCATAAAAAAAACCTTTCCCATTTCGAAAAGACTGTTCCGGTAACGTATCTACCTTATCTTCCAAAATGGATTCCATTTTGCTGGAAGTAGCACCTTACTTTTATAAAGTAGGTTGCCGGGCTTCTTTGGGCCAGTTCCCTCCGCCGCTCTTGATAAGAATGTAATTATATCCGTATTTTATCACAATTCTGAATTTTTTCAATCCTAGTTTTCCGATAAAATTTATATTTTTTAAAAGAAGAAGGAGTTATTCACCTAAAAACTCCTTCTTCAACTAAACAAGAACGTATTTATCCCGCTATTCGTGGGCAGTAAGATCCCCAGCCTCAAGATTGAGGGAGCCACTTCCGCTTTTCTAAAGAAGATAGGTGAGGGATCACTGCTGGCATGTGCAAGGTTGGGTAGGCTTTCCATCAGTGGGGGATGCCCCCCCACACTGATGGAAGTTTCACTTTACACAAATTCCTTTACACGTATGCGATCGTTCCCGATAATATTTTCATACGATTCCCTCTCAACAACAACATGAGATTTTCCATTTTCCGCAAACACAACTGCTGGTCGACGGATCCGATTGTAATTATTCGCCATCGAATAACCATATGCCCCTGTACAAGAGATAGCCAAGAGATCACAAGAAACAACTTTAGGGAGCGCTACATCCCAAATGAGCATATCCCCGCTTTCACAACACTTCCCTGCGATTGAAACAACCTCTTCGGCAGATTCATTCGCTCGGTTTGCTAGCAATGCTTCGTAACGAGCTCCGTAAAGTGCTGGTCGAAGGTTATCTGTCATTCCTCCATCAACTGATACATATTTACGAATGCCTGGAATATCTTTAATCGCTCCCACTGTGTACAAAGTTGTTCCTGCATCACCAACAATACTACGACCTGGTTCTACCCAAATTTCTGGAAGTGGATATCCACATGCTATAAACTGCTCGCGCACCGCATCTGTCACAGCTTGCACATATTCACCAAGAGCAAGCGGTGTATCTCCTTCCGTATAACGAATTCCAAAACCACCGCCTACATTTAATACAGAAGCTACGTAATCCATTTCTTTTCTCACTACTTCTAAAAATTTGTGAAGCACTTCAATTGCACGAACAAATCCTGCTGTCTCAAAAATTTGCGATCCAATATGAGAATGAATTCCCAGCACATGGTAATTTGATTTTTCTAATGCACGTTTCATTGCTTGTAATGCATGCCCCGTTGAAATACCAAAGCCAAACTTGGAATCATCTTGACCTGTTGTAATATATTCATGGGTATGCGCTTCTACTCCTGGAGTCACACGAAGCAGAACGCTTGCAACTTTCCCGTATTCTTCTGCCAAATCATGCAATACTTCTAGTTCCAAAAAATTGTCTACAACGAAACATCCGATGTTAGCTTCTAGTGCCATTCTCATCTCTTCTTCTGTTTTATTATTACCATGGAAATGGATACGATCAGCTGGAAATCCTGCTTGCAGCGCTGTATATAACTCTCCGCTAGACACAACATCAAGCGACATATTTTCTTCAGCAGCTAATCGGCACATTTCCATGCACAAGAACGCTTTGCTCGCATATGCTACTTGATAAGAGAACCCACTTTCTTTAAAAGCATGATGGAATGCACGACATTTCTCACGAATCGCTGCTTCATCATATACATAAAGAGGTGTTCCATATGTTTTTGCAAGTTCAGTAGCATCGCATCCTCCAATTTCTAAGTGCCCTTGCTCGTTAATGTGGCTTGTGCCGTGTAAATACATGTGAATTCCTCCCTTTTCTCTCAAAAACATCTATATATCCATTTTAATTTTTCGACAGCTTTGTCTAGCTCTGCCTCCTAGGCAAAAAGCGCCTCTATGTCAGAAGCTCCATCCCCCTCTTGTTCTGAGCGAGCCGCTTCCGCTTTTCTTTAAGATCCAGCGGCTAGAACAGTCGGTGGCTTCGCGTCTTCCGAATCTTGAGGTGGGGGTCTTACTGCCCACGAATAGCGGGATAAACAAAAAAACGCGCGGAACAATGTTCACACGCGTTTCTTATTAGAAGAATATACGATGAAAAAATAAACTTGTTGTTATTTTCTCAAATAAGAAACCGCATCAAACATCTCCAAATAGCTCTCCATAAGTCAAAAACTTATGACAGTACTACATTTATTTAATGCAGTCCCAATATATGAATAAAGTGGGTACTCATATATTTCGGCGATAATCCCTTTCAGACTATGATCATGAATACCACTTTATTTCCTATAGCTTACTTTTGATTATCGCGGCCTCTACCCTTGAGTGTAGATGAGGTAAGTCTATTTAATTTTCAATCGTCTTTTTTATTGCTATTAACAATAGCAAATGAGTAATTTATTTGTCAAATACTTTTTTAAATTGGTTTACGACAATTTATTTTCGTATTATCTGGTAAGCGCTTTACACCTATATTCTTCACAGTCCATTCACCATCATCATTTTCAAAGGTAATTGTTACTTTTTCAAACGGTGGGAGTTTTTTCCCTCCTATTCCTGGCTCGTATTTAATTATTTCAATAGAAGCACGGAACAAATATGTACCGCTGTACATTTTTTTCATACTAACGATTGTCGGACATTCATATGGCTTTTGTTTTCCATAATACTTTTGAATCGCTTCATTTATTCTCGGAAATAGCACCGAATAAAGTGCATCTTCTAATAATAACGGTTCATGTTCAGCCAAAAAAGGAGCTGGATTTCCAAGTAAAATGAAGCAGCTCACTATAAAACAACATATTTTCTTCATAGTACTCCTCCACTTTTCTATCGATGACATTATTTTATCCAGCTTCCCTTTTTCTACCCAATTATGAGAAAAGCATCCACAAATTCACTATGTTTTTATATAATAGTACACATAGTAAAAAAACATAGAGATATGTAACCGGTTATATACAGAAACGAACGGTTACTTGTAGGTAGTAGGAGGAACCCAATATGATGCAACACTTGTTTCCAAAAGTACGATTCGCTCTCATAGCAGTCGTCCTATTATGGATCAAAACATATATTGTATACAAATTAGCTTTTGATATGAAGATCAATAACGCTTTCGAACAAATCATGTTGTTCTTTAATCCGTTAGCTTCATTATTATTATTTTTCGGTTTCGCTTTATTAGCAACAAAACATCGAAATCGTATCATTATAAGTATTAGTATGGTGTTATCATTTATTTTATTTGGCAACGCCATGTTTTATGGGTTTTACAATGACTTTGTAACATTCCCAGTATTATTTCAAACAAATAACATGGCTGATTTAGGAACGAGTATAAAAGAACTATTTACATATAAAACACTTCTTTTATTTGCAGATACCATTATTTTGGCCATATTATCTCGGAAATTCCCTAGTTTTTGTGACACAACTCCTCTATCGAGAAAAGAAAAACAAATATTTTTTAGCGGTGTAACAGCAGCATTAGCCCTGCAAATGGTTATTTCAGTTATTTATAAACCACAACTCTTTTCGCATTCATTTGATCGCCAAACTGTTGTGAAAAATCTTGGCTTATATACGTATCATATTTATGATATTGCGCTGCAATCGAAATCTTCGGCCCAGCGTGCCTTCGCAAGTGGAGATAGCTTTTCTGAAATTGATAACTATGTGAAAACAAAAGATAGACAAGCAAATAAAGATTTATTTGGCGTAGCAAAAGGAAAAAATGTTATTTTAATCTCAATGGAATCTACACAAAGTTTTGTCATCAATCAAAAAATAAATGGAAAAGAAATCACACCATTTTTAAATGACTTCATTAAAGAAAGCTATTATTTCAATAACTTTTATCATCAAACAGGGCAAGGGAAAACCTCAGACGCCGAATTTATTATTGAAAACTCTTTATATCCGCTTGATCGCGGCTCTGTTTTCTTTACACATGCTAATAATGAATATACAGCTACACCAGAACAACTCAAAAAACATGGATATTACTCTGCTGTATTTCATTCAAATGATAAAACATTTTGGAATCGCAATTTGATGTATCCTGCACTCGGATATGATCGCTATTTCAATTTGCAAGACTATACAAATGCAGAACAAATGTCTGTTGGTTGGGGATTAAAAGATAAAGAATTTTTCGAACAATCTATTCCAAAATTAAAATCCTTACCACAACCGTTCTATACGAAATTCATTACATTAACAAACCATTTTCCATTTTTGCTGCAACCGGAAGATCAATTCATTAATGAATTTAATTCAGAAAGCGGCGTTGTAAATCGTTATTTTCCAACTGTACGTTATACAGATGAAGCAATAAAATATTTTATTGAACAATTAAAAAAAGAAGGATTATACGATAATTCGATTATCATTATTTACGGAGATCATTATGGTATTTCTGAAAACCATAATGCAGCTATGGCCCAATTTTTAGGAAAAGAGACTCTTACTCCTTTTGATACGATGCAGCTACAAAGAGTACCGCTCATCATTCACATTCCTGGTCAAAAAGGACAAGTCATTTCAAAAGTTTCTGGACAAATTGATGTGAAACCAACACTTCTACATTTACTCGGTATAAAAACAAACCATTCTATTGAATTTGGTACAGATTTATTTGAAAAAAATGATGAACCACTTATGGTTATGCGTGACGGAAGCTTCGTAACAAATGATTATCTGTATACAAAAAATGTATGCTACAACAAAAAAACTGGTGAACCGACTGATATTACTATGTGTCAACCATATATCGAAAAGGCAAAAACAGAGTTAAATTACTCTGATAAACTCATTTACGGTGATTTATTACGATTTGATTCACATAATCGATATAAGACTGGCACGATGATAACGAAATTTGAATAAGAAAATAACCTTCGAACGATAACGATTCGAGGGTTATTTTCTATATACATATAAATCCAAATAAAAAACAACATACATATAATACGATAGCTTTGAATGAAACAAATTAAAAAGCAAGTACAGTTATTACTTTCAGACTTACAACAAATAAAAAATACGCTGAAATCTTTCTCAAAACGAAGAATTTTTTCGACGATTATAGGAAATTTATGTTATGATAAAAAAGATAAACTTTCATAAACTAATCAAGAATCTATAATAGAAAGCAAGGGATCAGATTTTGTACAGAGCAGCCATTCCAAACCTATTTACGCTCGGAAATTTATATAGTGGATTTCTATCCATCGGCTATGCTTCATTAGGATACTACAAATCAGCGGCAATTTTAGTTTTAATCGGAATGATGTTAGATAGCCTTGATGGAAGGATTGCACGCCTACTTCGTGTCGATTCACAGCTCGGAAAAGAACTTGATTCATTAGCAGACGTTGTTACATTTGGTGCTGCTCCCGCTGTATTGATGTATTACACATCCTTCTCTAATTACGGTATTATCGGATTATACATAGCAGGACTCTTCCCTCTATTTGGAGCATACAGATTAGCTCGCTTCAATGTTACACCATCATCAACATCAATGAAATACTTTACTGGTGTACCAATTACAGCTGCAGGTGGTCTTGTTGCCTTCCTTACTTTATTTTCACATACGATTCCAAAAATCGTACTTATTACAGTATTCGTGACATTCGCTTTTCTTATGGTTAGTCGCATTCGTATTCCAAGTATGAAAGATGTACCGATTCCAAAATATAGTATTATTGTGACACTCTTTTTAATTGGAATCATTTATACGATGTATAAAACGAGCTTCGGTAATATTTCAGTGTTTTTATTCATCGCTATTCCGCTTTATATTTTGTATATGTTATCTCAATTTCTTAGACAACGCCCATCACAAAAAAAGCGAGCAAACAAAGAATAAACAAAGAATCCTTCCTATCATAAGGAAGGATTCTTTGTTATTTCGTCACAAGTTCTTTTTTATACACTGGAGTTAACGGTTCATTTCCTTCTAATACCGCTAAAATATTGCGTACTGCCATTTCTGCCATTGCATCACGCGTCTCAATCGTTGCGTTTCCAATATGCGGTGTTAACACAACGTTTGTTAATTCTTTTAATCTCTCTGTAATTTTCGGTTCAAATTCAAAGACATCAAGAGCTGCTCCTTCAATTTCCTTTGTTTCTAATGCAAATGCAAGCGCCTCTTCGTTCATAATCGGACCACGTGCCGCATTAATAATATAAGCTGTTTTCTTCATTAGTCTAAACTGTTCCTCATCAATCATGTGATGCAACTTCGGATTATAAGCACAGTTAATGGTAACAAAATCCGCTGTTTGTAATAGTTCTTCCAGCGTTACATATGTTGCCCCTAATTCTTGCTCCGCCCTATATTTACGACTTGGCCCTGTATACACAATGTTCATCCCAAAGGCATTTGCTCGCTTGGCTACCGCTTTTCCGATTTCTCCAAGGCCAATAATGCCAATCGTTTTGCCGTATACTTCACGCCCTAAGAAAAAGAGCGGTGCCCAGCCATTAAAACCAACTGTACGACATAGTGTATCTCCTTCTGGAATACGGCGCGCTGCCGCTAACAAAATTGCAAATGTTAGCTCTGCTGTTGCCTCTGTTGAAACTTTTGGTGTATTCGTAACCGCTATGTCCTTTTCCACCGCATATTTATAATCAATATTGTCATATCCAGCACCGTAGTTCGCAATAATTTTCAAATACGGTGCTGCATCGATGACTTCTTTCGGAACTTTTGTTGAAAGCAAGCTTAATAATACATCTTTATCTTTTACACGCGCTACTAGCTCTTCTGTGCCAATCAATTCTTCTTTATCATACATTTCCACTTCATGATCTCGTAACAACTGTAGTCCGATTTCTGGAATTTTTCCTGCTATTAAAATTTTCGCCATGTTTAAGCATCCTTTCTTTTTTACGCACAGTAAAACCTCATCATCTTTGGATAAAGTGAAACTTTAATCAGTGAGGGTTTTCTTCATCCCCCGCTGATTATTAGCCCTCCCAATCGGGCTTTTACGGGCAGTTTATCTCCCACCTAACTTCTTAAGAAAAGCGGAAGTGGCTCGTTCAGAATGTGAGGGGGATGGAGCTTCTGACGTAGAGGGTTTTTTTACCTCGTAGGAAGAAGCGAAGCCACCGAACATTCTAGCCACTGGAGCTGGACAATGCTTTCGCTGAATTTTGAGGTGGGAGTATTACTGCCCAAAAATAGCGGGATAAAAATATGCCCATTCAATATTATTGTAAAAAATTCCGTCGAAAAAAAACAAGGAATTTGATTAAACTATATAAATTCGTTTTAATTGTTCTACATATACGTTGCGGTTATGTGGAACAAAAGATGACAAGCACTCGTTTTTTCTCTTTGCTTTATCACCGTACGTGGCAGAAAAAGGCCTTGAACGTTTCTATGCATGGCCAAATCCTCTCGCCCATCTAAAACAAAGGAGGATTTTTATGTCCTTTTTTCAATTTGTATTCATATATTTTTATCACCTTTCTTTACAAAAACATGGAAAAAAGGCTGAATACATTCAGCCTTTTTTCCATGTTTCATTTTATTGGTCTCTTCCTTGTCCTAACTTCACATCAATTGTTCCTTCTGCTACCGTATCACTAATTTGTTCTTGTATAATCGCTTGCTCTGATTGATCTTTTTGCAAGGCATTGCTCTCATTCGTTAACTTCCCAGTATCTTTATATTGTTGTTTCGCCATAAGAAAATCCTCCTTTTTTGTTCAACATTAGTGTAAACAAAAAAGGAGATTTTCATCCCGCTATTCGCGGGCAGTAAGCCCGATTGGGCGGGCTTTCCATCAGTAGGGAATAAACCCTCCCCCTACTGATGGAAGTTTCACTTTATCACAAAACATTCTCTTCTACATATTCGAGCGGTTTCATGTTCCGGATTCTTTTTTCAAATGTTGCAACATGCGTCACACCATGATTTCGAAGTGTTTCTATATTTTCTTGTACATAACTACCTAAATCATTTGGGAAATGCGCATCCGAAGAAATTGTAATCGGAACACCATATTGTACTAAGCGCTGTAAAAACAAAGGGCTCGGACACATTTCTCTTACAGGATATCGATAATATAATCCAGCATTCACTTCCGTAGCTGTATTCGTTTCAATCAAAGCTTTCGCAATTTTTTCGTAATATGGTAATTGCTCATTTTCATCTATGCGATAGTTAAACACTTTTATGTTATCTAAATGCGCAACAATATCAAATAAGCCAGAACGTATTGCTTTTTCTAACGTTTGAAAAAATGTCTGATATAACACATGCAAATTATGTTGTCTAAAATAATCGTCTGTATCCGGATTATCAAATCCCCATCCATTAATAAAATGAACAGAACCAATAACATAATCCCAATTTCCTAATGTTAATAACTTTGTCAGTTCTTCTTCCCCGCCGATGAAATAATCTGCTTCTAGCCCAAGTCGTAACGTCACGCCTCGTTTTCTCCATCTTTCTTTCGCATCTTCAATTGCGCTTGTAAAGTTTATAATCGATTCCATCCTCACTTGATCTAACCATTCTTTTTGCAGCCGCCCCAGTTCTGTATTACGAATATCGACGTAGCGTTCATAGTATTCCTTCGCTTCATAGAAACGATATAAGTGATCAACAATGCCAACTTCTTGCAAGCCTTTACGCACAGCTTCCTCCAAGTATAAATCAATCCATTCCGGTGAAAATGCCCCTGCCTTTACACGCTTTTTTAAACGTTCCCCTGCCTTCAATATCCATTTCATCGAATGCTTTTCTTCTTCAATCGGCGCAAAATACTCAAGCGCTTCATTTGTGCGAGATAACCACCGCATAGAATACGGTCCTTCTTCTAAGTGAAGGTGATAATCTACTCTCATTTTTCTCCCCTCCTATAAGGCATCAATGTCTTTTCGTTCACCCACTCTTGATAATTGCCCTTGCCGTTTTTGTAATTCTTCTGTTATCTCCTGTAATGAAACATTTTTTTCTACAAGTAACACTAAGCAATGATACGTAAGATCAGTAACTTCTTTTATAAGCTCATCTTTCTTATTATTTTTTGACGCAATGATAACTTCCGTACATTCTTCCCCTAATTTCTTTAATATTTTGTCTTCTCCTTTTGTAAATAAGTAATTTGTATACGACTCAGAAACCGGATTTTCTTTTCGCCGCTCAATCGTTCCATATAACTGTTGCAACACATCGTTCATTTCCTTATCCCCCCTATAACACCTTATTATAAAAACACGACTTTTCTCCTGTATGACACGCTACACCTGCTTGCTGAACAACTACCATAATAGAATCTTGATCACAATCTAAATATAGTGATTTAACGCGCTGAATATGTCCTGATGTTTCCCCCTTATTCCACAAACTTCTTCGTGAACGTGAATAAAACCACGTCATTTTTGTCTCTACTGTTTTTTCATACGCTTCTTCATTCATATAGGCTAACATCAATACGTCTTTTGTACCTTCTTCAATCACAACGGCTGGCAATAAGCCTTTTGTAAAATCTGGTTTCACAATCTCACCTCAATTTGCGCTTTTTGCAACTTTTGTTTCGTTTCTCGAATCGTTGCTTCGCCGTAATGAAAAATCGAAGCTGCTAACGCAGCATTTGCCGATGTTCGCTGAAAAACTTCTGCAATATGTTCAATTGATCCACATCCCCCCGAAGCAATCACCGGAATACCAACCGCTTTTGAAACTGTTTCTGTTAAAAATAAATCATAGCCATCTTTTGTTCCATCTGCATCCATACTTGTTAACAGTAATTCACCTGCCCCTAAGCATTCCACGCGCTTTGCCCATTCGACTACATCCATTTCTGTATCAATGCGGCCTCCATTTACATATACATTCCATTTGTTTTCTCCACTCTTTCTGGCATCAATTGCAACAACTAGACATTGAGAGCCAAATTGCTCTGCTCCTTCTTGGATTAATGCCGGTCTTTGCACTGCTGCTGAATTTAATGAAATCTTATCTGCCCCTGCCCGAAGTAATCCATACATATCTTGAACAGTGGAAATCCCACCTCCAACTGTAAGAGGAATAAATACTTGATTTGCTGTGCGCTCTACGACATCAATCATTATTTTCCTATCTTCGTACGTTGCCGTAATATCTAAAAATACAAGCTCATCCGCACCTGCTTCGTTGTATGCAGCAGCGATTGCAACAGGATTTCCAACATCTTGTAATCCTACAAAATTGACTCCTTTTACAACGCGGCCATTTTTCACATCTAAACAAGGAATAATTCGCTTCGTTAACATGCCCCTGTCACCTGCAATGCTTCTTCTAGCATAACTTTTTTATCATATAATGCTTTCCCTATAATCACGCCATATAAGTTCATATCCTGTAACTTCTTAACATCAGCAAGAGAACTCACACCACCAGAAGCAACAATTTGAAGTGAAACCTCACTTTGCAATTTTTGCAATTGTTCGAAATTTGGACCTGCAAGCGTTCCATCTTTAGAAATGTCAGTAAAAATAAGTGTCTGTACACCTACTTCCTCCATTTCCTTTGCTAATTGTACATAAGACGTTTCAGATACATCTAGCCATCCTCGCGTTGCTACATATCCATTTTTCGCATCAATTCCAACAATAATTTTATCTCCGTATAAACGAACTGCCTCTTCTAGAAATGTACGATCATACAGTGCTGCCGTTCCAAGAATTACTTTCATCACTCCAACTAATAAAAGCGTTTCAATCGCCGCAATCGAACGCATCCCTCCTCCAACTTGCACTGGAATCCGCAATGCCTTACAAATATCTTCAATGACAGAAAGATTCTCTGAACGACCAGCAACTGCACCGTCCAAATCGACAATATGCAATGCACGTGCACCAAGTTGTTCAAATAACAATGCCTGTGCAACAGGGTTTTCATTCATGACTGTTTCTTGTTGAAATTTCCCTTGATATAAACGAACACAACGACCATTTTTTAAATCGATAGCTGGGAATATTTTCATCCCTCTATAACCTCCTTAAAATTTCTTAATATTTGAATTCCTATTTCCCCACTTTTTTCAGGGTGAAACTGAGCTCCGAATACATTTTCTCTTGCAACAAGACCTGGTACGAAAACACCGTACTCACTCCCCCCAACTACAACTTCAATTGGACATTGTACATAATAAGAATGAACATAATAAACGAAGGGCTCTTCTTCTATTTCATTCCATAAAGGATGCTCCGTTTTCTTTTGTAACTGATTCCATCCCATATGTGGAATTTTATATGGCACATTTAATTTCCTTACTCTTCCTGGAAGCAAACCTAATCCTTTCGTTCTTTCAATCTCTTCACTTTCCTCAAATAAAAGCTGCATGCCTAAACAAATTCCAAGCAGCGGTTTTCCTGCATAAGCCACCTTTTGTAAAACAGAAACAAGCCCTTTTTCTTCTAAAGAACGCATCGCTCTTGGAAATGCACCGACTCCTGGCAAAATAATACCATTGCTATTTACAATTTCTTCTGCTTCATCTGTTACAATATACGCAGCTCCAATATGCCTTAATGCTTGCTCAACACTCCGGATATTGCCCATTCCATAATCTACAATTGCAATCAAGTTACAACAGCCCTTTCGTAGAATTTACCCCGATAATTTTTTCATTTTTCTCAGTGGCATCTCGCAGTGCACGTCCAAATGCTTTAAAGAGTGCTTCAATTTTGTGATGCGTGTTGCTTCCATATAAAACACGTGCATGTAATGTTATATTCGCCGCATGAGCAACTGCACGAAAAAATTCTTCTGCTAACTCTGTATCAAAGTCACCAAGCTTTGGATTTGGAAATTCACCATCAAATACGAGATACGATCTTCCGCTTATATCAACTGCAACAAATCCTAATGCTTCGTCCATTGGTACATAAGCTGTACCGTAACGATTAATTCCCGCTTTATCACCAAGTGCTTCTTTCAAACAATTCCCAAGAACAATCCCAACATCTTCTACTGTATGATGGGCATCAACATACACATCACCATCAGCTTCAATTTGTAATCCAAAACGACCATGCTTTGCAAATAAAGTCAACATATGATCAAAAAAACCAACTCCTGTTTGAATTGAAACTTCTTGATTACCATCTAATTGCAGTGTTACAGAAATTTTTGTTTCTGTTGTACTTCTCATTTGTTTTGCAGCACGCATTACTCTTCCCCTCCCTTAAACCGAATCTCAATTGCTCTTGCATGAGCTTGCAATCCTTCTTTTTCTGCTAGATTGATAATATGATGTTTCACCTTTCCAAGAGCCTCTTTTGTATAAAATAAAAAACTCGATTTTTTTATAAAATCATCAACAGATAATGGAGAAAAGAACCTTGCTGTTCCGCTCGTTGGTAACACATGATTCGGACCTGCCATATAGTCACCTAATGGCTCCGGCGCATATGGACCTAAAAATATAGAGCCTGCATGTTGAATATACGAAAGAGCTGTCATTGGTTCTTTTATATGCAGTTCTAAATGTTCCGGAGCTATTTCATTTGAGAGCTGAAACACTTGTTCTAACGACTCTATGACAAGAATTGCTCCATTTCTGTTAATGGATTCACGAGCTATTTCACTTCTTGGTAGATTCATCAATTGTTTTTCTATTTCTTGCTTCACTTCCTGCGCTAATCCCAAACAAGTCGTAATACAAATAGCAGTTGCTCGTCTGTCATGTTCTGCTTGTGATAATAAATCAGCTGCAATATATGCCGCATTTCCCGTTTCATCAGCAATAACAACAATTTCAGACGGACCAGCAATCATATCGATATGAACGGAACCGAATACTTCTCGCTTCGCTAATGCAACATATATATTTCCTGGTCCTACAATCTTATCAACACGCGGAATCGATTCCGTTCCGTATGCTAACGCAGCAATTGCTTGTGCTCCCCCTACTGTATACACCTCATCAACCCCAGCAACTTTTGCCGCTGCTAAAATATGTGGGTCTACTCCTTCACGATTCGGCGGCGTTACCATGACAATTTTATTAACGCCCGCAATTTTTGCTGGCAAAACATTCATTAGAACCGATGATGGATACGCTGCCGTTCCCCCTGGTACATACACGCCAACAGTTTGCAGCGGCCTAACAACCTGCCCTCGAATAATCCCTTCCTCTGTATCAATAAATGCCTGTCTTTTTTGCTTTTCGTGGTATGAAATGATGTTATTCTTTGCTTCTTGCAATGCTGCTAAAAATGCTGGTTCAACACGTTTATATGCTAATTCCAGTTCTTCTCCCGAGACTTGCAATTGAGTCAACTCTACTCCGTCAAAAGCCTTTGTATACGAAAAAAGTGCTTCATCTTTTTTTTCCTTTACACTTACAACGATTTTCTTCACATCTTGTTGAATCGCTTCTTCTATTATATTGGCTTGTTCTCTTAGCCGTTTTACCTTACATAAAATATTAGAATAATCCTCATATATAATTTCCATATTTCCTCTCCCCTTTATTTCTTTTCTGCTACAGCACTCTCTATTCTGTTTATAACATTGAATATTCCGTCTTTTTTCATTTTTAAAGATGCTTTGTTTACAATTAGACGTGCTGAAATATCACAAACTTCTTCAAATAAAAGTAACCCGTTTTCTTTCAGCGTTTGTCCTGTTTCTACAATATCGATGATTGCATCTGCTAATCCTAACAAAGGAGCAATCTCAACAGAACCTTCTATTTTAATAATCTCTACATCTTCTCCCTTCTTACGAAAATATGCAGAAGTAATATTCGGATACTTTGTTGCAATTCTCTTTTTGTTATAACCGTTTGGGCGATACGACAAAGTGGAAGCAACGCAAATTTTACAACAACCTACCTCTAAATCAACCATTTCATATACATCATTCTCATATTCAAGTAAAATATCTTTCCCAACAACACCCATATCCGCTATACCATGCTCGACATATGTTACGACATCCACTGCCTTTACAAGAATAAATGAAATGTTTGAGTTCTTACTTCGAAATACGAGCTTCCTTCCTTTATCTTTTAGTTCTTTGCAATCAATACCAATTCGTTCAAACAATGGAATTACATGTTTTTCTAGTCTTCCTTTCGTTAACGCAATTTGAATGTTACGCATGAGGATTCTCCTTTTTTTTGCATAATCCATTTTTCTTTCCAAACATACTGGGTTAAAGTATCTCCTGATACATCAATTACCGTTTTTACATCGAGCGTTCTTGCAAATCGAAATGTATCTTGTAAATTTTCTAACATGGACAGTTCTGCTTTTACACCATCTTTCCTAAATAAAGTACATAATTTCTCTGCTTCTGAAATCATATCTAACGAATAATATATGAGCGCATCTATTTGTTTTTGATATGAAGTTTCCTTCCGTTCTTGTAAAGTTCGTACAATTTGATTTACTTGTATTGCTAATCCTACTGCTGATAGAGACTCGCCAAAATTTCCAATGAGTTCATCATATCTCCCACCGCTGACAATCTCTTCTCCAATATCACATATATATCCCCGAAAGATTACACCCGTATAATAATGAAGATGTTGAATCATCCCCAAATCAATAGAAATATACCCACCATACCCAAGACGTTCCATGTTTTCATATATATTTTTGATCCGTGCAATGGCTCGCTTCATCTCTTTACTCACAGCAAGCTTTTCAGCTTCTTCAATCACTTCTAATCCACCGAATAAACGAGGTAACTTTTGTAATAATTGAACTGTTTCATCTTGCATATCTAACCGCTTTTCTTGTAGAAAATGGGACAAAGCAGCATAATTTTTACTTTCAATATATTCTCGCAATGTATATTCATCTTCTTCTCGTAAAGATAACTTTTTCACAATAGATTTATAGAGTTCCACTTGACCAATTTCAATTTTAAAGGATTGAATACCAACTGATTGCAAGGCGACAATTGTGCTTACAATACACTCAATTTCAGCGCGTATATTATCGATACCGATAATCTCAATTCCAGTTTGTGTAATTTCATTATATTTTCCTGATAAAGATTCATTTGCCCTAAAAACATTTCCACTATAGGTTAATTTCAAAGGAGCTTCCATTCTTTTTGTTCCGATTACACGAGCTAGTGGAATTGTCATATCAGGTCTAAGAACGAGGATGCGCCCCTCAGAATCAAAAAACTTATACATCTTCTCCTCGTCAATCGGACGATTTTGAAACGCAAACACATCATAAAATTCAATCATGGGTGTCCGTATTTCTTCGTACCCTCTCTCAATAAATGTACGTCTTAACCTTTGCTCAGTCTCCTCCATTAATGTACATTCTTGAAACAAAAAATCTCTTGTTCCATTTGGATTGGCTCGTTTCCATTTTTTCATCGTCACACCTCTACTTTCTTGACACATGTATATAAAAAATCTACAAAGATAGCATATTTAATATCCTTCTTTTATATGTCCCCTATTAAATTCTTGAACCACTCCCACTTACTATTCAGCTATCTGTATAGCACACTTGATGCGAGAATCTCCTAACAAAATTTACATGAATGATTTGTTCCAATTCCGTCTTCACCATTACTCATACATTCACAACATAGCGCTTAGAAAACGAAAAAAGAGCTATGTAGATAAAAATACCTACATAGCTCTTTGGAGAATGTAGGTACAACAGGAATAACCCTTGTACCTACACGTTTTTTCACGCTAGGTTCAAGGGTTTATGTATGATGATGTTGTGTAAATAAAATGACTGATTGGAAAGTAAACATTGTCATTACTCCCTTTCTCCTCTTAGTTTTAAGTCAGTATACTCCCAATAAAACAAAAAGTAAAGAATATTCTTTACTTTCTACATTTGTTTCATTTCATATTCTACAATTTCCTGTTCGTATTGAAGTGTAACCCCAATATCATCTAAACCTCTTAACAACTTTTCTTTCCACATGCGTTCAATAGAAAAAGAAAAACGGTCCTCAGGAGTTATTATTACTTCATTCTCTAAATCTATTTCTATCATCATCTGTGGATCCATAGATGCAAGCTGCTTACGAATTTCCTTTTCCATTACAATCGGAAGAATTCCATTTTTTGTACAATTCATATAAAAAATACCCGCAAAACTTCCTGCAATAATAGCTCGAAATCCGTAATCTGCAAGGGCCCACGGGGCATGTTCTCTAGAAGATCCGCAACCGAAGTTTTCTCCTGTAATTAAAATCGTAGCTCCTTTTCGCTCAGGAGCGTTCAACGGAAACGCATAGTTTTCTTGACGGTTATTTAAATAACGCCATTCATCAAATAAAAACTCTCCAAATCCTGTCCTTTCAATGCGCTTTAAATACTGCTTCGGAATGATTTGATCGGTATCAATATTATCATGCATCAACACCGCAACTTTCCCTTTATGAATATGAAATGGCTTCATCGTAGTTCTCCTTTCTCACATCAACAAAATAACCATGAATTGCTGCGGCTGCAGCCATAGCCGGGCTAACGAGATGTGTTCTTGCACCTTTTCCTTGTCTTCCTTCAAAATTCCGGTTTGAAGTAGAAGCACAATGTTCACCTTCTGGCACTTGATCTGGATTCATACCAAGACACATTGAACACCCAGGTTCTCGCCATTCAAATCCCGCTTCTTCAAAAATAAGGTGTAATCCTTTTTTCATTGCTGCATCTCTCACTTGTTTTGATCCTGGGACAACAAGAGCTCGCACGCCATTTTTCACCTTCCTCCCTCTCACAACCGCAGCAGCAATTTCTAAATCAGATAACCGGGAATTTGTACAAGAACCAATAAACACGTGTTGGATTGGAATATCCATTACGCGCCCTCCTGCTTGAAGACCCATATATGCATAGGCACGTTCATCATTTTTATCATTTGCTGGCGGGAGTACCTCATCAATGCGAAGCCCCATTCCTGGATTGGTACCCCACGTTACATACGGCGCCAAATTTTTCACATCAACTGTAAGAACCATGTCATACACCGCATCTTCATCCGTGTATAATTCACGCCATTTTTCGACTGCTTGTTCAAACTCTTTCGGGGCATATTGGCGCCCTCTTACATAAGTAAACGTCGTTTCATCCGGAGCGATCATACCTGCTTTTGCTCCCCCTTCAATCGCCATATTACAAAGCGTCATTCGCTCTTCCATTGTCATTTCTTGTACAGCATCTCCATAGAACTCCATTACATGTCCTGTCCCAACAGAAACACCGTATGTGGCGAGTAAATGTAAAATAATATCTTTTGCATATACACCCTTTGGCAATGTTCCGTTTAATTCTATTCCCATCGCTTTCGGCTTTTGTTGCCATAAAGTTTGGGTCACTAATACATGTTCAACCTCACTTGTACCAATCCCAAACGCCAGCGCACCAAACGCTCCATGTGTCGCTGTATGACTATCACCGCACACAATTGTTTTTCCCGGTTGTGTTAATCCAAGTTCCGGCCCAATCACATGCACAATTCCTTGCGCTTCATCTCCCATATCTGCTAATCGTACACGGAATTGCTCGCAATTATGACGAAGCGCATCCATCTGTTGTTTTGCGATAACATCTGTAACGTTCCACACATCCTTTGTCGGTACATTATGATCCATTGTCGCAAATGTTAAATCTGGACGCCGCACAGTTCGATTTGCAAGCCGCAAGCCCTCAAAGGCTTGCGGCGATGTTACTTCATGAACAAGATGAAGATCAATATATAATAAATCGAGTCCATTCTCATCTGTTGCTACAACATGTCGTTCCCATAGTTTATCTAACAGCGTTTTCCCCATTATCGCCATCTCCCTACTAGTGCCTGCTCTTCCATCGCTTGTAATACATACTTTGTAAACGAAGTTGTCGTTTCATTCCCGCCTAAATCTGCAGTACATTTTCCAGAACGAAGTACTGTAGAAATGGCTTCTTCAATTGCTTCTCCCTCTTTTCTTAACCCAAATGATTGTCCAAGCATCATTGCGACTGAGCGAAGCATAGCGATTGGATTTACTTTATTTTTCCCAGCAATATCTGGCGCTGATCCATGAATTGGCTCATAAAGAGATGGACCATTTTCCGCATGACTTGCAGACGGTAACATTCCTAATGAACCTGCTAACACAGATGCTTCATCACTTAAAATATCACCAAATAAATTTTCTGTGACGATAACATCAAATCGTCTTGGATTACGAATGAGTTCCATTGCGGCAGCATCTACTAATAAATGTTCTAACTCTACCTCTGGGTAGCGAGCTGCTACTTCTTCTGTTACTTGTCGCCATAGTTTACTAGATTCTAAAACATTTGCCTTATCAATAGAAGTTACTTTTTTGCGACGTTTTTTCGCTAATTGAAATGCATAGGAAACAATTCGTTCTACTTCACGTCGATGATAAGTAAGTGTATCTGTTGCCACTTCCTCTGTCCGTTCTTTCGGAAATGAAAAATAGATTCCACCTGTTAATTCGCGAACGACAACAAAATCAACTTGCTCCGCCGTTTTTAGCGGTGATAAGTGCGCTGTTGCTTCTTCTACAGAAACCGGGCGAACGTTTGCAAAAACTCCTAACCCTTTTCGCAGTGTAAGAAGTCCTTGTTCAGGACGTTCTTTTGCATGATCCCAGTGCGGTCCTCCAACTGCACCTAGTAATACTGCATCACTTGCCAAACACGCTGCTAATGTGCGGGGCGGAAGCGGCTGACCACATACATCAATTGCTGCTCCTCCGAACAATTCATCTTGCAAATAAAAATCATGACCGTATAACCTTTCTACCATCTCTAGCACTTGCTTTGCACTAGACATAATTTCTGTCCCAACTCCATCACCAGCTAAACAAACGATTCGTTTTTCCATCTTCAAGCACTCCTTTACGATTTTGTAAGTGATCGTAATGCTTTTAATTTCCCAGCTGCATATACGTAAGCACGGGCCGAAGCTTCTAGTACATCTTGCGCTACGCCAAAACCAGAAACTTGATATCCATCTTCTTTCAATTCAACATGAACATGAGCTAACGCATCTTGTCCTTGTGTAATCGACTGAATACGATAGTCAGCAAGCTCACATTGCAAATGAAGAATTCTTTGAATTGCATTATAAATGGCTTCAATGCTCCCGGCTCCAGTCGCAGCATCTTCCAATACATTACCATCAGCATCTTCTAAACAGACGGTTGCACTTTGAATACTGCTTGATACAAAATGAACTTGCAATTGCTTAATATTGTACTGTTGCTTAGCAAACGCAGTTTCTCCTAATACAAGCGCCCTTAAATCTTCTTCTGTAATTTCTTTTTTTCGATCAGCTAACCGTTTAAAAGCATGAAACGCTAAGTCTCGCTCTTCCTCTGTAAAATCATAGCCTAACTCTTTCATTTTTTCTGTAAAGGCATGGCGTCCAGAATGTTTTCCAAGTACAAATTTATTTTGTTCTTCCCCTACAAGAGAAGGTGAAATAATTTCGTAAGTAGATGCTTCTTTTAAAACCCCATCTTGATGAATACCGGATTCATGGGCAAACGCATTTGCACCAACAATTGCTTTATTTTTTGGAACAATCATGCCTGTTAAACGACTTACAAGTGTACTCGTTGCTTTAATTTCTTTTAATTGCATGAAAGATGACGCTCCGTAGTAATCGTTTCGAATATGAAGTGCAACTGCAACTTCTTCCAGAGCGGCATTACCAGCGCGTTCTCCAATACCATTAATTGTTCCTTCTACTTGAAGTGCACCGCCTTCAACTGCCGCTAATGAGTTGGCTACTGCCATGCCAAGATCATCGTGACAATGACAGGAGAAAATAGCTTTCTCATAAGATAGAACATGCTCTTGTAAATATCGGAAAAGAGAATAATATTCTTCTGGATTTGTATATCCTACTGTATCAGGAATGTTAATTACATCCGCGCCGGCGCCGATCGCAACTTCTACAGCTTCCGCTAAAAAAGAAGGAGTTGTTCGCGTTGCATCTTCTGCAGAAAACTGCACCGCTGGAAATAATGATTTCCCAAGTTTTACTGAACGATAAATTGTATCTAACACTTCATCCTTTGACATACGGAGCTTATATTTCATATGAATATCACTCGTTGCGAGAAATACATGTAACCGAGGAGATACACCTTCTTTTAACGCTTCATATGCAGTATGAATATCACTTTCCTTTGCACGGGCCAAACTCATAACAGAAGCATTTTGAATAGTTCCAGCAATACGTTTCACCGACCGGAAATCACCTTCAGAAGCGGATGCAAAACCCGCCTCCATCACGTGAATTCCAAGCCGCTCTAACTGCCGTGCAATTTGTAATTTTTCTTGTTCATTTAAATTTACTCCAGGAGATTGCTCCCCATCGCGAAGCGTCGTATCCATGAACAAAATTTTCTTCATATTACTTAACCTCCATTTTCACTCTCGACTTCACAAATGGCATCATCTCACGTAATTTACGTCCGACCACTTCAATTTGATGCTCATTCTCCTCTGCATTCATTGCATGGAATTTTTGTCTTCCTGCTTTATGTTCCGCAATCCATCCTCTAGCAAACTTCCCATCTTGAATATCTTTTAATACTTCTTGCATTGCTTGTTTCGTATGCTCTGTTACAATGCGCGGCCCCGATACGAAATCCCCCCACTGCGCTGTGTCCGAAACTGAATAGCGCATATTTTCTAACCCGCCTTCATACATAAGATCGACAATAAGCTTCAGTTCATGTAAACATTCAAAATAGGCAAGTTCCGGTTGATAACCAGCTTCTACTAATGTTTCAAAACCTGCCTTCACAAGAGCAGTTGCCCCTCCGCAAAGTACTGCTTGCTCTCCAAATAAATCTGTTTCTGTTTCTTCTTTAAATGTCGTTTGGAGTACACCGGCGCGAGTCGCTCCGATTCCATCTGCATACGATAATGCTTTTTCATACGCTGTTCCTGTTGCATCTTGATAAACCGCAAATAATGCCGGCACGGCTGCACCTTCTACAAATGTTCGGCGTACAAGATGCCCCGGTCCTTTTGGTGCTACAAGAAATACATCTACATCTTCCGGTGGTGTAATTTGATTAAAATGAACGTTAAACCCATGAGCAAACACAAGTGCATTTCCTTCTTGCAAATTCGGTGCAATTTCTGTTTCATACACTTCCGGCTGTTGTTCATCTGGAAGCAATACCATTACAACATCTGCTAATTTTGTAGCTTTAGCAACCTTGTATACAGAGAATCCATCTTCTTTTGCCCTTTCCCAAGACTTTCCTTGACGAAGACCTACAACAACATCAAAACCGTTATCGCGTAAATTTTGTGCATGAGCATGACCTTGAGATCCATACCCAACAATTGCTACTTTCTTTCCTTTTAACACATTTACTGTTACATCCTTTTCATAATAAACTTTTACCATTTTCTTTCTCCTCCTATATTTAAAAATTAATGAATTAACATTACTTGTTGTTTATCTTGTTTTTTCATACTTCTTGTAAAGGCTGTTACCCCTGTTCTTGCAATTTCTTTTAAACCGTATGGACGCAACAACTCAATAAGCGCTTCTACTTTTTCTTGCGTTCCTGTTACTTGAACGACAATGGAATCCTTTCCAACATCTATAACAGCAGCGCGGAATGGTTCAATTAAACTATACAATTCAGATCTAGAAGCAATTGACGTAGACACTTTAATGAGCGCCAGCTCTCTTGCAATCATTGCTTCTTCTGTAATATCAGATACTTTTAATACATCAATTTGTTTATGAAGTTGTTTAATAAGCTGTTCGACTTGCTGAATATTTTCAACATGAACAACAAATGTCATCCTTGAAATATGTGACGATTCCGTATGGCCTACTGAAATACTTTCAATATTAAATTGCCTTCTCGCCATCACGCCTGTAATTCGATTTAAAACCCCACTTTGATTTCGAACTATTGCTGTCACAATCCGTTTCACTATTCCACCCCCTCCATTTGGTGAACACCTTTTCCCGGAGCAACCATAGGCATAACTTTTTCAGATTGTAAAACTCGGCAATCAATTAGCACCGGCTCTTGTAAATTCATCGCTTCTTTTAATTGTTCTTTTGCTGTTAACGGCTGTTCAATACGAATCCCTTTTATTCCATACGCATGAGCTAACATGACAAAGTCTGGTTGACAAGAAAGTTCCGAATGCGAATAACGCTGATTATAAAACTCATCTTGCCATTGCCGCACCATCCCAAGTGCTTCATTGTTTAAAATAAGTACTTTCACAGGGAGGCAATGTTCCTTTAAAACACTTAATTCTTGTAATGTCATTTGAAAGCCCGCATCCCCTACAATTGCTACGACGAGTTCATTTGGCTCGGCAATTTGCGCCCCAATCGCAGCTGGCAAACCAAACCCCATCGTTCCAAGCCCTCCTGATGTAATCCACTTGTCAGGGTGTTTTAATTTATAATATTGCGCAGCCCACATTTGATGCTGCCCAACATCCGTCGTTATAATTGCATTTCCATTTGTAACTTCATAAAGCATCTGGATTGCAGCTTGCGGCTTTAATATTTGTGAATCGTCTTCATAACAAAACGGATAGCGATTCTTTCTTCTTCGCAGAAGTTGTAGCCATTCTTTATGATTTTGTTTCTCTCCTTTACATGCCAGCAATGCTTCTAAAGCATGCTTAGCACTTGCTACAATTGGAATTTCTGTCACGACGTTCTTTCCAATCTCTGCAGGATCAATATCAATATGGGCTACCGTTGCTTCCTTTGCAAAGTACGTTAAATTTCCCGTCAGACGATCATCAAAACGAGCCCCTATATTTATTAATAAATCGCATTCATACAAAGCCATATTTGCTGTGTAAGAACCGTGCATGCCCCCCATCCCTAAAAACAATGTATCATCCGCTGGAAATCCTCCAAGACCAAGCAATGTATGAACAACCGGAAGATGATACATACGAGCAAATGCGGTTAATTCATTTGCCGCTTTTGCATGCAGTACACCAGCACCCGCTAAAATAAGTGGTTTCTTTGCCGTTTCAATTGCTTGCAGCAGTTTTGTTATTTGCAATTGATTTGGACGATAATTCGGCTGGTATCCAGGTAAATCCATCAGGGCATCGCTACATCGCTCTCCCGTTTCTACAACCATATTTTTCGGAAGATCAATGACGACCGGACCTGGTCTACCTGTTGCGGCAATATGAAATGCTTCTTTTATAATTCTTGGTAAATCTGAAACATTTCGCACTTGATAATTATGCTTTGTAACAGGCATCGTAAGTCCGATAACATCCGCTTCTTGAAAGGCGTCACTCCCTATGAACGTTGTTGCAACTTGACCAGTAAATACGACAAGCGGTAAAGAATCCATCATCGCATCCGCTAAACCAGTAATGACATTTGTCGCTCCCGGCCCGCTTGTAGCAATTACAACACCAGGCTTTCCAGTAATTCTTGCATACCCTTCTGCTGCATGGATCGCTCCTTGCTCATGCCGAGTTAAAATATGAGGAATTTCACAATCATAAAGCGCATCATATAGCGGCAAGACAGCTCCTCCTGGATAGCCAAAAATGACTTCTACCTTTTCCTTTCTAAGCGCATGTAACAATAACTGTGCACCGGTTGCCATTTTCTCTTCCGTTTTTGAAGACATCGTTTCTACAAACCTCCTTTTGAAATGCGTATATAAATAAAAAAGTCTTTCGCCCACACTTCAGCTATGTGCTGAAGGGACGAAAGACTTCGCGGTACCACCCTTCTTTGCAAGAAAGATTCTTGCCTCAGTGACTCTAATAGAATCAAGCTAATAACGGAGCTACCGTCCAAACCTAGACAAGTGCTTCAGTTTGGCACTCAAGGGCGATGTTCATCAACGTGAACCATCGGTTTCCACCAACCACCGACTCTCTGTGAGGCTTCACAATCAACTACTCCTCCCTATCAACGCTTTATCCATCCGTGAACGGAAGTTTCACTTTATATTTTCATAATTCCTCCAGTGTTTGCCGAAGTAACAAGCTTTGCGTATCTTGCTAAATACCCAGTTTTCACTTTCGGCTCTGGAGAAATAAATTGTTTTTTTCGCTCTTCTAATACTTCATTAGAAATTTCCCAATGAATACTGCCATCTTTTACATTAATGATGACGGGATCGCCGTCTCTCACATATGCAATCGGTCCTCCTTCAGCCGCTTCAGGCGATACATGCCCAATCGCAATCCCCCTTGTTGCTCCGGAGAAGCGGCCATCGGTAATTAACGCAACCTTTGTTCCAAGTCCTCTCCCAACGATTGCTGATGTTGGAGCTAACATTTCCGGCATACCAGGCCCTCCTTTTGGACCTTCATAGCGGATGACTACAATATGCCCTTCTTTCACAATACCACTATGAATTGCAGCAACTGCTTCATCATGAGAGTCAAAGCAAATTGCTTCACCCACAAATGAGGTAACTGATTCATCAATCGCTCCAACTTTTAGGACAGAACCATCTGGTGCTAAATTTCCAAAGAGAATGGAAAGACCACCTGTTTTACGATAAGGCCGCTCTTTCGGACGAATTACTTTTTCATCTAAAATTTTTCCATCTTCTACTGTTTCATAGATGCTTTTCCCTGTAATTGTAATGCGCTCCGAATGAATTGCCCCTGGAATTTGTGAAAGCTCTTTAATAATAGCTGCCACCCCGCCAGCTTCATGTACATCATGCATAGAATAATGAGAAGCTGGGCTAATTTTCGCCAAGTATGGAACACGCTTTGCAATATCATTAATACGCTGCAAATCATAATTAATTCCCGCCTCATTCGCGATGGCTAACATATGTAAAACGGTATTTGTCGATCCGCCCATCGCCATATCTAATGCAAAGGCATCATCAATTGCTTCTTTCGTAATAATGTCACGCGGCTTTATATCACGCTCAATTAAATCCATTAAATGAGACGCAGCTTGACGAATTAAGTTATGTCGTTCTTCACTTGTTGCGACAATCGTTCCATTTCCAGGAAGTGCAACACCGAGCATTTCCATAATGGTATTCATAGAATTTGCTGTAAACATCCCTGAACAAGAACCACACGTTGGACATGCTGATTTTTCCATATCAATCAGCTGCTCTAAACTTAACTTCCCTGATTTATGAGCGCCAACTCCTTCAAATACAGATGCTAATGAAAGAGAAGTGCCATCTTTTGCTTTTCCAGCTTCCATCGGTCCCCCTGATACAAAAACAGAAGGAACATTCGTCCGAACAGATGCCATTAACATTCCTGGTGTAATTTTGTCACAATTCGGCATAAACATCACTCCGTCAAACCAATGAGCTTGAATTACAGTTTCTGCTGCATCTGCAATAATCTCCCGGCTCGGAAGTGAATAGCGCATTCCAATATGCCCCATCGCGATTCCATCATCAACACCGATTGTATTAAATTCAAAAGGAACACCACCTGCTTCCCGAATCGCAGCTTTCGCTACATCAGCAAGTTCCCTTAAATGAATATGTCCTGGAACAATATCTATATATGAATTACAAATTGCAATAAATGGTTTATGAAAATCTTCTTCTTTAACCCCTGCCGCATGAAGCAAACTCCGATGCGGCGCCCGGTCAATCCCTTGTTTAATCATATTACTTCGCATCGGTTATTCTCCTACCAACTTACTTTATTTTCTTCATAAATTTTTTCGCCATCTTCTACTACTAGCTTACGGAATTCTTCTAATAAACGATTTGTATGTGTCCCTGGTTTCCCAGCACCAATTTCTCTTCCGTCAACCTTCGTTACCGCAATAACTTCAGCTGCTGTACCTGTTAAAAATACTTCATCCGCTACATACACATCATGACGAGTAAATAATTCTTCCCTTACGTCATAGCCAAGCTTCTCACCAATTTCCATAATTGCGTTTCGGGTAATTCCTTCCAGTGCTCCCGCAGAACTTGGCGGTGTAATTAATTTATTGCCTTTTACAATAAATACATTGTCACCTGAACCTTCTGCAACATACCCTTGCTCATTTAACATCAGCGCTTCCTGCACACCAGCAAGTTTCGCTTCAATTCTAACTAAAATATTATTGAGGTAATTCAATGATTTCACTTGTGGTGTTAATACATCTGGACGATTCCGCCTTGTTGCAACTGTCACAACCGGGATACCCTTTTCATAATATTCCGCTGGAAACAATGCTAGTTGTTCTGCAATTACAACAACATTTGGCTTTAAACACGAATCAGGATCTAAACCAAGATTTCCAGCTCCGCGTGATACAACTAAACGAATATACCCATTGGATAATTGATTACGCCTTATCGTTTCAACAACAATATTGGTCACTTCTTCCAACGTATATGGAATTTCTAATAAAATGGATTTTGCTGATTCGTACAAACGAATGAGGTGTTCTTTCAATCGAAAAACATTCCCACTATAAACACGAATGCCTTCAAATACCCCATCACCATACAAGTATCCATGATCATAAACAGAAACTTTTGCTTCATTTTTTTGAACAAATTCTCCATTTAAGAAAATCCATTGCTCGTTCACTTGAAAGCGCCCCCTATATCCTTGAATTTTTTATTGTTTCCTAGTTTACGCTTCCTTTTCAAATAAATCAAAGAAATTTTTGAAAATTTTAAATTTTTGAACTTATAAACAACCTAATTTATATTGTTATATCAGTATTGTTAACGTTTACAAAATGTCAAAAAATATTTTCCGACATTTTTTTCAACAAAAAATATTTATTCGAGGGAAGGATTTTTGTCCAAAAATGCGAATGTATTGTATCCAATAGACGGACGTTCCATCTGTTTTTAGGAAAAAGAGGATTAATAAAGTGAGGGGGAAAAATAAAAAATAAAATTTGAGGATAACGCTCATATTTTTTCCTCATTACTCATAATCCTATTTTCAAAAATCATTTTGACAAATTCGAGGGGGTTAAATCATATGGCATGTTTACAAATTAAAGGAACCAGACAAGAAGTAATGGAAATGCTTCAATTATTTGATTTAATGAATACAAAAGGACTGTGTAAATTAGAAGATTATGTAGAATTACTTCCATATGCAGAGCAAAATAAAACAACACAAAATCCGATGTTTATTGCTTCTGTTGATGTACAATCAAATGATTATATAATGCAAGATGTGCAAAACGATCGTTTTGTATGCGATATGTTGACGGGGGTTTATAACGACTAGCTTATTTCTTCTCCTGCCACACGTGTGAACTCTTCTGCTAATTAGTGAATATTCTTCCGAAAAAGGAACATATTACTAGATGGCAGGAGGTGAATAACATGGCGAAAATTGGCGTAGAAAATACTTTAACAAACGTACAACAAGCATTACAGCAAAAGGGGCATGACGTAGTCTCATTGCAATCTGAAAGTGATGTACAAGGATGTGACTGCTGCGTTATCAGCGGTCAAGATTCTAACGTAGCGGGGATTAGTAATGCTGTGATAAAGGGATCTGTTATTGACGCAAGAGGATTAACAACCGATGAAATTTGTCAACAGGTCGAAAGTAGAATTCAATAAAGTAAAACTTTAATGAATAAGGAATTCTATCGAAAACTTCACTTTGCGATCCCATCACATGCTCGAAGATGGGAACTTCTTTCAGAAACACATTAAAAAAGGCTACCATTTATTAAAAAGTAGCCTTTTTTTCTATATTTAACTAACGGGAAAGTAACATATACTGGATGAAAGCCCTACCTCTCTTTCATCATTACGGCTCCAACGACCGCTCCTGATACACTAGTATGTGTATACAACTTACAAATACAATTCATCATATACGTGATCACTAAAGTTGTTGGCATCATCACCCGATCTTTAGCAAACCAGTGATTTGTATAAGTAAAGAATAACCAATATATACTAGCTGTAACCGAGACACGAAAATATATTTTATCTCACCATCATAATAATGTCAACATTTTTTCCAAAATAAAAACAGACTAACAAATGAGCCTGTTTGCTAAAACTGCGCTTTTTCCTTTAGTACGTACACAACAAATCCGCTCACTAACATACATAAACCGACAACAAAATTCTTGATGTTAATCATTTATACCTCTCCCTTGTTCTTTCATAAATCATAATTATCTATATATTTTCATTCACCTTATATTCGTATCGTTTTTAAGCACACTTCATCTACTATATCATAATTTCCTTAAAATGCAAGTGTCCTATTAAAGCTTATTTACCAATCTCTGCACGGCATTAGGCACTGTTTCCAATGCTTTTTCTACAAGGTGTGTACCACTATGTAAGTGCATTACTTGAACCCCTTTTGCCCCAACTACTAAAAATGCAACAGGATTAATGGAAACCCCAGCACCACTTCCACCTCCAAATGGATGTAAGCTCTGAGCCTCTGTTTTTTGTCCATTCACATTAAAATCACTTCCGCCTGCCCCAAAACCAAAGGCAACTTTGGAAACGGTTAAAATAATACTACCATCTGCTGTTGATACAGGCTTTCCGACAATCGTATTAGCATCCACCATTTCTTTTAAATTTGCCATTGCTGTTTTCATTAAGTTTTCAATTGGATGTTGCGTCATAGAAACCACCTCTTTTTCCTATTAATTCCTTTTTATCGTTTCCAAAAACGATAAAGACATACCAGTTTTTACAACCTAATAATTTTCGAAAGCAAATATTCCTTGTAGAACATTCTTCTCCCAAAAGTTACTTGAGCTAAAAGCACGGCTTACTGTCCGCGAATAATAGGATAAAAAAACAAAAGTAGCTCATACTAAACATGAAGCTCTTTATGAAAGGAGATATCACATTGACTGATAAACACGAAGAACGTTATAGAGAAAACGAAGATCATTTTGAAGAAGAATATGCAGCTGAAATTGCACCGAACGGTGTGCCTTACAATAACAAAGAACAAGTAACGACAAAAGCCGCAGGTGGTTCAACAACTGGATTTATCGCACTCGCTTTTGCCGTCTTATCTTTATTCACTTTTCCAATTCTCTTTGGACTTCTTTCTGTCCTACTCGGTATCTATGCCTATAACCGCGGCGCTACTGTTACAGGTGGAATTGCTGCAATCGTTGGCGGTTTAGCGGCAATTGTCGCATTAATATTCCGAGCGGCTCTTATCGGCTTATTTTTCTCTCTTTTTTAAACGCGAAGCTTCCATCGATCAGAATCTTACAGACAATTTTTCATCATGGAACATGATAAAAGGTATCTTGCCTCTTGCAAGATACCTTATCCTGTAAATACATCCTCAGCTGGATAGCGAATTTTTTGTTTTGCTGGCCGAGCAAGTGAAAATACAAGTGTTAGCGGTCCAATTAATCCGCAAAACATAACAAACATAATCACGCACTTTCCAAAAACTGATAATTTCGCTGTAATACCCATTGTTAATCCAACTGTTCCAAATGCTGAAATTGTTTCAAATAAAATTTCTATAAAACTAAAGTTTTCAGTAAGCATCAGTACAAATACTGCCACAAAAATTAAAAATTGACTGGCAATGACAATCGCTAAAGCTCTCGTCACTGTTGACATTTTAATTGTACGACGAAATAAAACCAAGTCTTCTTTTTTCTTGAAAAATGAAAGCACAGATGTAATTAAAATAACAAAAGTGGTAAGCTTAATACCGCCTCCAGTCGAAACACTTCCTGCTCCAATAAACATAAGCACCATCGTAAAGAACAGTGTTGACTCTCCCATACTTCCGTAATCAATTGTATTAAATCCAGCTGTACGCGGCGTAATTGCTTGGAAAAACGATGCCCACAACTTCTCACTTAATGATAAAGAACCTAATGTTTTTGCGTTATTATATTCTAATACAAATATAATAAGCATTGCAGCCACAATTAACACAATCGTACCAATAATCATGATTTTTGAATGCAATACTAGTTTTCGAAAACTGCGGCTATACCATATATCAATAAGTACGGTAAAACCTAAACCACCTGTTACAATTAACGAACAAATACCAATATTAATAATAGGATCTCCAACATATCTCGTTAAATTATCTGGCCATAAAGCAAATCCGGCATTATTATAAGCAGCCACGACATGAAACAAGCTGTAATATATTCCTTTTCCGAATCCGAATTCTGGAACAAAGCGAATAGATAAAAATACAACACCCACTAATTCAATACAAATTGAGAAGAAAAACACCCGTTTTACTAATTTTACAAGCCCACCAATGTTCGTTTGATTTAATGCTTCTCCAATAAGAAGGCGATGACGCAGCCCTATTTTTTTACCTAACACCCAAACTATTAAAATAGCAATTGTCATTAAACCTAAACCACCAGTTTGTATAAGAAACATAATGACAACTTGCCCAAATATTGTAAAGGTACTATTTACATCCACTACACCTAATCCAGTTACAGTCGCAGCTGATGTCGCTGTAAAAAAAGCATCTACCCAGCTAATTGACGTTTTTGTTGAAATTGGTAATTTCAATAATAGTCCCCCAACCATAATCAAAGCAAAAAAGCCAATTGCTAAAATTTGTGGTGGACTCAATCGTATAAAACGATCATTTAAGTCTCGTTTTTCTATTATTTTCATAGCACTAACTCCCTTAATCCGCCCTCCATAATATGTAACATAGTTGAGCATAATCTTTTTTCTTATGAATTTCAACATTTATTTCCATATAAAGTGAAACTTCCATCATTTGGGTCTTTTTTCATTCCCCAATGATGGTTAGCCCGCCCAATTGGGCTTTTACGGGATAAAAAATAGAAAATTCCTAATTCCTTCACTCCAAGTTCACATTGAATTCACATCAGTCTTTTATAGTATAAATATCGAAGCTGTTCCTCCCTAATAATGAGACATCCCCAATGTCTCGAACAGCTTTCTGTCCCTAACTTAAATTGACATAAATTGTCCCCCTTCCTAAGCCATCTTGAAATACAAAGATGGCTTTTTTTTATCTCACTACTTATATTCCCTCCTGATATATAAATCTATTTTAAATTTTTAACATATAAGTCGCTGCTATGCAGAATACAACATGACCGCTACTCACATGCTCCCTTTGTTTTAAACCTCGCATGTGGCAGGAAAAGGCCCTGACCGTTTCTATGCACGGCCAGATGTTCTCGTCCACCTCAAAAGAAAGAGGGTTTTCTGTCGATTTTTTAATTTGTATTTATATAGAAAAGAAGAAGTGAATATACTTCACTCCTTCCTTGATTTGCTTCCTTTTTTCGAACGATATTCTTTTCCTTTATTATCATCACCAGCAATAAACTCTGTACCAAATTCCTGTTGATATTGTCCGGCTTTAGGTGCCCCTTGATTCCCACTCCCTATACTACCATTACGATTTGTCATACAACTTCCTTCCCTTCTTTATCATAATATTGTTAGTATGCTTCGTTTCATTCAAAATACACATGAAAAGCCTTCGCTGAGTTGCGAAGGCTTTAACGATTCCCCAATGTAAAATACTGTAAAATACATAAAATGATTTATCCTAAATTAATTTATGCGAAATAGCGATCATAACCGTCATTTCCTCTTCAGATAAAGCAGAAAATCGTTCTTTCAAATACAGCTTGTTCTGTTTTTCCATCTCAGCTACTAACTCTTTTCCTTTATCAATAATCTCCAAATAGACGACACGGCGATCTGACGTACTACGCGAACGCGTTACAAGTCCTTTTTTTATTAATTTTTCTGCAACAGCCGTAATATGACTATTCGATACATTCAATTCATTCGCAACGCGGGAAACCATTTCCTTTTGGTTTCGATTTAAAATACGTAACACGAGAAATTCATTCCACGGAATATAATCCTCAAAAATTTTGTTCATATCATTACGGATTGTACGAAACATAGCAAAAAAATTTGTCGACAAATTCTCAATCAGCAACTCGCGATTGTTAACCATTTTATACAGCACCTCTATGTATTTAATATAGTTAAATAAAAATATTATGAACTATATTAACGTACTTTTTTCATTTTGTCATCCCTTTTATTTGGAAATTCATGTATCTTTTCTTCATCGTTTGGAAATAGATGATAAAGGTTGCTTTTAAAACATGCTGTACATTTAATCAGCGCGAAAACAGGGTGCCTAGAAGCACCCTGTTTTCATTTTATCCCGCTATTCGGCAGTAAAATCTCCACATAAACAAAAAGTGCTCCTTAACGAGCGGCATACACCTGTTTGATACGAACTTTCCAACGTTGAAAGCATACTCAATTCCCCTAAAAAATGGTACAATAAACCAAAAGTTAATCATCCCTAAAAATTAGGAGGTTTTAAATGAAAGAACAGGAAGAACGGTTTTCAAATTTAAATATAAAAGAAAAAATAATTGTAATTAGTAGTATCGGCCTACTTATTTTACTCGCATTTGCTTTTATCTTTTTTGTCTCTGTTGGCGTCTTTCATCTTACCGGAGTCGAATATACATCTCGAACAGCTCTTCTTCTCTTTTTTATATTAGTTACTGTTTTAGACCTCTTTGGTAGTTTTGGAATTAAGTTATGTACATTATTTTTTAGTTCCACATTAAACAGCATGCCAACATGGCTCTCTTTTCTCCTTCTTGCTATTTTACAAATTTCTTTTGATTGGATTACATTTCATATCGCAGATGAATGGATGAATGATGTTAATATTTCTAATACAGCAGAATTATTAATTGTGTTGTTCTTTTTTATACTCGATAAAATATGGATTACTGATAAAAAGAAAAAGTAATATTACAAGCTTTCTACAAAAAAACTTGATACAATATGAGAAAATATAGAAAGGAGTGTACTACATGACATTACGCCAATGGTTTGAAAAAGGAATGTCCTTTGATACATATGTAAATAATATGAAAGTAAACCAATACGAATTACTACACATTTACAATAACTTCTTAATTCCAAATGAACTTCTTCCAACTTTAGAGGCACGTCAAAATGACAACTTAAAGGTTATCGTTTTAACCGCAGATTGGTGCGGTGATGCCCTTCTTTGCGTACCAATTATGAAGCGTATTTGTGAAGTTGCTGGCATTAAGATGAGCTTACTCATTCGCGATGATCATTTAGAGTTGATGGATCAATATTTAACAAATGGGACAGCACGTGCAATTCCAATTTTTATTTTTACAGATCAAGATGGGAATGAAAAGGCAGTATGGGGACCTCGAGCACCAAAAGTACAAGAGTTAGTTACCTCTATGCGTGCAACACTTCCTAATAAGGAAGATCCAGGGTTCGAAGAAAAACAGCAAAATATGTATGCAGAATTCCGTAAAACATTAGCTTCTGACACATCAATTTGGGAACACGTCATGGAAAATATAATAGAAAAAATAGAAAAAATAGAAAAATAAAAAACTGCCAAATGGCAGTTTTTTCATTATAAAACAAAGAAATAAAACACCGCAGCAAGAATGAAACGATAATATGCAAATGGTGTTAATTTCACACGTGATAATAATTTTAAGAATGAAACAATCGCTAACATCGCAACTACAAATGCAGTAATAAATCCGCTCGCAAATAACGGAAGATCTGCTGCACTTAATTCACTCCAACTCTTAATTAAATCAAGACCTGTTGCCGCAATCATCATTGGTACCGCAAGAATAAATGTATATTCAGCAGCTGCTGTATGAGATACACGAGCTAATAACCCACCACTAATCGTAGACCCAGAACGTGAAAATCCTGGCCATAGCGCTAAACATTGAAACATCCCAATTGTGAATGCTTGTTTATATGTAATCTCGTCCAATGTTTTTGCTGTGCTTGGTTTTGAAAACTTCTCAGCGATAATCATTAAAATACCACCAGCAACTAAACTAATAACAACCGGTCCTGTCCCGAATAAAATCTCCTTGATTTTGCTATGAAATAAAAAACCAAGTAAACCTGCTGGAATCATTCCGATAATAATATGTAATAAGTTTAATGATGGCCCTTGTTTTACTCGTCCAATTCCAACTAATGACCATAATCGTTTCCAAAATACAACAACAACCGCTAAAATGGACCCTAATTGCACAACAACTTCAAATGTTTTTGCTTTATCTCCTTCAAATCCAATTAAATGCCCTGTTAGAATCATATGTCCTGTTGATGATACAGGTAAAAACTCCGTCAATCCTTCAACAGCACCCATGATTAATCCAATTAACCAATCAGCCACATTCGTGCCTCCTTAATACCTTATAATGCTTCATTCACACTTTATCATAATACCTCATCTTTACAAAACACGCATCGTTTTTTTCAAATTCACTCTCAATACATGGATACACATTACTTTTCTAAATTCTTATTCAATAGTATGATTAAAGCGGTTTGTTTGTATTTCAGAAAGGAGTATATATGAAAGAAACTACATCAATTTCACAAAAAATAAAACAATTTGTCTTATTATTTTTCCCCATATTCGTTACACAAATATCATTATTTTCCATGAGTTTTTTTGATACTACGATGTCAGGCCATGCGAGTGCTACTGATTTAGCTGGCGTTGCAATTGGAACAAGTATCTGGATTCCAATTAGTACAGGATTAACAGGTATTTTAATAGCGACCACTCCGATTGTCGCTCATCTTGTCGGTTCCAAACAAAAAGAAAAAGTGTCTCACGTTGTGACACAAGCTGTATATTTAGCGATTTTTGTCAGCTTTATCGTTATACTAATTGGTTTTTTTGCAGTTTCACCTATTTTACATGCCATGCATTTAGAACCACAAGTAGCACAGATTGCTAGTCAATTTTTAAACATTATCGCATTTGGTATCATTCCACTGTTCGTCTATACCGTACTTCGCGGTTTTATTGACGCCTTAGGAAAAACACGGACAACAATGATTATCACTTTACTATCTTTACCGATTAATATCATTTTGAACTATGTGCTCATTTTTGGTCATTTCGGTTTTCCTAAACTCGGAGGTGTTGGAGCTGCGATCGCCTCAACAACCACATATTGGTGTATTTTACTGATCACGATTATCATTGTTCGTACGAAAGAACCGTTCTCTTCCTATGGTGTCTTTCAATGTTTCTATCGCCTCTCTATATCTAGCTGGAAGGAATTATTAAAACTCGGGATACCTATTGGATTTGCTATCTTTTTTGAAACAAGTATTTTTGCTGCTGTTACGTTATTAATGAGTAATTTTAATACAACAACCATTGCTGCTCACCAGTCTGCAATAAATTTTGCGTCTCTTTTATATATGACACCACTCAGCCTATCTATGGCAATGACCATTTCTGTTGGATTTGAAGTCGGTGCATCCAGGTATAAAGATGCCAAGCACTATGGCTTTATAGGTATTGGATTGGCACTAGCTTTTGCATTTGTTTATTCGCTCTTACTATTTGTATTTGATGAAAATATCGCTTCTATTTATACAAATAACCCTGTTGTACACGACTTAACGAAACAATTTCTAGTGCTTGCGATTTTATTCCAATTTTCTGATGCCATTGCCACACCAGTACAAGGTGCACTTCGCGGTTATAAAGATGTAAATGTAGCTCTTATTATGACGCTCGTTGCCTATTGGGTCATAGGTCTGCCGCTCGGTTATATCCTTGCAACCTATACACCTTTGGCTGCAAAAGGATATTGGATTGGACTCATTTTAGGATTGGCTTTCGGGGCAATCTTTTTACTCGCTCGTCTATTGCAAGTACAGAAAAAATATATTGCAGTAAAAAGCCGCTAAATAGCGGCTTTTTAACATCTGAAAAATACCAAAAGAACACCTCCTTCTTTTTCGTCTCTCTACTTTTTGAATTCATTCATTTTTTGAGTACATTTATGATAATCTGTAATATTTAAAAAAAAGGATAGGATTCCTTATAAAAGAAAGCTATAATAGATTTGGATATATATACAAAGGAGATTAATTGAATATGAGGAAAATTATGATCGCACTACTATTATTCTTTTCTTCTATGCTTCCTATCAAAGCGGTCAACGCAGAGACAAATCAGCAAGATCATTTGCTAGTCGTCAATGTCGCGACAAATAAGATGGCATATTATGAAAAGGGTAAACTTATTAAAGAGTTTACAGTTGCTACCGGCAAAAGCAGTACAAAAACACCTTTAGGAAAGTACACGATTGTCAACAAAATTAAGAATCGACCATACTATAAAAGACACATTCCTGGCGGTGATCCACGTAATCCATTAGGCGATCGTTGGCTCGGTCTAGATGTAAATGGAACAAAAGGAACAACATATGCCATCCATGGAACCAATAACGCAAATGCTATTGGAAAATGGACAACACTTGGTTGTATTCGCATGTATAATGATGATGTACACTGGTTATTTGACCGCGTTCCTGTCAATACAAATGTAATCGTCACAAACAAATAAAACACAACATAATTCTTTTTTTGAAGAAAAAGTTCTTAATAAAGAACTTTTTCTTCTTTTGCAAGAACATCATTAATTCGTTATAAAGGGATATTTAAACATAGATTCCCTTCTCTTTTCAGACTTTCCCCTTCTTCATCATGATTTTCCTTATTTTTTAATTTATTCCGCTATTCGTGGGCAGTAATACCCCCACTGATTAAAGTTTCACTTTATATGTATAAGTTCTCATTCAATGCTTAGCATACTAAGTGTATATTTCTTTCTTATAGCGCGTAACCTATCAATACAGTGAAAGGAGTTGCAACAATGGACGAAACAGAAGAACAACAATCTCATCAAGAAGAGTTTGCACCGGAAATTTCACCTAGTTATCGTCAAGATGTACATCCCCCCTCTCGTTATTCGAACATGGCGTTTTTAGTAGGAATTGTCGTGTTTGCAGCTGTACTACTATTACTTATTACCTTCGTATATTTTAGATAAAGGACAGGAGGAATATATATGAATAACAACTCAGCAAATTCAAGCAAAAGAGTTTTAAAAACACAAAAGGGCTACGCCGGAGATTCTTTGAACAAACATAGGGCTATTGAAAATGCAAATCTTGATTTGAGTAAAAAGGAGATTGGTCAACAAAACGAGAATTTATAAAGCGAAACTCCCATCATAAAATGTATATAAATCGAATTGAAAGTCGACATAAAAACCACTTTCTTTTTAGGGATGACGTGAGCATCTGGCCATGCATAGAAACGGTCAGGGCCTTTTTCTACCACATGCAAGGTTTAAAACAAAAGGAGAAAGCGAGTTCAAGTCATGTTGTGTTCTACATAGCAGAAACTTGCATGTCGAAAAACCAAAATGCATTTATATAGAATAGCAAAAGAAGTCCCTAATTTAGGGATTTTCTTTTGTATGATTATTTAACGAAAGAGGCAAAAAAATGATAAACTATACGCACTACATTCAAAAAACACTCCCCGATTTACCTATTCACTCCTTTCATCAAGATGAAAGCGGCTGGGATAATGTCGCTATTATCGTAAACGATGATTGGTTATTTCGATTTCCTAGAAAAATTGAATATGCGAAAAAAATCCCTCGTGAAAAACAATTATACGAAGTACTACTTCCTATACTGCAAGCTGGGCAGATAGAAGTACCGAACTATCATATTCTATACGAAAACGAAGAAGATTCAATTCCTGTTTGCAGTTACTATAAAATGATTCATGGCAAACCATTCAAACCATCTTATTTACATAATCTCTCAATCAATGAAAAAGCGCACATTGCCGCGCAACTTGCATCATTTCTTGCTGCTTTACATACAGTTCCTACTACACTTGCAAAAGAATGGGGCTTTCAAGTTGAGAAAACTATTAAATATTGGAAGGAATTACATATAAAACTAAGAGATTATCTGTTTACCACATTTACAATAGAAGAAACTAATCGATTGCATACAATATTTCAAATATTTGTAGAGCAACTATATATAAACTCTTCCTTACAAACCGTTATTCATGCCGACTTAACACATAACCATATTCTATTTCATCCTGACAAAAAGCAAATTGCCGGCATCATTGATATAGGAGATGCACAAATTGGCGATCCCGCGTTTGATTTTGCTGGATTATACGCTGACTATGGGCATGACTTTACATTAGAAGTGTACAACAAATATACTGCTTTAACGAATAATAAGGATGCAACATTTTTTGAGCGAATTATCTCCTTTTATCAATATAGTCCTATACTCCATGACCTTGTATATGGTTTCGAAACAAATAATGAAAAAATAATTGAAACAAATAAACAACGATTGTTACATATTTTCAACAAATAAAAAGGTGCTTTGTTGCACCTTTTTATTTCATATTTGATATTCTCCTACACATGCTCTTCATTGCGCTCTCACCATTAAGAAAGATGATGTACAAACTCTTTCCCAAAACGAAGGCATGCTTCAACATCTTCATCTTCTGGCGTTAATTCCACTTTTAATCCTTCAAGTACAACTTTAGCTCCGCGTTCTTGTAATTTTTCAATTAAAATATCAACAGCTGCCCCGTATTTCGGATATGCAGAATCACAAGAACCAAACACTGCTGCTATTTTCCCTGTTAAATCCACTTTATCCATTTCATCATAGAAATCTAAGAAATCATCCGGTAAATCACCATCTCCCCACGTGTATGCACCTAGTACAATTCCATCATACTCTTCTAAAATAGACGCATCTAGTGATGACATTATATCGATTACTTCAATTTCTTTTTCCTCCTCGCGAATTGCCCCGGCAATATAATCTGCCATTTCCTCTGTATTTCCACTCATACTTGCAAAAATCATTACTAACTTACTCATTAAACTCTCTCCCTTTATTATGTATCTTATATATGTTTAGTGCTCTTACACAAAAATGATATTGATAATTATTATCATTTACAACACCACTAGATTAATTGATAATAATTATCAAAGTCAATATTTTTTTTAAAAATTAATGAAAAGATACAAGCTTGTCCGGGAGACATGCATATATTATAAATGAGCATAGTTCTTTCTTAACCCTCTCTAACGGAAAGAAATAGAAGCAACTGCGAATATCGCAGTTGCTCTTTTTTTATCCTAGAATATAAAGTGAAACTTTCCTCAGTAGTTGGGAATATTACTGCTCATTAATACGGGATAAAGTGAAACTTCCATTTACTTTAATCTTTCAATAGTTTCATTGCAGTTTGCAAGAATAATTGTGCACCGCGAATTAATGCTGTTTCATCTACATCAAACTTAGGATGATGATGCGGATAACATGTTTCTTTATTTCCATTCCCTGTTCCTAGCTTTACAAAACAACCTGGAGACTTTTGTAAATATGCAGAAAAATCCTCTCCCCCCATAGAAGGTGAAAGTGAGGTAATACTTTCTTTTCCAAACAATTTAATCGCACTATCTTCTACTATTTTTGTCACATACAAATCATTTATGACCGGATTATATCCATACCGATACGTATATGCGTACGTTGCATCATGTGCCGCTGTAATTCCTTTTACAATTTGTTCAATAACCCCTTCAGACTCTTGCCTTAAGCTATTCTCAAAGCAACGCACCGTTCCTACAATCGTTGCTGTCTCAGGAATAATATTATCGGCTGTTCCAGCGTGAAATTGCGTAACCGATACCACCCGTTGTTCAAATGCATCAGTCCGTCTTGAGACAAGATGCTGTAAATTTGTAATAATTTGTGCGCCAATTACAATAGGATCCACTGTTTGCTTTGGATGAGCAGCATGTCCTCCTCTTCCTTTAATTTCAATTGTAAATACATCAGGTGCTGCCATCATCGGTCCATAGGAAATTCCTATTTGCCCACTATCTAGTCCTGACATTACATGCAAACCAATAACATAATCTACGCCGTCCATAACGCCTGCCCTGACCATCTCTTGTCCTCCACCAGGGTATTGTTCTTCAGCGTGTTGAAACAAAAGACGAATTTCTCCCCCCCAGTCACCATCATATTTTGCTAAAGCTTCTGCTACACCTAGTAAAATTGCGGTATGTGCATCATGACCACAAGCATGCATAACTCCTGGTACAATTGATGCATACGGCTTCATTGTCTGTTCTTGAATTGGAAGTGCATCTATATCTGCTCGGATTGCAATAGTCTTACCAGGACCTTTTCCTTTTCGCTTTGCCATTACACTACATGCTGTTGGCCTCGTTAAGTCAAAATACGAAAAAGAATGTAATGTATCATATATAAACTGCGATGTATGCTTTTCCTGAAATGACAACTCAGGGTGCTGATGCAAATAGCGTCGCCACTTTCGAATATTTTCTTCAGAAAGATAACATAACCAATCTACTTGAGATGTTTTCATCCGCTTCAACTCCCTATTCTATTTCTAACAATCTTATTCCATCATTAATAACCGTATTCACTTGTTTAATAACAGTTTATGTACTATCTTAGTTAGAAGTAACATATTCTTGTCTCTTTCCATTGCAAAGGAATTACAATTTAATCTGGAATGTAATATAATTGTTAAGTTAGGGATTTTCTTTTTTAACATTTAGTGCTACTATCAGAAAAGAGCCTTTCCGTCTTGCATTTACCTAAAATGTGGAATTTTTGTGTTTTTCAAAGCGATGTAGGTTATGATACTTACATACGGATACTATTTCTATAGAGAGGGACAGACATGAAAACATTAAAAGAAATATGGTCTCAACCACTCACGCAATGGATTGCAAAAACTTGTTACTACCTTGCGATTTTATTTGCTTTACTATGGTTGTATGGATTCCAAGATACAAATACAAGTACATTTATTTACAATGAATTTTAGGGTGGGAGCGTTATGAAGTTATTAGAACAGATTGAAAAGTGGGCGCTTGAAACGCCTGACCAAAACGCCTTCGTTTGGCGAGATGCGAAAATTACGTACAAACAATTAAAAGAAGACTCTGATGCATTAGCACATTGGATTTCTTCTCAATATGAAGATGATCAATCACCAATTATGGTATACGGACATATGCAACCAGAAATGATCATCTGTTTCCTAGGGTGTGTCAAAGCTGGTCACGCATATATTCCAGTAGACGTATCAATTCCTGCTGATCGTGTATTGCGCATTGCGGAAAGTTCTGGTGCAAAGCTGCTGTTATCTCCAACTGATGTTACAATAGCTGATTTACCAGTTCACATTATTGATGGAAACAAATTAGAAGATATTCTTCATACTCATAAAGGAAATATCCCAAATCCTGAACATGCAGTAAATGATGAAGACAACTTCTACATCATTTACACATCGGGTAGTACGGGAAATCCAAAAGGTGTACAAATTACGTATAACTGTCTTGTAAGCTTTACAAAATGGGCGGTTGAAGACTTCAATTTACAAACAGGACAAGTCTTCTTAAACCAGGCGCCTTTCTCGTTTGACTTATCTGTTATGGACATTTATCCATCATTAGTAACTGGTGGTACACTATGGGCAATTGATAAAGATATGATTGCACGTCCAAAGGATTTATTTGCTTCTTTAGAACAATCAGATGTACAAGTTTGGACATCTACACCATCCTTTGCAGAAATGTGTTTAATGGAGCCATCTTTCTCAGAAGGTATGCTTCCAAATATGAAGACATTCTTATTCTGTGGTGAAGTATTATCTAATGATGTTGCAAAAAAACTGCTAGAGCGTTTCCCAAAAGCTACGATTATGAATACATATGGACCAACAGAAGCAACTGTTGCGGTGACTGGTATTCATGTAACAAATGAAGTAGTGGAGAAATATCAATCTCTTCCAGTCGGTTACTGCAAATCAGATTGCCGTATCATCATTATGAAAGAAGATGGCACAGTTGCAGCTGATGGTGAGAAGGGTGAAATCATCATTGTTGGTCCAAGTGTAAGTGTTGGATACTTAGGAAGCCCTGAATTAACAGAAAAAGCGTTCACTGTTATTGACGGCGAACGTGCTTATAAAACAGGTGACGCTGGTTATTTAGAAAATGGTCTTCTTTTCTATAACGGTCGTCTCGATTTCCAAATTAAGCTACATGGTTATCGTATGGAATTAGAAGAAATTGAACATCACCTTCGTTCTTGTTCATATGTGGAATCTGCTGTTGTACTTCCAATTAAAAAAGGTGAAAAATACGACTACTTATTAGCAGTTGTTGTTCCAGGTGAACATTCTTTTGAAAAAGAATTCAAATTAACATCTGCGATTAAAAAAGAACTCAATGAACGATTACCGAATTACATGATTCCACGAAAATTCATGTATCAATCTTCTATTCCAATGACACCAAATGGAAAAGTAGATCGTAAAAAATTATTGAGTGAGGTTACAGCATGACCCCATATGGATCATTTTATTTTTTCGCTATTGTAGCTATTTTACTTCTCCCAACAATTGTTGCCGGATTAAAAGGTAAAATGCTCCGCAAATACAATGCTGTTGCAACGCTTATTATACTAGCGATTATCTTTTCCGATAAACCTAAACAAGCGATTGCACTAGCAGCATTTGTCATTTGGCAATATATCCTGATTCGAGGATACTTAACATTAAGAAAGCGTGATAATAAAACAAGCACGTTTTATATAGCCATTACGTTATCAATTTTACCGTTGATTCTTGCAAAGATCGCACCGTTCATTCCAGATTTAAAACTCGTTTTTTTTCTTGGAATATCATTTGTAACGTTTAGAGCTACACAAATGGTTTTTGAAATTCGTGACGGTCTGATTAAAGAAGTATCATTCTTTAAGTTTTGGGAGTTCGTGTTGTTCTTCCCAGCGATTTCATCAGGACCGATTGATCGTTATCGACGGTTCCAAAAAGATATAGAGAAACCACCGAGCGCTGATGAATACAAAATGATGTTACATACAGGCTTAAACCGGATTTTCCAAGGTTTTCTCTATAAATTTATTATCGCTTATTTAATTAGCAAATATTTGTTAGATATACCGTTCATAAAACAAGATACATTTGCATCCGTTTTAACTTATATGTACGCGTATAGTTTCTATTTGTTCTTCGACTTTGCAGGCTATAGCGCATTTGTTATCGGTGTAAGTTACTTGATGGGCATTAAAACACCAGAAAACTTTAACAAACCATTTTTAAGTCGCAACATTAAAGATTTCTGGAATCGCTGGCACATGAGCTTGTCGTTCTGGTTCCGCGACTTCATTTATATGCGATTCGTCTTTTTTGCGACAAAGAAAAAGATTATAAAAAACCGATATACGATTTCCTATATCGGCGCATTTTTAAACTTTTTCATTATGGGAATTTGGCATATTACTGGCCAGCATATTTATCAATATATTGTGTATGGCCTATATCATGCTGCTTTGTTTATCTTGTTTGATATTTTTGAACGTCAAAATAAAAAACATAAGTTTTGGCCAAACAACAAGCTGACACACGTCCTTGCTATTGTAATTACGTTCCACTTTGTTTGTTTTGGTTTCTTAATTTTCTCAGGACATTTAAACAATTTAAACAGATTTTTTGGTTAATAACTGCTTTTCGTGTTAAACCGTTAAACAGTTACTCATAATAAACTTTTGGATATAAAGGAGAATATAAAATGGCTGAATTTAAAGATCAAGTATTAGATATTTTAGAGGAAGTATGTGAAAATGACATCGTTAAGGAAAATACAGATGTACAATTATTTGAAGAAGGAGTTCTTGATTCTTTCGGTACAGTATCGTTATTAGTAGAATTCCAAGAACGTTTAGGCATTGAAGTGTCTATTTCTGACTTTGATCGCGACGAGTGGGCAACACCAAACATGATTATTAAGAAACTGGAAGATATGCGATGAAAAAACCAACGTTTGGCCCGATGCTTCTAGCATTTGCTCTTTTTTGCGTGGTGTTATTTATTCCACCACGCTTCCTTTTACCACTTATCGGGGAGCAAAAGGTCGACGATGCCGCAACATCTTTAAAGAAAGAAATGTTTCAAGGCATTGCACTGCAACAAAAGATGCTAGACAATCCAAAATACCTTCCGATGTATGGTTCATCGGAATTTTCTCGATTGGATGTGTACCATCCATCGAACTACTTTAAAGTAAAAGATCAAGAATTTACACCGTTTCTTATCGGTCGCGGTGGAACACAAAGTCTTACTCATGTATTAAGTCTAGCTTCCTCAATGGATCAGTTAGAAAATCGCAAAATTGTCTTTGTCCTTTCACCACAATGGTTTGTAAAACAAGGTTTAGATGAAGTGCATTTTGCACCAAACTTTTCGTCGCAACAAGCGTACCATCTTATCTTTAACAATGACTTAAAGCCTGAGATGAAAAAACAAATTGCTGAGCGCTTATTAGAATATGAGATTGTTCGAAAAGATACACTCTTAAAAACTTCTTTAGAAGGAATTGTGTATGACGATACAAACCATAATATGAAAGCGGCGGCTGCAAAACCATTTGCATACGTATATCGTAATATTTTAGACCGCAAAGACATGGTTGCATCAATATTTGATATTAAACCGCAAAAAACACATTTAGATCCTGAATTAAAATCGCTTGCTTGGGAAGAAATTCGTAAGCGAGCAGAAAAAACTGGTGAAATAGAATCTAAAACAAATCCATTTGGCATTGAAGATCCATACTATAACAAAGGGATTAAGAAAAAATTAGAACGTCTAAAAGGTTATCGAGCAAATGAATCATTCAATGAATCACCAGAATATGACGATTTCCAATTAGTCTTAGACATTTTAAAACAAACGCATGCAAAACCATTATTTATTTCTGTTCCCGTTAATGGTCCATGGTACGATTATGCTGGATTCCCGAAAGAACGCCGTGATGTATACTATAAAAAAATAAATGAACAAATTGCCAAAGCTGGATTCCCAGTTGCAGACTTTTCAAGCCATGAATATGATAAGTATTTCTTAAAAGATACGATGCATTTAGGTTGGAAAGGCTGGGTATATGTCGACGAGGAACTTCAACAGTTTTATAAAAATAACTAAAAAGAACGCTTGAATTTTTCAAGCGTTCTTTTTTACTTATAGATCGTACTTTGTAATTTTGTTAATGTTTCCTTTGTCTCTTTAATCACTCGTATTATAATTTGCTGTGCCTCTTCTATTTGTGCTAAAGGTGAAGCTTGCCCTGCCCAAAGTGACATATACTCACCATTATTTTGTTTTACTGCTGCTTGGCGAATTTCTGTTGTTAATGCATTTTGAATTGGGTACGCAGGAAATTTCTCTTCTTTATTTTTCAATTGTTCGATAAAAGCATTTTGAATTCCTCTTGCATACTTACCTGAAAATGCACGTGTCATTGTCGTACTTTGGTCTGTACTCTTTATGATTGCTTCTTTATGTGCCTTATGAGCTGCACTTTCATAGCAAGTTAAAAATGCTGTGCCCATTTGTACTCCTTCTGCACCGAGTGCATAGGCTGCCACTACTCCACGGCCATCCATAATTCCACCTGCTGCAACAATTGGAATGTGAGGAATAGCGTCAACAAGCTGAGGAATCAGTGCAGTTGTTCCAATCATAGAATCTTGTTCTTTTCCTAGAAACGTTCCACGATGCCCTCCTGCCTCACTACCTTGTCCTACAATAATATCTACGCCTAAATGTGCCAATACTTTCCCTTCTGCCACATTTGTTGCCGTACCAATTATTTTTATCCCCTGTCTTTTTAACAACTCTATTTCTTCCTGTTTTGGTGTATCAAAAGTAAAACTAAAAACAGGTACATTCTCCTCTATAAGAACTTTCAGCTGTTCTTTATAGCTCTCCGGTAACTGTACCGTTTGCTTTACTGTTTCTAATTGCAATTGTTCCCGAATAGGTTGTAGTAAATGTTGTGCTTCTTCTACTTGTTTTTCATTCATTTGCATTTCTTTTGTAATAAACAAGTTCACCGCAAACGGTTTATCTGTTAACTGTCGAATCGCACGTACTGCGAAGCGAATTTGGTCAGAGCTCATATATCCTGCACCTAATGTACCTAATCCCCCGCTATTAGACACTGCAGCTACTAACTCTGGTGTTACAACTGTTCCTGCCATCCCGGCTTGAATAATAGGATATGTAATTTGTAGCTTTTCACATACTCGACTATAAAACATTTTTTTCTCTCCTTTCTCTTATAAATTCTTGCCCACCAAAACTATTTCCTTCTTTCCTCAATTATTGAAGACACATGAAATGAATATAGTGTAAGAAAGGAGGGAATTTGATGCAGTACCCTGAACCGTTACAATACGGAGATACCGTTATGATCATCGCTCCAGCAGGTCCGCCATCTATAGAGCACATTCTTCAAGCAAAACAAAAGTTCGAAGAGATGGGCTTATTCGTTATCATCGGAAGGAGTGTACAAGAAAAACGAGGCTATTTAGCTGGAGATGATACCGTTCGTCTTCATGACCTACACGAGGCTTTTACAAATCCATATGTAAAGGGTATTTTTTGTGCGAGGGGGGGATATGGGACTGGTCGCCTTCTACCTTCTATTAACTACGAACTCATTCGAGATAATCCGAAAATTTTCTGGGGCTATAGCGATATTACAGCTTTACACATCGCTTTTGGGCAATTTGCAAGGCTCGTTACTTTTCATGGTCCTATGATGGAGGAAGTTGGCAAGGGACTTGATACTCTCTCTTTTTCCTCATTCAAACAACTTTTTCATCCATACTCTATTATTCTCAAAGCAGCAGCATTTTTTCATTCCGTCAATTGTTGCATCACCGCTCCTCTTGTCGGAGGAAACTTAGCTGTAATTACAAGTACACTAGGTACACCGTACGAAATTGATACAAAAGATAAGTTATTATTATTGGAGGAAATTGGAGAAGAGCCTTATCGCGTTGATCGTATGTTAAATCAACTACGCTTAGGAAAGAAGTTTGAACAATGTGCCGGCGTTATCTTTACAAGTTGTCACAACTGTACATCTTCAAAATCATCTTTATCTATTTCTGAAATTCTATATGATTACATTGTCTCTTATAATATTCCACTTTTGTATGACTTACCAATTGGTCATATACAACCAAATATAGGATTTCCTCTAGGTGTCCCTGCTACAATAAATGGAAGACAAAAAACACTTTCCATTTATTCCGGTATCCACTGATTCGCTTATAATATAGAGCACGATTTCTTCTTATATTTACAATTAGTTCAAACAAGCTAACTTTTACAATAGTTATGCCTCAGCGCTCATAGAAACGGTCACTGCCTTTTCGCAAAGTTTAAAACAAAGGGAGAACACAGGTGAAGGTCCTGGTGTATTCTGCATATCAGGGATTTATTATCTCGCATGAACCACCCAATTCTTTCAAATGACCTTCATTGTGGAATGAACAAATACTGATAGAAGTTTCACTTCATCTGTTAGAGTTATAGACAAAAGAGAAGCGATATGCTTCTCTTTTGTCTATACATTTATTTTTTCTTATTCTTCTTGTTATTACTATTGTTTTTATTATTTTTATTGTTATTCTTACTGTTATTTTTATTTGAGTTATTATTCTTTCCCATCTCTACCATCCCCTTCTTGGTCAAGCTACTATACTATATGACCCATAGGGAAAATGGTAACGGCACCTTATTGATAGTAATTAAAAATTCTTCCTGAAGAAATATCAGCAATTTCTGGAGGTGTAAATGTTTTATCAAGATCTGTGCCAATATTTAAGACTGCTGTTGCTTCCGCATCAATGCTATCAAATAACTCTTTTCCACGAATCGTAATGACAGGTACATCTTCAGGCAGTACGGCTTGTAAAAATTCAAGCTGTGTAAAAAATGGTAAAATCCATCTTCCTTCCCCCTGAAAATAGCGTAAATGCACTGTTCCTTGTGGATCTCCTTCTTTTATATCAACTGTTCCTGCAACATAAACGTATGTTGTTAATAACGTTTCATAAAATTCTTTTTGCTTGTTTTTATCTTCATCAGCTAATGCTAATAATATTTCTAGTTTTTTTATTGGAATATGTGCCATAAGCCGCCACCCTGCTTTCAAAATTATTGTAATGTAATTATACAAAATATTCTCATTTTTTTCTATAAAATTATTTTTTACTATAACATCAACAATGATATTTCTGTCTGTAATTGAAACATTGGGCAACGGTTTCTCACATTGTCTCATCAGAAACGGCATTACCAACTGATATTGAACATGTCTTTCCTGAATACATTTTTTTGTTAATTTTATTCAAAAAACACGTAAAAACCTCTTACAAAAGGCATAAAAATGTTTTATTATGTATTAAAATACAAAAATAAGAAAGGAGTACCACAGTGAAAATTTGGTTTTATGAAAAAACAAAAACCACGGACGATTTGCTTGGTATTTGGGATAATGTTCCAACTATTCCGCGAATTGGCGAGAAAGTAGAAATTTTAAAGAAAATACGCACTGTAACAGACATTAAATATATAAAAAACGGTAATAACTTTCATGTTGAAATTCTTATTTCTTAAAGAAAAAAGGCTCTCCATTTTTCTTTAGGAGAGCTTTTCTCTTTCATCTGCTTTTTTAATCACAACTGTATCATTAACTAATTCCACTTTTACATAATCACGTTCTTCTAAACCTAAATGATTAACTGCTTCATCCGGTAATTCAACAGCCATGTAGCGCTCTGTGAATACCACTTGACTATATATAGCTTGCTGTGCAATCAAATCAGCTTGTTTTTCTTCTTGAATGATTCGTAATGATGGCAGTCCAACTTCTTTTACGGTGCGCCAATTACGACGAATAAAGGGAACAAGCCATAATAAACTAATAATGATAATAGCAAGACCAACCCATAAATTGCTCTGCGCTTGCAAATCAGCAATTTTTACTGGTTCTTGTGCGCTGCCATCGGTAAATTGAATAATGCTAACGACAATATTATTTAAAGCGTGCACGATAATATTTGTCCATAAGCTTTTCGTCTTAATGTATAAAAGGCACATAACAACACCAAATAAAAATGCACCAATCACATCAACATGACCGAATCCAAAAATAAGTGAAGAAACGATAATAGCACGTTTCACACCCCACTTGTACGCCATTCGATTTAAGAAAAAGCCCCGAAAGATTACTTCTTCCATAATTGGAGCAAATATACAAGCTGAAATGACACTTAAAATCTTTGTAAAAGTAGTACTCATATCAATAGCATTTCCACCACTTAACAAATCAACAAGAAAGTTAGGAATCAGCTGAGCTAATATGTAAAATTGAATAAAAGATATACCGAATGAAAAAATCATTCCCATAGCCGTAGCCATTAAAATGAGTTGCCATGGAATAGATGATGGTTTATCAAAAAAGCTTGTAAATACTGCATTATGTTTTTTCATCTTATAAAACAACCAAAGTAATGGAAAAATAAAGAAAACTAAAGTGTCTGATAAAAATTCGACTGAAGTACTTTCACCACCTATCATCCCTAATGGAACATATGCAATGAATGTGCCTAAAATCATCCATCCAAAAAAACTTCGAAGCCGAATTCGTGAAAATGCAAGATTAATAGAAAACACCTCCAACATGATATATTTATATTATAGTATCAATATGCTGTAATTTCTTCCTTTATTTATCAACTTAGCTCTGTATAACCCTACAACTCCCCAAAATAAATCCCCGCTTAAGCGAGGATTTATTTTTTATAAAACATCTCGTTTTTGGAACAATGCACTAGAAGCAACAAGTAAAACAGCAAAATGAGCTAACACAAATAACAAGGAAGTTGTAAAGCTAAACTCTGAAAATATTGGTTTGGCCCCCTGACTCAGCAACTCATTACTATCATACATATTTAAATTCAAGTGGAACATTACAACATATTTTGCTATACCTTGGCCAAATTGAAATATTAGCATTTTTAACATTGACTCTAGGAAAAAGAAAAATAGCGTAATAACTAATGGTAAAACTGATTTTCTAAAAATATTAGCTAGTAAAAATGCAACTGTTGGATAAAACAATATCGGTAAAATGTTATACGCAAAACGTTTTAATAAAATTGCAAAAGTTATCATTCCGGTGTCCCCGCCAAATGCAATAAGACCAATTAACATGGCTGTAAGTAAAGAAACAATACATACCAATAATATAGCTAAGAGAACTGTAATATACTTTGAAAATAATATCATAACTCGTTTTCTTGGTCGAATTAATAATTGTTTAATTGTTCCTTTTTGAAATTCCTCTGTAATTGTGCGGGAAGCTAGCGTAATTCCAAAGATTGTTGCAAATGTAGCAATCATACCGATATTTTGCTCCGCGAACATCATAAATCCTTCGATTTTCAATTCAGGTGGGGCCCATTTTTTGAGAATAACTGCTTCTGCTATTTCTAATACTGCTAGCACGACTAACAAAATATACATACTCTTTTTCGCATGTAACTTTAAAAATTCATTTTGGATTAATTTCATCATTATGCTTTCACTCCCCCTGTAACTGCTAAGAATTCATCTTCTAATGATTTATTTTGAACTGTTACACTGTACACAAGAACATCAGCATACACTAAATTTTTCACAAGCTGCGGAATTTCCTCTTTTATAACAGACACAATAATTTTCTTTTCTTGTACGGTTCCTTTTAGCAGTTCATTCGCTTTCTCTACTTGATCCACTTCAAACGCTACCGTAATTTTCCCGTCTCCTTTTACCTGCTCATGTAAACTGTACTCTTGCACAAATTGTCCATTCTGAATAATAACGACACGATCACACATTAGCTCTATCTCACTTAATAAGTGGCTTGATACAATGACTGCAATGTTTTCTTCTTTTGCTAAACGCTGTAAGTAATCGCGAATTTGACGAATTCCTGCTGGATCTAAACCATTTGTCGGCTCATCTAAAATTAAGATTTTGGGATTATGTAATAGCGCTTGTGCAATCCCTAATCGTTGTTTCATACCAAGAGAATATGTTTTTACCTTTTTATGAATCGCATATTCTAATTCAACAAGCTTTACAATTTCAGCAATTCTTTCTATAGAGATCGATGTTACTGCCATATTCGCAAAGTGCTTTAAATTTTGCATTCCTGTCATATATTCATATAGTTCAGGGTTCTCTACAATCGCTCCAATATACTCTAATGCTTTCTCACGCTTAGTACGTATACTGTGACTACAAATTGTAATATCGCCTTCTGTTACTGAAATCAGCCCTGTCATCATCCGAATTGTCGTCGTCTTCCCGCTCCCGTTTGGTCCAAGGAAACCGTACACTTCCCCTTCCTGTACTTCAAACGAAAGACCACGAATAATTTCAGCACTGCCTATTTTTTTATGAACATTTTCTAATTTCACTACTACATTTCCCAATGCCTATTCCTCCTTTAAACTTCTAATTTTTTGTCGATAATGTAGGATGTTATAAATATGAAGAGAACGGTCGATAACAAAGTAAAGCATACATACGAAATACTTGACCCTTCATTAAAATAAAATGACGTTTCGAAAAAACCATTTTTATCCATCAATCTAATACTTTTTGTGTAAAATGCATGCTTATCTATTTTTTGTAAAAATTCAGTTATAGAGAATTGAGCCCACCCAAGAATTACGAAAAAAAAGAAAAATAATACCTTATTTAATACGGAGTTCACTTTAAAGAGTTTTATAATTACAATTATGAAATATACAGAAGCCAAAAAATTCGTTAAATCTATAATCAATAAAAAGATAGAAAAGAAATGATGCAGCAACCCAAATTTATAAAAGTATTGTATCGCTCGTTGAAACTCTCCATTTGTATTTTTCCCGTAAATATCTAAAGAAAAAAAATGAACAAATCCTAAAGCTATTACAGACAGCAAAATAAACATTATCGTAAAAAACAATAGGTTGGCACATATATATTTTTTAGTAGGAATAGCTGTATAACGAATCATAGAATTTTTTAACATTCTTCGAAAAGATAAGATTACTATTAAACTAATAGAAAATACTGTTATGCTAAATAATAATATAAACAAAACTAATATTATATCTTGTTTTGTTGGGGTCATATGCTTAGCAGAACCCATAAAATTAAATAAAAGAATAAGTGAAATCGTAATAAATCCTACGTAAATAGCCCATATTTTCTTTTTATTACAGTTATATAAATAATGAAGAAGTGGATTCATTGTCCAAAAACCTCCTTGAACAACTCGTGTATTGCTTTTCCTCTTTGAAAACGAAGATCTTCTACATTTTCATATAAAACAATCTCCCCATCTTTTAAGAAAATCACTTCATCAAACAAGTTTTCAATTTCACTAATTAAATGAGTAGAAATTAAAATTGTACAATCCTCGCGATAAAATTGAAGAATTAACTCTAGTACATGCTCCCGTGAGACGAGATCAATTCCGCCCAGCGGCTCATCTAGTACATATAGTTTTGCATTCCTTGAAAAGGTTAAAATAAGCTGTAGTTTTTCTACCATTCCTTTTGATAAAGCATTAATTTTTTCTTCTAATGGAATTTTCAATTTCGCAATTGTATCCACCGCTTTTTGAATATCAAAATCTTCATAAAAATCACGATAAAAAAATAAAGCATCTTTTACAGTCATCCAGTCTTCAAATATCGGACGGTCAGACATGAATGAAACAATATTTTTCGTTTCTCGATTTACCTTCTTACCAGCAATGAAAATATCTCCTTGAGAAGGATGCTGTAAACCGACAATCATTTTCAGCAACGTCGTTTTCCCGCTGCCATTATCTCCAACAAGACCAATAATTTTTCCTTCTGTTATCGTTATGTTTACGTCTCTAATAACAGCTTTTAAATCGTAACGTTTCCATAGATTTTCTATTTTTACTAATTCTCGCATCTGTTCTCTCCCTTTTTTTCTTCTAATGAAGAATAAAGAATGGACAACATTTCCTCTTCTGAAAACCCTAAGTTGTTCATTCCATTTATAAAGGCATGAAGCAACTCTTTTGCCATATCCTTTCGCAGCTCCATAATTTTCTCTCCTTCAGTTGCTACATATCTTCCCATTCCTCTACGCGTCACAACGATACCCTCGCGTTCTAGCTCTTGAAATGTACGTTGAATTGTATTCGGATTCACTTGTAGCTCTCCCGCTAATTCACGTACAGAGGGAATTTTACTACCAGGCGCTAAATGACCTGTTGCAATTTCCTTTTTTATGTATTCCATCACCTGAATGTAAATAGGGATGTTTGGAGAAAATTCAATTTTCATTTCTTCCTCCTAATGTCATAGTGTACTAATCAAATAGTACACTATGACACAAAAAATGTAAATGTTTATTTGGAATATATTTGACATTATCTTAAAAATTAACATTTATATCCCCTAATATATAAATACAAATTAAAAACCTGACATAAACCCCTTTTCTTTTTAGATAGTCGAGAGCGTCTGGCCATGCGTAGAAGCGGTCAGGGCCTTTTTCTGCCACGTGCAAAGTTTCAAACAAAGAGAGAAAGAAAGTAGCAGGTTATTTTTTGTTCAGCGTGGCGGCAACTTGTGTGTTGGAAAGTCAAGTTGGATTTATATATAATTGCTCTTCATAAAATATCATCAGCAACATCAGACGAAATAACAATGTTATGTAAACTTATTTTCCATAAAAAAAAGAGCGCCCTATACATATAGAGCACTCATCTTATTAAAAGTTAAATACAAAATCATCATCTGATAGTTTTTCAACATTTGTTGCTTTTACATAACCATTCCCTTTTACAGAGAAAAAGTCATGGTTTTTCGTATCCGTACGTAAGCCATTTAACACAATTGGATTAATTTCTTCTTCTTCAAAGTGCGGTTCTAACCCTAAATTCATTAATCCTTTATTCGCATTGTAACGAACAAAACGATTTACCTCTTCCACAAGGCCGATAGATGTATAAATTTCGTCTGTATATGCAGTTTCAATTTCATACAGTTCTATCAATAACTCTTGTGTTTCTTTTTGTACTTCTTGTTGTTCTTCGGCAGAAAGCTCTGCAAAAACTTGCTGTGCTAAAATACCGACGAATACGCCGTGGATACTCTCATCCTAACATGTTCATACAAGGTCGCTACTCTTGTACCGCTTTTACAAGCAGCTTACTGTTACCAGTAAGTACAGACTATATCACCATCCATATAGGATGTCCCCCATTTCGAGCACCTATCGCTTGTGCCCTACGGTTTTCACCTAGTCGTTGAACGTTCCTTTAGATTATCTAAAGGCTTCGCTGCTGATTGCCCTAGCTAACTTGCTTCATTTACTGATTCCTTTTAAAGAACCAATAACCACCAATTAACTACAGGGTATCCCAGCAATTAGAGGGATTTTCTACTATCTATTGCTAGATAGAGCCGCAAATGTTTTACGGATAATGAGATTAATGATTTCACCGCTCGCCGTTAATTTTCCTTGCCCTGCTAAATACAGCGGATAGAAGAATCCACTATAGAACAAGTAGCTTTCTAAAAATACACTTGCTACCATTGCCATGTATAGCTCTTTTTTCGTTACTTGAGGCTGTAATAAACGACGGTAGTAATTTGTAATGATACTTGATTTTTTCTCAAGTAATGGATGAGTATCTACCCATTCAAAAATTTCATCAATTTCTTCTTCACTTGCGAGTGTTGTAAAAATATGACTGTAACTTTTCGCATGCACTTCTTCCATAGCACCCATGAACGCAAGAACACTTTTTGCTTGTAAGTTTTCAAGATGCACAAGAATTAGCGGCATTCCCTCGCCGCCTTGCTTTGTATCTAGAAGTGTTAATCCTCCAAGTACACGCTTATAAGCAATTTGTTCTTCCTTAGATAACTGCACCCACGTATTTTTGTCAGAAGAAACAGCGATCTCCTCTTCTGTCCAAAACTGAGCGATGTTTTGCTTCCAAAACATTAAACTAAAATCGTCTTCTTTCTTGTTCCAGTTTACCGCGCGCATTGAATCGCCCCTTTATTATATTGTTGCATCGTTCTAACGTGCGGTAAAACTTCCATTTCATAATGAAAATCTAACCGCACGTTAGAACGTAAATTTCATAACTAAGCATGAGCAGGATTTTTCTAACCCTGCTCATGCTGTTTTATATGATAAATATCAATTGTATGCTCTTCTACTAAAAGAATACATTATACTGTGCAGGCTACACACTCTTCCACACTTAATTTACGTGTTCTTGTGTAGTACAAGCTCTTTAATCCTTTTTTATGAGCATAAATATAGTAACGTGCTAATTCACGAGTAGAAATATCACTATTTACATACAGGATTGTACTAATCCCTTGGTCAATATGCTCTTGAATTTCTGCAATTAAATCAATGAGCTTAAACTGATTCATATCATAAGAAGATTTATAGTACCAGAACGTATCTTTTGATAAATACGGCATTGGATAATATGTCGTTGCATTTGCGTACGTTCTTGATTCAATTTGGCTTACGATTGGCATTACTGATGATGTCGCATTCTGCACGTAACTAATCGATTGTGTCGGAGCAATTGCTAATCTATATGAATTATATAAACCATGCTTCTGTACTTGTTCTTTTAAGTTTGTCCAATCTTCTTTTGTTGGAACATGAATTCCTTCAAATAATTGCTGTACTTTCTCAGTTACCGGACTATAATCCGTTGTTTCATACTTCTCAAAGTATGTGCCATTTGCATAATCTGACTTTTCAAAGTCTTTAAAGGTTTCACCTTTCTCTTTTGCAATTTCCATACTTTTTTCAATGGAGTAGTAATTTAGCATCATAAAGAATGTACGAGCAAACTCTTTCGCTTCTGCACTTTCATAAGCAATTTTATTTTTCGCCAAATAACCGTGTAAGTTCATTGCTCCAAGACCGACAGAATGAAGCTCCTCATTTGCTTTTTTCACAGTCGGTGCGTTCGGAATAATTGTCATATCAGAAACAGCTGTTAAAGCTTCCATTCCCGCATGAACCGCTTCACGTATTTCTTTATTCTCCATTACGTTCACGATATTTAATGACCCTAAGTTACAGTTAATATCACGACGAATAATATCATCTGTACCATAATCATTAATTTCAGATGTTTCTTGTAACTGGAAGATTTCAGTCTCGAATGTTCAACTGAGGTCGCTACTCTCAGCCCGTTGCTTACACAACTGCTGTATGTCACCATACAGGACAGACTATATCATCACCTACAGCATAACCTGATTAGGTGCTCCGCTTTTCGAACGCCAATTGCTTGCGCTCTACTCCCATATGGGATAGTCGTTAGGCTTTTACTTATCTTATTTTTTCAGAAAGTCTCTTATCATTTCATGCTGTCTATTTTTTAATTGTACCTATACAAAACGATAAGATACCCTCTGAATACAATAACTTACTCTAAGATAAGATTTAGCACGGTAGGTTACCTCATTTTTGAGGCTTTCCCCGTTTAACGGAGTTTTCGACTAGTATTTCTACTAGAAGGTGCTACATAGTTAACACAAGTTCGACATCTTCACAGTTCCAATACCCTTTAACGGATGCTGCTTATTCGCATTTGATTTAAACATTAAGTATGGATAACCAGACTCAAGCTGAATCATTGCAATTTTAATGAGCATATCGCGCGTGCTAATATCAAGCTGTTTCTTCTTGATATTTGGATTACTCATCAGTTCGTCATACATTTCATCAATGTCGATATCATCTAAATGTTTTCCGTACTCTTTATACACTGTATAAGGTGCGAAAACATGGAATGGTTCGTTTTTCTCAGCAAGCTCAAAGAATTTGCTTGGAACGATAATTCCGATGGAAAGAGACTGAATACGGCTCTTCTCGTCGGCATTTATTTTTTTGGTCAACGCGTCTTCATATTTCTATGAAGGTTGGACTATATCATCAACCTGTAACTGGCTGCCTTGCACTTCGACTGGTGCCTATCTCCAGCCTACTCTACTTGCTTTCGTCTACTGACGTGCGTTCGATAGTCTCTACACCTTCTTGCTAGATAAGCACTTCTAACAAGCTTGGCACGGTATTACCTGCTATCCACTTATAATGGACCGTAGGCTCTCTTAGTCAGCTTCTTCGTGAGCTTTTTCTCTACTCCTTATTCAACTGATACCGTTAGCCGCTAATGCGACACCCTAATGGCTAGGTTCACAAGGTTTTCTCATATACATTACTGTATAGAGGGACTACCAATTAATCCAAAAACTCAATAATATCCCAATGGAAAATATTTAAATATACAGCTCCTGCACCTTTTCGTTGCCCCAACTGATTCGCATACGAAAACGAATCTTCAAGTAATTTCATAACTGGTACAACACCACTTGCTGCGTTCTCGATACCTTTAATTTGTTCACCGCGTGCTCGTAGTTTGCTCAAGTTGAGCGCTACGCCGCCACCGATTTTTGATAACTGCATCGCAGTATTAATATTAAACCCAATCGAGTTTAAGCTGTCATCCATCTCTAACAAGAAACAAGACACCATTTCTCCTCTTCTGCTTCTTCCTGCATTTAAAAAGGTTGGTGTCGCTGGTTGATAGTTTTGTTTTACGATCATACTCGCGAATTGCTTCGCCTTCTGGACGTTTCCTCGTCCTAAATATAACGATACAATTGCCACGCGATCAGGATAACTTTCTAAGTATTGTTTTTGATCATTCGTTTTTAACGCGTAATCTTTATAAAACTTAGATGCTGCCATATAAGATTGAAACTCGAACTTTTCGCCGTATGTGATATCATATACAGCTTCCACCTCGTCTATCTTATATTCACTTAACACATCATAGTAGTAATCATGCTCTAACATATACTCGATGCGTTCAGCCACGCTATCAAAATGAACGGTATTCTCTTTCGCCTCTTCCATAAAGACTGCTAGTGCCTCTTTATCTTTGTGAAGCTGATAGAACCCGTCCTGCATTTGCGTGATCTCATTATTCAATTCAATGTGTCGCAATCTCCAGCACCCTCTCTTTAAAAAATTCTACATCTTTATTTGTTCCAGATAACTCAAATTTTGATACAATCGGCACCTCATATCTCGTTGCAATCTTGTCTGCACTTGCCCCAAACATATCTCCCCAATTGCGATTTCCGCTTGCAGCTACTCCTTTTAAGCGTTCATGATTACGTTCTAAAAATTCCAAAACACGTTCCGGTACATTTCCAAAACCTGTTGTATACGTAATAAGGACATATTCTTCATCTAATACGAGATTTTCATTAATTTGAACGGCCGGCATATTTAATTTGTGAATGAAACGCTTCACGTTTCCTGTCATAGAATCATATGCAATTAACATCTCCGACCCTCCTTTTACATCTTTTTACATCATGTTCGTTCTTGATGAATTCTCTATATATTGTATTACTTTTTAAAAAAGGACACAAGATATATGTATAATTTCTTTCTTTTTAAAAATTTGTTTTTTCGACAAAAAAGGCCGATCTTTTTTCAATACAAAGAATATGAAACAACATTCTAAAACACATGTCAATAAAGTGTATTTCAAAAAAGTTGTCAACGGATTTACCCACATTTCCAAAAAAGTTCATCGTATCAAATTGTCAAAAAAAGAAACATGCATGCGAAAACTATTGCTCATTTGTCATAAAAAAACGAACAGTTTCCCTATTAGAAACTGTTCGAAACCGGTTACACATTTTTTCTATATATAAGTTAAAACTTTCAATTCCCCTTTTTTAGTGCACGTTTAAACATGCTGCTGTTTTAATTAAACGTTTGTACGCGCACGATATCGCTCAAAAAAATATGATAGAAACTCTCATCTTTACATTGCATCGTAAAAACAGGTGATTCTTCATCGAAATACGCAATCGTACCTTTAACTTTTTGAATAGAGTTTTGAAGTTTTGCGACTACAAGCACAATTTGTTCTTGTTCATATGCTATTTTTAATTGCCCTATGATTTCCTTCATTCGCTTTCGCTTTTCGGGAAACATAACCATTCCAACAAATTTCCTTCCTTTCTCATCTTTCCAAAAACAGTCCCAGTGTGGAAGTATTCCTTGCTTAAACTCTCCCAAATAAACTCCTCTCCTTTCTCGTTATCCGACTCTTAGCAAGCTTTTTAATAAGCAATTCTTTTCCTTATGAGCGCGGCGTTTCCATATATGTATAAATGATTTTCCCACCGTGCTGTGCGTTACCTCGAAAATGTTTAAAATCTTCTCGTTCTACTAAAACTTGGCGAAATGTATAAAACACTTCTTTTGACACAACATATTCTTCTATTTCTTTATTTTTAAGCTGATCTAAAATCATATTTACTTGTTGTTTATCCACGCTAATCACCTTTCTGTCGTATTTTTACTTTACGACCACTTTTAAATATATCCAATTCACTCCTAATACAGCAAATCATTTCGTATCATGCTAACTCTTATGATACAATAAAATGGACACTAGGAGGGATAACATGATTCGGAAAGCAAAACAAACAGATGCTAACGCAATATCTCCTTTATTGTACAACGCACTGCATGAAATTGCTGAAAAATTAACAGGTAGCACAAATGAAACAGAAGTTCTAGAAGGTTTAGAATATTGGTTTACGAAAAAGCAAAACCGACTCAGTTATGAAAATTGTTTTGTTGAAGAACGAAATGGAAAGGCTGTTGGTATTATTGTAGCCTACCACGGAAGTGTCGCAACTAAACTAGATGCCCCAATTGTGAAACGGTTACGAGACATTAAACAAGATTCTTCTATTATATTAGAAAAAGAAGCAGAAGAAGATGAATATTATATTGATACTCTATCTGTTTCATCTACATATGGCGGACAAGGTATCGGTTCAAATTTAATTCTTGCTGCTGAAACACACGCTCAAGAAGAAGGGCATGACAAAATTTCTTTACTAGTAAACTTAGAAAACAAACCTGCATTTTCTCTTTATAAAAAACTCGGCTATACACAAGATAACACACTTATGCTTGTAGGCGAACCATATGCTCATTTAGTTAAACATATATAATACAAAGGCACAATTATTATTTGATAATTGTGCCTTTGTATTATATGTATTACACCTATTACACTTTATGTATACGTTACAAACACATTTCCTTCTGTCACTTCATGAAACGTATAAATTGTACACCCCCACGGTTTATTATGAAATAGCAGTGGTCCACGCCATCCCCGCGTACTTAACTCTTTACCAATCATCGCATTAAAATAACTGTGCCCAATAAGCGTAACTCGCTGATATACATTTGCATATCCAACTAACACATCGGCCGCTTGCTTCGCTCTTCTCTGTACTTCTAAGTAAGATTCAACATCCCTCGAATAACCAATCATCCAAAATGCTCGGCTCAAAAACATCCATACTTCCGGCTTACACTTTATCCATTTCGGAACAGGTAAAATAGAAGGAACGGCAGCTTCGCGAAAAAGGGAGTTCTGCATAAAAATAACATTGTTAGTCAACATCGTTGCTGATTGAACAGCTTTTTTCTGATCACTCGATACAATAAATTTAGAAGATTCAACCACTTCAATTGCTTCAATTGGAATTTCTACTTCTCTCATAATATCTTCATGCTCGTATCTTTGTAGCCATTCTTGAAATTCTTGTACTGTAATCGCTTTCTTTTGAACACTAGAGCTTCCATGACGTATGAAAGAAATTTGCATCTTTCTCACTCTCCGTTCAACATTTTCCTTATATAAATCCATTTTAATTTTTGGCCATCTTTGTCTTGCCTCCTAGGCCCTGACCGCCTCTATGTATAGCCAGATGCTCTCGCCCGCCTAAAAAGAAAGAGGGTTTCTATGTCGATTTTTCAATTTGGATTTATATAGAAACACACTTATATCATTCAGCACTTCCATCTTCATGACTAGAAAAAGAAGGAACGCTATCAACGCCCTCATAGTATATGTATGTTTCATGTTCACGAATCATTTTTAATTTCGTATATGCAAATAAAAACAACACAATAGCTATAAAGCTTCCTACAATCTCAAATACCATATTATCGTCTCCGTTTCAGGATGCTCTTATATTCACCTTACAATAAATATGCGATTCTTACTATAAATCAATTGTGAAAAATTAGTATTTTTTTCAAAAAAATATCATGGAAACATTTACAAATGAGAAAATATCGTTCAAAATAAAGGGAAATACAAAAAGAACGAATCTTGTTCTCTTTTTCGTAAAAATGTAACAAGGAGAGTTGCTTATGAAAATCGCAGAAGCTGGAGATATCATTGAATTTAAAAACGGTTTACAAGGGCGCGTTCAAAAAGTAAATAAAAACTCCGTTATCGTTGATATAACAATTATGGATAATTTTAGAGAGCTAGATATGGAACCTCTTACTGTTGTCAATCATAAAAACTATACAATTATTACGCAACATACATAGAATACTAGAAAAGAGGGGGCAAGCCCCCTCTTTTCTTAACGATTATCTACTGTTTCTGGATATAAATCATGATTCATTAAACGATATTCAGCCATTTTTTCATATTTTGTACCTGGACGCCCATAGTTACAATATGGGTCAATAGAAATACCACCGCGTGGTGTAAACTTGCCCCATACTTCAATATAACGTGGATCCATTAGCTTAATTAAGTCATTCATAATTACATTCATACAGTCTTCATGGAAATCTCCATGGTTGCGGAAACTAAATAAATATAACTTTAAAGATTTACTCTCTACCATTTTTTGTTCTGGAATATAACTAATATAAATTGTCGCAAAATCTGGTTGGCCTGTTTTCGGGCATAAACTTGTAAACTCTGGACAATTAAATTTTACAAAATAATCACGATTCGGATGATTATTATCAAATGTCTCTAAAATTTCTGGGCTATATTCAAATAAATATTTTGTATTTTGATTTCCTAGTAATGTTACATCTTTTAAATCTTCATCTTTTCTTCCAGTCATCTAAAAATCTCCCTTCACTTATACACCGCGTTTATTTCCCCACACTAAAGCGTGGAGCTGCGGTAATACTTTTGCATCATTCATTTCCTTACATTGCACAGCTTTATCAATAAGCCACTCATATTTCATAAGAAGGCGCTGAATTAATGAAGCATCATCCGTCGTCTTCGTATCATCATTTCCAACTTGTAAGAAAAACGGAATGTGTGGATAACGTTCATGCACTTCTTTTGCATATACAAAATCTTGATCATCAAATACAACCACTTTTAAGCTAAACTCTTTTCCGTCTAACTTATCAATGATTGAATCTAACATAACAAAATTCGTTGTCATCTTTGAACTCGGCGGCTTCGGCGAGATTGTCACCTCATCTATATGAAGCAACCAATCTTGCCATTTACTTCCTTGCGTTTCAATTGCTGTACGAATTCCGTTCTTTTTTAATAAAGAAATCAATTCTCCTAAATGCTTCAACAGCGCAGGGTTCCCACCTGAAATCGTTACATGTGAGAAATTTTCACCGCCAATTTGGACAAGCTCAGAAAAAATTTCTTTCGGCGACATTTGACGAATTTGCTCTTTCGCAGAACCGTCCCATGTAAATGCAGAATCACACCATGCACAACTATAATCACAACCTGCTGTGCGAACAAACATTGTTTTTTGGCCAACTACCATTCCTTCTCCTTGAATTGTCGGTCCAAAAATTTCTAACACAGGAATGTTACTCACCCATCATCCACTCCCGTCTTACTTCTGCATAGCTTGTTGGTGTTTCAAATAAGCGCACAAATTCCACACGTGCCCCTTTATATTCATTTTGTCGATCACCTTTTGTTAGTGCCTCTTCCATTTTCTCAAAAATCCATACAACCATATTTTCAGCAGTTGTATTCATAGCTGGAAGTGTTTCATTTAAGTAACGATGATCTAAATATATTTCAATTTCATTTTTCCAAATTTCTTTTATATCACCAAAATCAATCGCTAGGCCAATTTCATTCACATAACCACTAATTCCAAAAATTACTTTATACGTATGGCCATGAAGGTTTTTACATTTCCCTTCATAACAGTGCAGGTGATGTGCAGCATCAAACGTAAATTCTTTACTAACCATCACACGCTTATTATGATACTTTAGTTGCTTACGCTCAATGTCTTGATCTATTTTTTGCAAATTTTCAACAATGCGAAATCCAAAAAAGTCTTGTGTCATTATGCTTTCGCTCCTTCACGCTCTTGTACATATTTATCAAGTCCTGCTTTACGAAGCTGACACGCTGGACATTCACCGCAACCATCACCAATAATTCCGTTATAACAAGTTAACGTCTTTTCACGGACAAATTCGAATGCCCCAAGTTCGTCTGCTAATTTCCACGTTTCCGCTTTATCAATCCACATAAGTGGTGTATGAATAACGAATGGATAATCCATCGATAAATTTAGTGTAACGTTTAACGATTTCACAAATACATCACGACAATCTGGATAGCCGCTAAAGTCTGTTTCACACACACCGGTTACAATATGACGTGCCCCTACTTGTTTAGCTAACACAGCTGCAAACGATAAAAACAATAAATTACGTCCATCGACAAATGTCGACGGCAACTCACCATCTTCATGTGTAATTTCCATATCTGTACGCGTTAACGCATTAGGAGCCAGCTGATTTAACAAGCTCATATCAAGTACAGTATGCTTCACACCTAATTCTTTTGTAATTTCTGCCGCACAGTCAATTTCGAACTTATGACGTTGATTATAATTAAACGTCACTGTTTCTACTTCTTCAAACTGTTCAAGTGCCCAAAATAAACATGTTGTACTATCTTGACCACCACTAAAAACAACAACTGCTTTTTCCTTTTTCATTTCACTCATTCTCCTCTTTTTTCGATTCGAAGAAGAAAGAGCGTTCTTGAACTGTCATACTAAAAAAAACAAAACAATATCAAAAAGGACATTGTTCTCTTCTTAGTTTTTTATAGAGGGAGTTCGCGAACCTCTCCCATGCTATGCATGGATTGTCTTCTTTAACTTTCATCTTACATTGTAACATACCAAGTATATGAGTGAAAAACGTCTATTTTTTCTGTTTTTTCTAAAAATAATATTTCATTTTCTTCCATATTAATAGTATGATAATTTTATATACCAGACCTTTATTTTTCGCTACAAGGAGGTTTTAAAGCTGAAGCTTTTTATTATGTACCTCTTCTTAAATATATTATTTATTCTAGTTACAATGTTGATTTATCATTTATTTTGGAGCGAAAAAGGAAATCGTTCTCCAAAGCTTAATTCGTTTGTATTTATTCTCTCTTGCAGCATTACCGCTATTGTCTGTATGTCGTTTGCTGCAAAAGTTGATTACGGTTTTCAATTTGACTTACGACATATTGTGCTCATTGTCGGAACATTATCTGGAGGACCAGTAGCAGGTGGTGCAATTTTAGGTGTTATGAACCTTTATCGTTTTTTTATTGGCGGAGGCGGCCTCATACCTTCTTTTATTGCATCTCTCACTTTGTACATTTTTCTCATTACAACATACAAAATATATATAAAAGGGAAAATCAAAACAAAAATGTATTTAGCTTTTTTTTACAGCCTAATATACGGCATTGGTTGGATTCCCTATTTTTTATCTATCGTTCCAAATCCAAAGGACTATACATCTTATATGGTTACATATGAGTTATGCACAATTATGGGAACAATTTTAATTTTATACTTACTGGACGTATTACAATCACAAGTCCGTCTTGCAAAAGAACTTGTGAACGCCGAAAAATTTCAACTTATCGGTGAGATGGCTGCTTCTATTTCACATGAAATTCGAAACCCTCTTACATCAACAAGGGGATTTCTTCAATTGCTACAATCAAAAAACTATTCAGAACAAGAACAACTGTTATATTTAGATATTGCTATGCGTGGTATTGATCAAGCAAATCATGTATTAACAGACTACTTAACATTCGCAAAACCAAGTATTGAAAAAGTACAAATATTACAGTTAGAGGAAGAGTTGCTCCATGCACTTACGCTCATGACACCATTAGCAAACCTTTCTAACGTTCGTATTCATTATACGAAACAAAGTAAAACATTTTATATAATAGGAGAAAAACAAAAGCTCAACCAATGTCTTTTAAACATTCTAAAAAACTGTATTGAAGCAATGCCAAACGGCGGGGATCTTACATTTACCTTAACACCTGCTAATAAACACATCCAATTACATATTCAAGATACCGGAATCGGTATGAGCAATGAACAAATAAAACGCCTTGGTTCCCCTTTTTACTCCACAAAAGAGAAGGGAACAGGCCTTGGAATGATGGTTGTCTTTAGTGTTATAAAAGCAATGAATGGAAAAATTGACATTTCTAGCAAAAGGAACATCGGAACAACTTTTCTTCTTACATTTCCCTTAGCGAAAAAAACGTAATGCAACTGCATTACGTTTTTTTCGTTTCATCCACAAGTTCTGCAAAAGTCTTCACTTTCCCATGCGGCTGCTGATGTTCTTTTCGTGCCTTCCATTGTCGTTCTTGCTCCCGTTTTTTATTTCCCATTATTTCAACTCCTTGTAAGATGTCCTTATATATGTTCCAACATATGAAGTAAGAATATACATATACTAAGTGGTGTAAAAAACTATAAAAAATCCATCAGCTAGTAAATCAACTGATGGACATTTTACTTTATCCCGCTATTCGTGGGCAGTATGACCCTCACCAATATTCAGAGAGAAACAAAGAAGATAGGTGAGGATAACTGCCCGTAAATGCCCGATTGGTTCTACTAACCATCAGAACACCACTGATGGAAGTTTCACTTTATCTTTGCAAAATTGCATGTTTTGCTTCTTTTAACTGTGTCAGATGACGCTGTTCATGTAAGTCTAAGAATTGTACCCACTGATATAAATTAAGCTCATCAAATATAGGATGTTTGAGCGATTTTTCAAATAGTTCTTTTTCATTTACAATACTATGCAGAACATGTAAAAGCTTTTCTCTTGAACTTTGCAGCAATTGCAGCATTTGTGCTTTTTTCATTAATGTCTCTGTTGGTTGCATTTGTTGAGGGGCTTCTCTCTTTCTTGTTCGATCGAGTGTAGCTTGAAGGTCTTTTGGTGGAACAACTTTTCTTTCAGTTTTATGAAGCGCATATACTATAGCAGATGTAACAGATTGTTCAACAAGATGAAGATGATGTAACACTTGCATAATGCTCCATTTATCACGGCGCGGCTTCGTATTAATTTCTGTATCTGTTAACATTTCAATTTCTGATAAAAGCATCTGTCTCGTAGATGCCATTCCATGTAGCAACGTTTCCATATTCATATTTGCATAAGATTGCATCATATTTCTCCCCCCTTATTTGGTTAAAAAGAGGCGCTTCTTTTCAAGAAACACCTCTTCGTTTAATTATTCTAAATTTTCTTTTATTATCTCATTTTTCCCAATAATTGTCGATTGTAAATCCATAAAAAATAATGAATATTTTTTACAATTTTGTGTCATCTACTCCGTTCAACCAAGCATGAATCTCATCGATTACACCTTTCACACACCCATCAGCAAATGGTGATGTCAAATTTGCTACTTCAACTAATTGTAAAAATGATTTACTACCGCCTTGACGGCAAAGATGAACATAATCTTCCCATGCCTCTTGACGATTCTCTCTAGAACGTTTCCAAAATTGGAATGCACAAATTTGTGCTAACGTATAGTCAATGTAATAAAATGGTGAGTTATAAATATGTGCTTGGCGTTGCCAAAAGCCACCGCGCTCTAAATAATCATTTTCTTCATAATCACGATGTGGTAAATACTTTCTTTCAATGTTACGCCACGCTGCTTTTCGCTCAGCTGGTGATGCTTCTGGATGTTCATATACAAAATGCTGGAATTCATCAACAGATACACCATACGGTAAAAATAGCAATGCTGAACTTAAATGTGAGAAATAATATTTCTCTACATCTTCTTCAAAGAATAATTTCATCCATGGCCATGTGAAAAATTCCATACTCATAGAATGAATTTCACACGCCTCATATGTCGGCCAGTTATATTCTGGAATTTCATAGTGGCGGCTTTCATATACTTGGAAAGCATGTCCTGCTTCATGTGTTAACACATCAATGTCACCAGACGTTCCATTAAAATTTGAGAAAATAAACGGTGCTTTATAGTTTTCAATATATGTACAATAGCCTCCGCCAGCTTTTCCTTTTTTAGCAACAAGATCTAGTAAATTATTTTCTAACATAAAATTAAAAAATGTATTTGTTTCTTCTGACAGTTCTCTATACATCGTTTTGCCATGATTCACAATCCAATCTGCATCACCTTTTGGCACTGCATTACCAGATGGATATTCAAAGTTCTCATCATAATAAGCAAGCTTCTCTACTCCAATACGAGCCTGTTGCTTTTGTCTAAGTTCACTTGCAACGGGAACAATATAATCGAGTACTTGTTTGCGGAAATTCGCAACCATCTCTGAATTGTAGTCTGTACGATACATTCTTGCATATCCAAGCTCAACAAAATTATTAAAACCAAGTTTCTTCGCAATTGTCGTTCTTACTTTTACAAGTTCATCATAAATACGGTCTAATTCTTCTTCATGCTCTGCTAAAAATCCATAATATGCTTCACTTGCTTGTTTACGCATATTACGATCTCTGTTCTCCATAAACGGAGCAAGTTGTGAAAGCGTTCGTTCTTCTCCTTCAAACGGAATTTTAGCTGCTGCTAATAACTGTGTGTATCCAGAAGACAATTTGTTTTCTAACTGCAAATCTGCTAATACTTCATCAGAGTATGTTTTCATTTCAGCCTCTGCAAGTGCAAATAACTGTATACCATAATATTCTTCTAACTGTTTTCGAAATGGAGATTGTGTTAATGCCTCGTAATATTTTGTCACATAGCCTTTCACAATTGGTGAATATTCATCAAAGAAATCTTGCTCTTCTTTATAGAATTCATCCATTGTATCTACACTATGACGAATATAACATATGTTATACATAGTGCTAAAATCATTACGAATTGCATTAATCTGTGCAATTATTTCTTTTTGTTCTTCCAATGCTTTAGCCTTCTTAAACTGCTGTAAAGTCTCTGTAAACCTGTTCTTCACTTCATCCATATTTGGACGCTTGTATTCATAATTTTCAAACGACATAGAAATAACCCCTTTCTTTTCTAAAAAACATCCACTTACTATAATTCCATATATTTCGTAAATTCCCTTTATTCTCTCTAAATCTTAAGATATAGAAATCCTTTTTGATTTTTCTACATATAAGTTGCTGCTATGCATGACCAAATACTTCCTCCCAACTAGAGAGGCGATTTTATGTCAGTTTTTCAATTTGTACCTATATAGAGGTCTTACTGCCCACGAATAGCGGGATAAATAAAAAACTTTGAAATACATTCAAAGTTTTTTATTATTTCTCATATTTCCCTATCTTTTTTAACAACATTAATAGTTGATCCTTTTCATCCTTTGTTAGCATGTGAAATGATTCATGAATGACTTGCTCATGGTTTGGAAAAATACTCGAAATTAATTGTATTCCTAGTTCTGTTAAATGAGCATAAATTACACGACGGTCATTATGGCAAGGTTTTCGCTCAACAAGTCCCTTTTTCTCTAATTTATCAACAACATATGTAATACTACCGCTTGCAATTAAAATTCTTTCCCCAATTTGCTGCAATGGTTGAGTTCCCTTATGGTATAACAGTTCTAGTACAGCAAACTCAGTTGGATTTAGTCCATTGCTTTGAATAGACTTATTGGCAATATCCATAACAGAGCGTTGTACGCGTGATAAAGCAATAAATACTTTTAACGATTTAGAAACATCTTCTCCTTCATACTGAGATGTCATAACACTTCCATCCTTTACTAAATTTCTTTTCAAATAAAAATCATAAAAAATACTGTCATGCTTCAACATATTACAACAAAAAACAATAAAAACACTACACATTTGAGAATGTTTATATATAATGAAAATAAAAACAAAAGGAGCAGCAATTTTGAACGTAAAACTACGTAACACATTTTTATATATTTTACTTGTTATATTGCCAACCCTTTGTATTAGCTCTATCTTGTTTTTACACCAAAAATATAAAATGGAAAAAGAAAATAAACAAGCAGCTCATACAGTCGTATTTTTATATAGAGACTACTTAGATCGTTATCTAGGAGAAGCAACATCTGCATTAGAAATGCTTGCGATGGTTATTAGCGCAAAATCGCAAAATGATAATGAAATACAACAAGTTCTCCATAGTACAGATGAAAGCGACGAACGTTTTTCCGGCCTGTATTATGCAAATACAGATCTTAAAGTTACATTATCATCATTGGGATTAAAAGATTCTATCGATATTACTGATCGTTCTTATGCAAAAGAAACTTTAAAAAATAAACAGACGACAGTTTCATCTGCAATTACAGACCGTGCTTCTGGACATAAAGTGATTGTGATTGCCACTCCTGTTTTCAATAAAAACAAAGATGTTTCCGGACTGCTATTAGCAACCCTACGGTCTGACTACATTGCAACGTCTTTAAATGCAATTAAACCAAAATATCACTTTGAAGTATTGGATAAGTATGGAATTACATTTTTACACGATAATAATCCTAAATTCGCCCCCAAAAACACACAACAAATTACTATTCCATTAACAAGATTACCGTGGAGCGTTTCTATTTATCCATTACCTATTCAACAAAACGTTTTATATCGTAACGTCTTTATGGGCTGTTTAATAATATTATTTCTTATGAATATTTTATTTTTAGTTATAAAATACATTCTTCTAAAAAGGCAAACAAAATTGGAAAGAAAACAAAATGAAGTACAAAAACTAGAATTAGTTGGTTCCTTCGCTGCAAGTACAGCTCATGAAATCCGTAATCCTCTTACAGGCATTAAAGGACTTGTTACTCTTTTAAAAGAAACACACACAAATGAAAAAGATCAATTTTATTTTTCCGTTATTGAACAAGAAATCGAAAGGATTAACGAAATTGTCAGTGAATTCCTTATCCTTGGAAAACCAACTGCTATTATTGAAAAAACATACGATTTAAGAGACATTGTAAAAGCAGTTTCATTAATTATTCAATCCGAGGCAAATTTACATAACGTACAACTTTACATAGATATGTCTGAAAATCCACTTCCTATTCGCTGTTCAAGCGATCATATTAAACAAGTTATTTTAAATATTACAAAAAATGCTTTTGAAGCAATGTCATCAGATGATACATTGACTATTACAGTCGAAGCAAATGAAAGTATGGCACAATTACAGATTATAGACACAGGAAAAGGAATTCCGAAACATATCCAAAAACGTATTTTTCATCCATTTTTCACAAACAAAGATACAGGAACGGGACTAGGACTTGTCGTATGCAAAAGAATTATTGAAATGTATAATGGTCAAATTACAATTGAAAGTACAGAAAATATAGGAACAACAGTATACATTATACTCCCGCTCCATTCACAGTAATCATCCCATTTTCATACGGGATGATTACTTCATAAATGTTGTCCAAAACGCATTCGCTTTCTCATTGTGTGTCACTTTAAAGAATGATGTTTTTATCATGAAAAACCATTTCGACACCCTGTTCTCTTTGTAACTTTGATATTTCACAATAAGCTTATCCAATTCTTGACTTACTTGAATTGTCTCCAAGCTATTAAATCCACTTGTAAGCCCTAAATGGATCATTTCTTCGCGCTTCACATGAATATCATACAAAAGCTTGTCCATTGTAGATTTCCTTTTTGCTACAAACATGCGTATCCCCCTCGATATCCTTTCATAATCTGTATTTTATTCCTATTAAATACGAACGTTCAGAAAATTAAACATTTTCTCCCTATAATTTACAAATCTTTATCCTCACCTTGAGAATTATTACAAATTATTCTATCTTTGTAAATACATTCGCAATAATAGACATTTTTTTTGTTTTATTTTAACAAAAAGTCCAATCAAACAGAGAATTCCCGCTTTTTCACAATTTTACTTTCGACATTTTGTGCGTTTAAATTCATTCAAAACGTAAACGATAACAGTAGATTATCATTTATCCCGTACTAACGAACCCGATTGGTTCAATTAATCGTCAGTGGATGAAAACCCCAACTATTTATGGATGCTTTGTATTATATGAAGGGAGAATTTTACATGCGAAAATATATGATTATCTTTTTCCTTACCGCACTACTGCCAATCGTAACTTTTTCTGTACCAGCCTATGCTCACACAAATAAAGTAGCGATTGTCATTGATGACTTTGGAAATAATATGAAAGGAACGGAAAAAATGTTATCACTGCCTATCCCATTAACTGTTGCAGTTATGCCATTTCTTCCATCTACAAAACAAGACGCAACGTCAGCTCATCAAAAAGGACACGAAATTATTATTCATATGCCAATGGAACCCGTAAAAGGAAAAAAAGAGTGGCTTGGACCAAAAGCTATTACAACTGATTTAAGTGATGATGAAATTAGAAGTCGTATCAAACAAGCAATTAAAGAAGTTCCGTTTGCAATTGGAATGAATAATCATATGGGTTCAAAAGTAACTGCTGATGAAAGAGTGATGCGCATTATACTATCAGTTTGTAAAGAACATGGTCTCTTTTATTTAGATAGTAAAACAAGCCCGAACAGCGTTGTAAAAAAAGTTGGCGAAGAGATTGGTGTACCTATTGTAGAAAACAAACTATTTTTTGATGATATATATACTTCAACTCACGTAACAAAACAAGCAAATATTCTCTTGCAAAAGGTAAAAACTGAACCTATTATGATAGCTATTGGTCACGTTGGTCCTCCAGGTGAAATTACATCTTCTGTCATTAGATCTTATATTCCTAAAATTCAAGAAAAAGCTGATTTTATCTTTTTATCTGATCTTGTATCCCCACCTCCGCCTGTTTCTTCACAAAAATAGAGAGAGGCTTCTGCCTCTCTCTACTTTTAAATACGGTCTACATGACTAACTCGAAAACCTTTTTTCTCTAGTTTCGCCACTAACCTTTCTAACTCTTTTTGATTCAAATCATCTGCAATATTAACAATAAGACGTCTAATATATTGATCACCATTATCTAATGTAAATAATCCACCAATATTATACAACTTTAATAATGTGCCAAGCTCTTTAATTATTCCTTTCGACTCATGCTTCGCTAATGTTAATATATACCCACCGGTATTCATTCCAAATGAGTCTTCAATCACATCAAAAATATTAGAATGTGTTAAAATACCTATAAATTCATGATAATCATTTAGTACAGATAAAAATGGTAGTCTGCGAATTGTATAAAAAGCTCTAAAGAAAGAATCACGTTCAAAAATAAATGCCTGCTCATTTTTCATTAGCTCAAAAACACTTTCTTTTCTTTCTTCTTGCTCCTTACATTTATTCTCCAACACATCCACTTTATAAATAATACCTTTAAATGCTTTACCGTCCTCCGCTAAAACAGGAATCGCTCTGTATCCACTTCGTTCCATTATCTCTAAAGCTTGCTCCGCATCTTCATTTTCGAAGCAAGTTACAACTTGTTGCTTTGAAAGAAAATGATATTTAACTCGCAAAATACGTTCCTCCCCACATGACGACATGTAATCTATATATAATAAGGAGAGCCATATTTTATGAGTAAAACTTCAGGGATAAAACGCTTTCATTTTTTAATATTACTTCCTACCTAATCCTAATTCTCTTTAGGTACTTCTACCTAAAGAGAATTAGGATTACATCACCGAACTTTTTGTCCCTTTAATCATTAACAGTTTTACATGGTAGTTCATTAAGTACTCTAATCCCTCTAACCATTTTTTCGTTTCTTCTGGCGTTGTTCCCCATACAATTAATCCATAATTGTGAACAAGTACTGCTCCACCACCTTTAGTAAAGCAAGGCACACTCTCTTCTAACAAATTTGCAAATTTACTTTCATTTTCTACAATTGGAATTGTAATACCTGTAATGCCTTCTTTCCCAAAAACACGTTCTACATTCCTCTGTTCAAATGTTACTTCCCCTTCTTTTCCATATAACTCCGACATTAAGTGACTATCAACTGTTTGTACTTGTAAAATACATTCCGCCTGACTTTTTTTATAAATATCTGCGTGCATAAATGATTCAGAAGCCGGTTTCTCATCAATCGCAAATACTGGTTCACATGTACTGTTAACTACAATAAAATCATCTTCCACAAAGAGACCTTTATCTTTTCCCTCTATATTAACTAAAAACGTAAGCGGATCTTTAGACGTACGTATCGATAAACTAATTTTTGTCCCATAAAACCAATCGCGAAGAGCCAATTCCATCTTAATATCCCGTAATTCTTTCCATTTCTTTAAAAACAATAACACATTGTCACCCCCGTATTGTTATCTTCTATTTTTATGTAAAAGGCAGTATTTTTAGATAATTCGAAAAATTTAATTGAATTATCACATGAGAACACCTTTTTGTCAATATGCTTTTGCCGTGTTCCCTAAACTTTATCCAAATAAAAAGAGCCCTATTATAGAGCTCTTTTATTTATCATAATTTGCAGCATAGCATTCTTCTCTTGTTCATTAATAATGCGTAATTTCCGCAGTATATATGCATATAAAATGATCTTCTCATGCACTCTTTTCTTCACCTCTACTCCCTTCTTTCCTTTAACCAACTTTTTTTCTATTGGTAAATTATATGAGCAGTAAGAGAAAAAGTGTCCTTTTTTTGTAAATTCAACTTCTTGTGAATGTTGTTTTTTTCCATATATATGCCTATACTAAACAATGTAATTTTAAATTAAAGTTGAGGGTTAAAATATGAACATTATTATTAGTACGTTAAACGCAAAGTACATTCATACAAATCTAGCAATTCGTTATCTTAAAGCCTATGCCCAGCCTGAATTTGATTTAGAGATGGCTGAATATACGATTAACGATCCTGCCATGAATATCGTTACGGATTTACATAGGCGCAAGCCGGATGTAATAGGATTTAGCTGTTATATTTGGAACATCGAAGAAACAATTGAAGTCATTCAAATGCTCAAAAAGATTAATCCAAATCTTATTATTTTTGTTGGTGGTCCAGAAGTTACATACGATGTGCCACATTGGCTAAAACGTGTTCCTGAAATTGATTTTATTATTATTGGTGAAGGAGAAATGGCTGTAAAAAATCTTCTATTTGAAATACAAAGCACACAGCAATTTGAAAATCTTGACGGTATTGGATTTAGAAAAGATGATGGTACCTACGTAATCAAACCACAACGTGAAAAACTAAATTTAAAAGAATTACCATCTCCATATCGTTTCCCAGAAGATATTCCACATTTAAGTAAACGCATTACCTATATCGAGACGAGCCGTGGTTGTCCGTTTAGCTGTCAATTTTGTTTATCTTCTATTGAGGTCGGCGTCCGTTACTTCGATCGTGAACGTATTAAAGAAGATATTCGCTATTTAATGCAAAATGGTGCACGTATTATTAAATTCGTCGATCGTACTTTTAACATTAGCCGTAGCTACGCAATGGAAATGTTTCAATTTTTAATTGACGAACACGTAGATGGAACCGTATTTCAATTTGAAATCACAGCTGATATTATGAGGCCCGAGGTCATTGAATTTTTAAATACACACGCTCCCCCAGGTTTGTTCCGTTTTGAGATTGGTGTACAATCTACAAATGATCAAACAAACGACCTTGTAAAACGACGTCAAAACTTCGAAAAATTGACAAGAACAGTTACAATGGTTCGCGATGGACAAAAAATCGCACAACATTTAGACTTAATTGCAGGACTCCCTGAAGAAGACTATCAATCCTTCAGAAAAACATTTAATGATGTCTTTGCTTTAAGACCAGAAGAATTACAACTTGGCTTTTTAAAATTGCTGCGTGGTACAGGACTTCGACTTCGAGCAAATGATCATCAATATATATACATGGAGAATGCACCGTATGAAATGCTTGGAAATAATATACTATCATTTGATGATATTATTCGAATTAAACAAGTTGAAGATGTATTAGAAAAATATTGGAATGCCCATCGTATGGATAACACTGTGTCATATGTTGTATCCCATGTATTTGATACACCTTTTGACTTCTTTCAAGAATTTGGCTCTTATTGGGATACACAAGGATGGATACGAATTGGACACCAACTAGAAGATTTATTCCAACGCCTGTATCAGTTTTTACAATCAAGAAAAACTGCAAAACTCCATATAATTAAAGGGTTAATGACAATTGATTATTTACAAAATCATAAATATCGCCCACGTAAATCATGGACAACAGAACAAAGAAAGAAAGAAGAAGTAAATGCCTACTATAAAAGAATTTTAGAACAACCAAGTATTCTAGGAGATAAATTTGCTGTTCTTCAATTGACGGAAAAAGACTTGTATAAACACACGATTGTAGAGCATATACCATTTGATTACCACCATTACATGAAGCATGGTGAACTGATTTCAAACCCTTCTTTCCTTGTTGCCTACTACAATCCGAAAACGACACAATGTGAATTATACGCAGCCGGTAAAGGCACATTCTCAAAATCAATCTAAGTATAAAAAAATGAGACGTTTGTAAAAACGCCTCATTTTTTCTTACCTTTTTTTGAATTACGATTTGCATATTTTGCAACATCTTCATTTTCGTACTCTACTGCAAATTCCGCATCTGGCAAGCTTTCTTTTGGAGTTTGATTGTTCTTTGCAGCTGCGTTACGACTCACCTTTCGTTTTACCATACGAAACACTCCTTACTTCTTTATATAAAGTGAACTTTCCAGTAGTGGAGGTTTCACTTATTTCCTTCGCTTTCTCTTTTTGTTTTAAACCTTGCATGTGACAGAAAAAGTCCCTGACTACTTCTATACATAGCCGGCCCTACCTAAAGAGAAAGAGGATTTTATATAATGCTTGTAATACTAATATGGACATCAAGACCCCACTCTATAAATGGTAACTGTTAACAAGTTGTGAATACGCAATGTGAGGAAATGCTATAAAACAGGAAGGCCTATACACCTTTCTATATAAATACAAGTTGAAAACCTGACATAAAACACCTTTTTTTTAGATGGGCGAGATCATCTGGCCGTGATAGAAGCGGTCAGGGCCTGTTTTTTCCACGTGCTATGTTTAAAACAAAAGGCCAAAGCGAGTACAAATGAGGCTATATTCTGCATAGCTGCCTTATATGTCGAAAAATTAAAATGGGTTTAGATACTTTAATACACAAGGAGCGATGAATGTGAAGAAAAAGCAACCTATCGACTCTCCGATTCTTGATGAAACAATTCCGCATCAAATGAATTTTCCTTCGTTTAAAGGAACTGGCATCACAATGCAACAGCCATTCATCAATGAATATGACGTGATTATTGGCGATAGCCAATATAACTCAGAAAATAGCCCTCTAAATCATTGGAACGATGATATCGATCCTGCTATTATGTCTGGAAACCAATGGGTACATCCAACTAATGATATCGGTTGGATTGCTGAAGAAAACCAAGAGTTACTATCCAAAAATAATAGTGATGCAGAAGATATTTTTATGCATCCACAGTTTGGTATTAATGATTAATATAGAAAAGCGATTCTATTTTACAAAATAGAATCGCTTTTCTTATCCAATAATAATCCGCTCTTTCGGATATTTATATCGAGGAGGTCTCTCTCTTCCCCCAATCACCAATATGAACGTTAAAATACCAATCCGCCCGATAAACATAAGCACAATTAATACTAACTTTCCAATCGTTGTGAGTTCTGATGTAATCCCTGTCGATAATCCAGTCGTTCCAAACGCTGAACACACTTCTACGACGAGATTCATTAATGGAAATGATTCCGTTATACATAAAATAAATATTGCTACCGCACATAACAACGCGCCCATCAATGCAACAACAAACGATTTTACAATATCTTCTTCATGTAATTGTCTCCCGAATACACGTACACTTCTACTACCTTTTGCAAAGTTATACAATACGAGGATACTAACAGCAAATGTTGTTGTACGAATACCACCGCCAACAGAACTTGGCGAAGCGCCAATAAACATTAATATACTCATAAAGAAAAGTGTCGGAGGCGAAAATTCCTGAATATCCATCGTTGCTAAACCGCCACTTCTTGTCGTAACAGATTGAAACAATGTATAAAACAGCATTTCATCCCATGATTTCCCATGTAAAAAATGATCCCATTCTAACAAAAAAATAACGACTGTTCCAACAATAACTAAAGAAAAGAACGTTGTTGTTGTAAGTTTTGTAAATAATGAAAATCGAAATAATTTCTCTCTCTTTCTACTCATATATTGCTTAATCTCAATTAATACAGGAAAACCAATTGCACCTAAAATAATGAGAAACATATGTATAATTTGTACAATATAATCTTTTTGATACGGTATAAGCGATTGGCCCGTCAAATCAAATCCACCATTCGTTGTCGCACTAACTGCTGCAAAAAAACCATGAAAATACGCTTCCTTCCAACTAGGAAAATAATGTAAAAATCTTGTCCCTAATAAAAGTGCACCAAGCAATTCAATCGAAACAATCAATATTAAAATAGAGCGCATTAAATGAACAAGTCCTGCTAAATTCCCTTGATTTTGATCTGCCATAATTAATCGCCGCTGCTGCAAACCTATTTTCTTCCCTGTAATCATCCAAACAAACGTGCCAAGTGCCATAATGCCAAGTCCGCCTAATTGTAAAACAAGTGCTAATATAACGATACCTGCTGTATTAAATGTATCTGGAATCGACACAGTAGATAAACCGGTTACACTTACTGCACTAACAGATATAAATAAAGCATCAATAAACGTCCACTTCACTCCTGGTTTAATAACAAATGGCATGCTTAATAATAGAACAGATACAATCACAGCAATGCCATAAAATACAGCAATAAGCTGTACTGGCCTTAAACGTTGTAACCATTTCCTAATAGCTTTCATTCCATCACTTCTTTAACTTTTTTTGCTTAAAATACTTTAAAATCCGAACTACTACCAATAACGAGCACATCATATATCATATCATTTCCCAACATTTCATAACAAGGTATAGACTTTAACGTTTAAGGAGTGACTACGCTGACATGCCCAACATACTCTGTAACACTTGCAAGCTCCTACTGATTATTAGCCCTCCCAATCGGGCGCATGCCAGCAGTTTATCTCCCACCTAACTTCTTAAGAAAAGCGGAAGTGGCTCGTTCAGAATGTGAGGGGGATGGAGCTTCTGACGTAGAGGGGTTTTTTATCTCGTAGGAAGAAACGAAGCCACCGAACATTCTAGCCACTGGAGCCGGACAATGCTTTCGCTGAATTTTGAGGTGGGAGTATCACTGCCCCAAAATAGCGGGATAAAAAAATCCAGCTAGTTTTCACTAACTGGATAACTTCCTTTTCTCTCACTATCAATCCCTAGTTCGAACGTTCTTCAAGCCAATTGCCGACTGTCGGATATGTTTGTTTTACCGCTGTTCCTCCATACACAATTGACATATGCCCCGTTGGAATACACACATACTGCTTATCAACGCTAGAAATATGATCTAATAAAGCTTCCACTTGGCATGGAAGAGCAATATGATCACGTTTCGCAGAAATATTTAATACATTTGCCTTAATATTTTCCAACTTCACCTGCCTGCCGCGAATCATAAGTTCACCTTTAACTAGTTTATTTTTTTGATAAAATTCCCGAATCCATTGACGGTATGCTTCTCCTGGAAAAGGGATCCCATCTGCAACCCATTTTTGAACTAATCTCCAACTTTCTACAAACTGTTCATTTTCTGAACGATCAAGAAGCGCTACATACGGACCGACAAAATTCGAAATCGGCTTTAACATTTTATTTCCAAAGTCAATCATTTCTGGAGGTATATTTCCAAATGTATCCACTGCTTTATCTAAGTTAAAATATTTTTCATCTAATAGCGGTCCATATAACCCTGTATCAGAGAAATCAAATGGACTCGTCATAAAAATTAAATTACGAATTGGCATATGCGGGTGCAGTGCAGCGTAAATAGAAGTTAATGTTCCTCCCATGCAATAACCAAGCAAAGAAATTTCTTCCGCATTTGCTGTACGCAATACCTTTTTCACAGCTTTTGCAATGTAATCGAGAACAAAATCATCAAATTTCAAATGACTATCTTCTAAACCAAACGTTCCCCAATCTAGCATATACACATCAAAACCACGGTTCACTAAATATTCCACTAAACTATTCCCTGGTGTTAAATCCATAATATAAGGCTTATTAATAAGAGCATAAATTAACAAAATAGGAACAGAATGTGTCTTTTCTTTCTTTGGAATGTAACGATATAATTTCGTCTTATTTTTCGTCCAAATAACCTCTTTTGGCGTTAAGCCCACTTGCGGCTCTGGTTCACGAAGTAACACTTCACTTGCTCGTCTAAAGCGGTGATATGCTTTTCGATATTCCTCTGGATACAACTCTAATTGTTTTTCCCATTCTGCTCTGAGCATTGTCATGTTCGCAACTCCTTTATTTTTATTTTTTTAGAAAGAAAGAAGTGCATACCTATCGTAGACATGCACTTCTTTGTTGTTAGATTACATATATAAACCGCCATTAATATTTAATTGCTGACCTGTAATGTACGCACCATCTTGGCAAAGGTATATAACACCTTTTGCAATTTCATCAGCTTGTCCAAAACGTTTCTTCGGAATTTTAGCTACAATTTGTTCACGAACGTTTTCCGGAACTTCTGCTACCATCTCTGTATCAATAAACCCTGGGCAAATCGCATTTACTGTTACATTTGTTCTTGCAAGTTCCAATGCTAAAGATTTTGTAAATCCAATCATACCAGCTTTTGCAGCTGAATAATTCGTCTGTCCAAATCCACCAGCTTGTCCAATAATAGAAGAGATACTAATAATTCGCCCTTCTTCCGCTTCCGTTATGTATGGAAGTGCAGCACTTGTTGTATTAAATACGCTACTTAAATTCACATCGATAACACGATCCCAATCTTCACGATTTAGCTTTTTAAATGTACGATCTCTTGTGATTCCAGCATTATTAACTAAAATGTCTATTTTCCCAAAATGCTGTACTGTTTCTTCTACAAGGCGCTTTGCATCTTCTAACTTAGAAACATCTGCTTGACAAGCATACACATCATGTCCTTCTTTTGCGAGCTCATTCACAAGGTTTTCAGCAGCATCTTTACTGCTATTGTAGTTAATCACTACTTTTGCACCTTCTGCCGCTAGTGCCACTGTAATTGCTTTTCCAATCCCCTTTGCTCCACCAGTTACAATTGCTACTTTTCCATGTAATTGAGCCATTTTTGCTCCCCCTTTATTATAATTCGCGGCTACATGATGGATGGATTTCGCCTAGATGTACACCGCACAATGCATGTATACATTTATAAATAATATATCGCCCTAGAAAGAGGTTCTCCCTTTCGCTTTCGGAACGAATATATATTTAACGAAATTATTTTTTATTATCTGGTTTCGCTTGTACTGTTGGCACTTGTAGTTTTTCTAATATTCCATTTTTCCCTTCTAATAGCTCTAAAATTTTATCTAATTTATTTTCTAACGTCCGAATATCTTGCTTCACTTTTGTTACATCACGTTTTATTGTAAGTGATTGTCCAAGGGATTCTGTATTTCCCTCCAAAAACTCTTCAATATTGTCAACTTTGTTTTCTAAATTAATAACAAGAGTGGCAACTCGTGCAATATCTTCTTGCGTTGGGATATTCACTTTCTCTAAATATCCCTTCGTTGCATCGTTCATCATCTTTTGATAAAACAAGTTCAAATCTAAAACGCTTCCCATCCATGCAGAATACTCTTCTGTCTTGATTGTTTCACCAAGCGTTTTTCCCCAAAACTTTTCTGTCTGTTCGTAAACTTCCTTCCAAGCTTGTAGTGGATCGAGTTTTTGTTCAATCACTTCTCCTACACTCCTTCATTTAGTTATTAAAACTAGAAAAACAATTGAAATAATTCAATCTATTCATTATTTTCTAATATTCTGACTAAAAGTTCAAGGGTGTATTTATTTTTTCTATTTTCGAAAAATTCATTGACAAAAAATACAGATAGGTGTAAATTGCACATATAAGAAAAAATTCCCAACTAACTGATTCATGAGGTGATGCACAATCATGCTACAAAATGAACCAGAAAAAAAAGAAAGTTTGGAAACGCCCCAAACGAAACAACCAAACTCCATGCCAAAAAACTTCTTAGTTCCATTTCTACTTCTCTGTCTTAAAGACTGGAGTCTTCACGGTTACAAACTCATTCAAATGCTAATGGATATTGGCTTTTCTTCTATTGATCAAGGTAATGTATATAGGACTTTGCGAAAGTTAGAAAAAGAAAACCTCATATCTTCCACTTGGGATACAAGTGAAGGAGGTCCAGCAAAACGAATTTATTCTTTAACGGAATATGGAGAGGAATATTTATCTTCTTGCGCTACTTCATTTGAGCAATATCAAAAGATGCTTCGTACATTTTTTAACCTATACACAAATGCATTCTTCCCATTTTCCACGGTTTCAGTAAAGGATGAAAAATCTTCATCATCTTCTGGTGATACAGCAGATTAATCTGCGTTCACAATATGTAAAAATTTTATTTGGAGGTCAAGTCATGGAAACGAAACCACACGAACTTGTTGATGTATTCTGGAAAAATTGGTCACACTCTCTATCCTTTTTCTCTTCAGCTGGAAAACAAATGGAACAACTTACATTAGAAACATTGAAACATCAACAGGAAGCTTTGCATAAATTAACAGAAAGTACGAAAGAAATCGAAAAAGAAATCCAGCAATTTTCAGCACAAGCAAATGAACAATATACTGAATACGTAAAGCAATTTACTGGAAATTGCTTTAATGAACAAATGGATGGATGGCAAGAAAAATGGAATGAACTTTCCAATCATATGCAGCAAATCACTGTATCTCCAACAAAAACATCTCTATCTTTACTTTCACAAACAAGCGAACAATTCGAAGAAGCAGTGAAACAACTAATTAGCCAGCAACAACAACAACGTGAAGAGGTTCAAAAACAAATGGAAAGTTTTTTAGAAGAATTCAAATCCATGCAACTAGACCTCGTAAAAAAGTTCGAGGAAAACTCAAAAAATCTATTTACTTCCATGAAGTAAGAAAGATGTGGCAACTGACTGCAAAAGATACTCTTTCCTTTCTTTCTCCATTTGCATCAATATGGCTCACATTTTTCAACATGGAAAAGAAGGAGGAAGAAATGAATCCTTTTCGAGAAGCAGAATCGGTTCATGAGCTTTATTATGATGACATTCACATAGGGGATCAAGCTTCTTTAACAAAAACGATTTCAAACGAAGATATTGTTACGTTTGCAAAACTTACGGGCGATGTAAATCCAATTCATCTACTTGATTCTTTTGCCAAAACAACGATGTTTAAAGAACGTATTGCTCATGGTATGCTCGTCTCTAGCTTTATTTCAACAATACTTGGAACAAAGCTTCCTGGAAAAAACACCATTTATTTATCACAAAATATCGCATTCCGTGCCCCTGTAAAAATCGGAGATACACTGCGTGTTGTCGCTGAAGTCATTGAAAAACGTGATGATAAAAGAATTATTACATTACAAACAAACATATATAATCAATACAATAAAGTTGTTGTAGAAGGTACAGCAACTGTTATGAAAAAAGAGTAGCGCTGCTACTCTTTTTCATTTCATCCAAGAACTGTTAGTCTGCCCGATTACTTCCGCGTATGAGTGAAAATCAAACACATACAATAATATCATCAGCTGTTATAAGCTGAAAATGAAAAAAGGGGTATTATACTATGGCAAAAACAAATAAACTACTTGTTCCTGGTGCTGAACAAGCATTAGAGCAGTTTAAGTATGAAATTGCACAAGAATTTGGCGTGAATTTAGGATCTAATACAGCTGCTCGTTCAAACGGATCTGTCGGCGGTGAAGTAACAAAACGTCTCGTTTCCCTTGCACAGCAACAATTACGTGGATAATAAATAAAATAAACAATGGATTTGAGGCAGATATTCTCTGCCTCTTTACTATTCTAATTTTAAGCAGAACAAGCATACTACTCATGAACATTTCTCTCTCCTCATAGAAAGTGTAAAAAAACAAAATATTCACGCAGAAACCTTTTAACAGATTGACAAACTTTAGTATTACTTATATACTTTACGTAATAGCATATTTCCAAAGGGGAGTAGCGTCAGAGAAAATATTCTCTGAAACAAAGTCGTCATTACGTGGAACTATGTTCCTCCGGCTTTGTTGGCATATTTTTATTACATATGTCTAGCAAGACCTTTGCCTATTAACGGCAGAGGTCTTTTTTGCATTCATTTCTAAATTCCTCCGCCGTTGATAGAGCTTATTTTTGGGGAAGCTAAACAATGGGGAATTTTCTTCTTTTTGTTTAGCGCTTATACAAACGAGAGGAGAATGTAAATGGAACTATCTTTATTATTGGAGTATGGTTGGGTATTACTAATTTTAGTTGCTTTGGAAGGAATTTTAGCAGCAGATAATGCACTTGTCCTTGCGATTATGGTAAAACACTTACCGGAAGAAAAACGTAAAAAAGCTTTATTTTACGGACTTGCAGGAGCATTTGTATTCCGCTTTGGATCATTGTTTCTGATTTCATATCTTGTCGATGTATGGCAAGTACAAGCGCTCGGTGCCGTTTATTTACTGTTTATCGCTGGTAACCACCTTGTAAAAACGTATGTAAAAAAGAATACAACTCAACAAGAAACAGAAAAAAAAGAAACAAAGAAAAAACAAGAAAACTTTTGGTGGACTGTATTGAAAGTAGAATTTGCTGATATTGCGTTTGCTGTTGACTCTATTTTAGCAGCTGTTGCATTAGCAATGACATTACCGAAGACAAACCTTGGTACAATTGGCGAACTTGATATCGGACAGTTTGCTGTTATTTTCGCAGGCGGTATGATTGGATTAATTATTATGCGCTTTGCCGCATCCGCTTTCGTAAACTTACTGCAACGTAAACCTGGATTAGAAACTGCTGCATTCATGATTGTCGGCTGGGTTGGTGTGAAATTAGCGGTTTATACGTTAGCTCACCCTGCATTAGGCGTAATTCCACATGAATTCCCAGAATCAGCTACTTGGAAATTGATATTCTGGGTTGTATTGCTGTCAATTGGTGCAGGTGGTTGGTTCTTATCAAAAGAAACAAAGCCAAACGCACAACAAGATTCGAAACAATATAACGAAAGAGCGCTGTAATTTCAGCGCTTTTTCTTTTTTCTTCAAAAATAGGTGGGGTTTCTCAATTATTGAAAATGTATTATATTATACAACATATTGTTAGCGCTTTCATTAAAAATGGTGTCCTTTTTGTGAAATATTGAACAAACTTATTGAAAGTAACAACAAATACGTGTACCTTATTCATATAAAGAGTATTTATAATCGATTTATTGAAGGAGCGTAATGTTTTATGCTAGAACAAGGAGTAGATTACCTAGTACAGCTCGCAAAGAAAAAGAAAAAAATATTAGATAACAATCCAATGCAATATTTCCTTCGGGCAGCGCTAGCTGGTATCTATATGGGTTTTGTTATTGTACTATGTTCTAAATTAGGAAATTTCTTTCATGATGCACATTCACCCGCAACATATTTTGCATTCTCTATCTTTTTTGGAATTGCACTTATTTTAATTATATTTGGTGGAGCTGAATTATTTACAGGAAATACAATGTATTTCACCGTTGCAACTTTACGTAAAGAAACAACTGTTATCGATACACTTCGCAACTGGGGTGCTTGTTATGTAGGAAACTTAGTAGGAGCAGTATTTTTTGCATTCCTCTTTTATGCAACTGGTATTTTTGAAACAATAAGTCACAATCACTTATTAAATGAAGTTGCCACAACAAAGATGGGCGCATCAACAATGCACATATTTTTCAAAGCTATTTTATGTAACTGGCTCGTTTGTCTTGCATGTTTCCTCCCATCTCAAGTAAAGGGAGATACAGCTAAAATCCTTATGATATTTTTAACTGTATTTACTTTCTTCATGTCAGGATATGAACATAGCATCGCAAATCTATCTATATTTTCAATTGCTTTACTTGTTCCACATCCTGATACAGTTTCTTTTACGGGTGCGATTCATAACTTAATTCCCGCTACAATCGGTAACATAGTTGGCGGATCTGTATTTGTTGGTATGGTTTATCATTATTTGACTAAAACAAAAGGTGAAACAAAATCTACAAAATCAGAAATCGATTCTGAACAAACTGAAGAAATTATTCCATTGCCAGCACATGTAAAATAAAGTGAAACTTCCTCTTGTGAGATGCTTTTCCTCACAAGAGGTTAGTTGAACCAATCGGGGTTTTACTGCCCGTTAATAGCGGGATAAAGCGAATTTTAATAAGCATGAAGGATTCATCCCCTGCACGTCGAAAGCATGCATTCCAAATTTATTGGAATGCATGCTTTTTTAGTAACTTCCAACACATTTAATAATAATAGATGAAGAAATTTCTCCAGACTCTTTTCCTTTTTGTATCCGCTTTAACATATAATGTTGTCCGATCGTATCATTCGTATGAAAATGAATTTCTTCCACATATAATTGTTCCTTACAAAATACATCTACGAAATACAGCCCATTTCTCTGACGGAATCCCATATTATAATCGAGTGATAACGTATGTATCTTATTATTTCGAATAAGCTCCAGCGCTTGTTCGACTGTCGTCGCTAGTGTAAAGCCAGCTGGGCACGGTCTTTGATCATCCATATATACATTCATCCCATCCCTCCTCTACATACAATATGTACATATTGTACCAAGTGCAATAAAAGGCGCAAAGGGAAGTGGTTCTTTATATGTCATACGTCTAAGAACAATAAAAATAATAAGAAAACAAAGACCAAATAAGGATGAGAAACAAAGTGACAACAGTATCGATTTTGTTCCAACTACAAAACCAAGTAAAGTCAATAATTTTACATCTCCTCCTCCGATTCCTTTTGGATAAATAACTTGAATGACATATAAGAGCATAAACATAACCATTGCCCCTAACAATCCGTCCCACCATAGCGATGGCTGTATAAAAAAACGTTCTATTAGAAATAGTCCTGCAAAAAAGAATAAAATTTGATTTGGAATTATCATATAAAGAAGATCTGTAATGGAAACAATCAAAAGAAGTGATAACAATGTCCACACGATAATAAGTTGCTCATTGAAACCAACAAAAACTGCTGCAAGAAGAAACATTAGCCCTGCAATGCCTTCAAATAAAGGATGAAAATATGAGATTTTTATATTACAGTGCTTGCACCGGCCTTTTTGAATACAAAATGATAAAATAGGAATCAACTCTTTTAGTTGTAATACATGGGAACAATGAGAACAATGGGAACGCGGTTTTATAATGGAATAACCAAGCGGAATACGATAAGCAACAACGTGATAGAAAGAGCCTAATATCAAACCAGTGAAAAAAGCATATACATAAAAGAGCATTTCACCCTCTCCTTTCGCGCCTAGTATAACAAGAAAAGATAACATATTGTATTTGCAAAAATTTATCTTTCTCCATAAAAAAACAGGCCCTTATTAGGCCTGTTTTTCCATCTATACAACAAAATAAAATGCTTTTAATGGTCCATGTACACCAACGACAAGGTTCATTTCAATGTCAGCAGAGTTACTTGGCCCTGTAATAAAATTAATACAAGAAGCCACGGCTTCTCCATTTTCTACACGTGTATTCAAATCACGTACTGCTTGTGTAATACGCGGTACGATTGTTTCACGTGGAATAATGGCTACATAAATAGTCGGTAAAAAGTGTAATGAACGGCCTCTTCCTTTATGGCTTTGCACGACAATTGTACCTGATTCCGCTAATGTATAATCACTAAACGAAATTCCGATATTTGCTTGTTCCGCCAGCTTCATGTTTTCTTCTTTCTTTACTGGATCCCAAGTATTTACTTCTACGTTTTCACCTGGAAGTTCCGCTTCAAACAATTGCCCTAGTCCATACTCTTCAAAACGGTCATCTTGAGATAACATAATTGGTCCGCCGCCGTTTTCAGTGACAACTTTCTTAATTGCAGCACTTAATCCATCTCGATTTGTTTCAATAACAGTTGTATGAATGTTGTTACATTGTTTCATAAATACTTCTAATAATTCTTCTTGCGAGTAATCATGTAACGTTTCTACATTCACATTGTTTTTCCATAACGGACGCTGTACCCCTTCTGTTTTGCGTTCACGTCCAAGCTGTTTTGCGATATTTTCTAAAAATGCATCGCGGTTTTGAATCGTTCCTGCCATTAGTTATTCCCGCCTTTCTTATGCTCTTTATACCAATCGCGGAATCTTTCTTTGCTTGGCGCTGGGAATTCACGAATTTCCGTCCAATTTTTCAGCGGTCCCACACCTTTAGAAACACGATTACCAGATGTGAATGGGCTCATTGCAGCCGGCGCCATTTTCGATCCCATTTTGTATAAAGCCGCAGAAGAAGCGCCCATACTAAACATCTTCATCGCAAGTTTTTCTGCAAGCGGTACACGTCCTTCTTTTTCCACAATTACTTGACGATGTTTTAATAACAAGTCATGCAATGGAATTTTTACTGGACAAGCTTCTGTACATGCTCCGCATAAACTAGATGCATATGGAAGTTCTTTATAATCATCATAGCCACCTAAAAGTGGCGTTAATACCGCACCAATTGGTCCAGGATAAATGGATCCGTAAGAGTGACCGCCAACATGACGATACACTGGACATACATTGATACATGCCGCACAACGAATACATTGCAATACTTGACGGAACTCAGAACCTAAAATTTCAGAACGGCCATTATCTACAACAACTAAATGGAATTCTTCTGGTCCATCTATTTCATCTTCTTGAATTGGTCCTGCTACGGTTACATAACTTGTTAGTTTTTGACCAACAGCACTACGACAAAGTAAACCGACAAGAACATCAAGTTCTTCCATCGTTGGAACCATACGTTCCATACCCATTACCGCAATTTGTGTTTTCGGAATAGACATAACAAGGTCTGCATTCCCTTCATTTGTTACTAAACAAAGAGAACCTGTGTTAGCAACTGCAAAGTTACATCCTGTTACTCCAATTTCTGCATCCATAAATTTTTCACGAAGAATTTTACGAACAAACTTCGTCATCTCATATGGATCATCGGAGTTTTCATATCCTAACTTTTCTTTAAATACACCTTGAATTTGCGTTCTATTTTTATGAAGTGCTGGCGCAACAATATGAGATGGCGGATCATTGTCTATTTGCAAAATATACTCCCCTAAGTCACTCTCAACGACTTCACAACCGATTTCTTGAAGTACATGGTTCATACCAATCTCTTCTGTTACCATCGATTTTGATTTCACAACTTTTTTCGCTTGTTTCTTTTCAGCTACTTGCTTAATATACTCAGCTGCCTCTTCCTTCGTTTTCGCAAAGAAAACATGCCCGCCTCGTTTTGATACATTTTCGCTCAGTTGCATTAAATAATAATCTAAATTTTCTAGCGTATGCTGACGAATTTGTTCACCAAGATCACGCCACTCCTCCCAGTTACCTAGCTCCTCAGCTGCTTCTAAACGTTTTGTGTACAGACGCGTTTGCGCAGATGATACTGCCCCGCGCATAAACGAATCTTGAAGATTTTCACCAACACGATCATTAAATTTTTTATCACTTGTTTTCATAGACATAGCTTACTTCCCCCTTCATCAGCGGCTATTCAACACTTCAGCAATATGCATTACTTTCACATTTTTCCCTAAACGCTCGATACGCCCGCCAATGTTTAACAAACACCCACAATCTGCTCCAATTAAATAATCAGCACCTGTTTCTATGACACTATCAACTTTTTCATCTACCATCTGTTCAGAAATTGGCGTCATTTTTACCGAGAACGTTCCTCCAAAACCGCAACAATTTTGTACATTTGGCAGCTCTCTTACTTCTAAGCCCTTCACATTTGATAATAAAATACCTGGAGCTTCTTTTACTCCTAGTAAACGTGTCATGTGACAAGATTTATGGACCGTTGCTACGCCATCCAAACGAGCACCAACGTCAGTAACTTTTAGCACATCAACAATAAATTGTGTCAATTCATATGTTTTTTCAGCTACTTTTTGTGCACGCAGTCTCCATTCTGGATCATCTTTAAATACATGTGGATACTCGTGAAACATTGTCGCACAAGAACCGGAAGGTGTAACGATATACTCAGCATTTTCAAATGTGCTAATCATATGCTTCATTGCTTCTTTTGCCGCTTCTACATGGCCACTATTGTAAGCCGGCTGCCCACAACAAACTTGCGCTTCCGGAAATTCAATTTCACAACCTAATCGCTCTAAAATTTCAACCGTCGCTTTGCCGACATTTGTTTCAAACATATCGACTAAGCATGTAACAAACAATGTAACTTTCATATTATAGCTCCCCCTCATTTCAACTCAGCCAATATTCATATGGTCATCAGATGACTTATTAAAAAAGAAAGAAGTGAGACACCAACTGCTCATATTCATTCTTTCTTTCTTTAGAAAACGCTTACTTATACTTTCTCTACTTTATCAAAAAATAAAATTTTAAAAGCATAAACTTACGAATTTGTTTCTTCAATGCCTGTGACCATACACTCTACATTCGTTAGGTGATTTTGCATCGCTTGTTGCGCTGCTTCAACATCATTCTCTAGCACTGCTTCATAAATTTTCCGATGCTCTTCTAGAAGTCGTTCTGCTGTTGTTTGTTCACCATATAAAATAATTCGTCTTGTTTCACCGATTGTTTCAGCAATCATTTCAGAGACGTGGTTCATTAATTCTAACAAAATATTGTTATGCGAAGCTTCTGCAATTGCCATATGGAAATGAAAATCTGCTTTTTCACCAGCTTGTTCATCTCCCATCCCCTTTTGCATCTCATCTAACCAATGCTGCATATTGTGTAAGTTTTCTTCAGTGCGTTTTAATGCTGCTGCACCAATTGCTCCTACTTCAAGCACTTTTCGCACTTCCAATAAATTCACAATATCTTCTTGTTTCATTAGCAAAGTGGTATTTAATGACGATGTTAATGAAGAGGCAGTAAAGTTCTTCACATACGTACCTTCACCTTGTTTCATCTCAATTAAGCCCATTGCTCGCAATGCGCTTAACGCTTCGCGCACAGCAGATCTGCCAACTTGAAACTGCTCTGCCAATTGATGAACAGGAAGAAGTTTGTCACCAGGCTTTAATGTACCATTTTTAATCATTGCTAAAATGGCTTCCGATACTTCTTCGTAAATTTTTTTTGGCTTAATAGATTTGTATTCCAGTTGTATCACCCCAGTATCATCCAAACAACTATGACAACAATTTATCCCGCACTAACGGGTAGTAAAACTCTCACCTCAAAATTCTGAGAAGTGAAAAAAGATAGTCAAGAGATAACTACTACAAGTTTCACTTTATACAGAAAATAGCATCCATATCTATTTTAGAACTAAACGTACAGAAGTACAAACATTTTGTTCATAAAATAGACAAAAAAAGTTATCCCGATATTTTTCCCTATTTATTCATTATGAAGAGATAACTGGTAAATGAATCAAAATTGTCGTTCCTTTTCCTTCTTCACTTTTAATTTGCCATGTTCCATCGTGAATGTGCACAATTTGTTTTACGATCGCAAGTCCTAGTCCCGTCCCACCATTGTGACGGCTTCTCGCTTTATCCACTCGGTAAAAGCGTTCGCCTAACTTTTCGAGATGTTCGGTGCCAATACCAATCCCAGTATCTTTAATTTGCAATTTACATTGCTCTGCTTGCTGCTCTAATTGGACATGTATAATCCCATTCTCACCTGTATAGCGAATCGCATTATCTATTATGTTATGAAGTACTTGTTGCATTCTATCTTCATCAATATTGACAATTACATCTGGATCAAGAATTGTATGCAATTTAATTTGTTTTTCTGTCAATTGTAATTCGTATGTCTCTAGTACATCTTCAATTAACTGTGCAAATACAATAGGTTGCTTCTTAAGAGGAAAACGTTCTCCTTCAAGCTGCGCTAAATCTAATAAATCATGAACAAGACGTTGCATACGTCCTGCTTCTTTATGAACAAGCCCGGTAAACTTTAACTGCTGTTCGCCTTTTGCTACACCGTCAATAATTGCTTCACTATATCCTTTAATATAACTAAGAGGGGTTCGCAGTTCATGTGACACATTTGCTAAAAATTCTTTTCGCTGCACATCCTCTTCTTCAAGTGCACTTGCCATCTTATTAAATGCTTTACCAAGCCGACCAATTTCATCTTCTGATGAAATTGTAATTCGCTGCGAAAAATCTCCTTTTGCCATATGATTCGCAACTCGCTCCATTTGTGAAAGTGGCTTTGTAATTGCAATAACAATCTTTCGTCCAATCCATACAGTTAACACAATCATTACAAGAGCAAGAGGAGCTAAAATGAGTCCCATTTCATAAATTAAATCTTTAATGCTCTTTAAAGGAATATAAGAATATACAATACCGATCAATTTTTTATTGTCTAATACAGGAATAACGACTCCCATAATGTTACGCTGAAAATGTTCTTCATATCCCATCTTTGTAATCGTCTTTCCTTCTAACAGTGCTTGCCGGTCATCCTCACTAATAATTGAATTGTAATGAACATCAAATGGAAGACATGCACTTAAATCACGTGGATTATTTACAAACAATACATCGGCACTAGCAATTTTATCGAATGATTTTACCCTTTCCTCAAATACATCTATAGGTTCGTCTGCTCTATATTGCGCAACAAGACGATTTCCCTCTGCCTTTAATGTCTCTTCAATATTTTGGACATATAATTTTTCATACGAATATAATGAAACAAAATATAAAAATGAAACTGTTATACAAACTGCGCACGCAATTGTAAGCCATAACTTTTGTACCATCGTAAACATCTTACACCTCAAATTTATAGCCTACACCCCAAACAGTTTGAATACAATTCCCATGTTCTCCAAACTTTAAGCGCATTGTTTTCACATGCGTATCAACTGTTCGAGTGCTACCGGCGTAATCATATCCCCAAACTTTTTCAAGCAACTGCTCCCGGCTAAATACTTGACCGTTATGTTGACAAAGAAAATAAAGTAAATCAAATTCTTTCACAGTTAATGAAATACCTTCACCATCTATTTCAACGCGGCGACTTTTCTCATTAATAACAACTGGTCCAAATGCTATCTCCTCTTGTTCTTCATATTTCGTGTATCTCCTTAATACTGCTTCCATACGTGCAATCAATTCTCCTGGACTAAATGGTTTAACAATATAATCATCTGCCCCTGTACGCAATCCATTTACGCGATTCCATTCCTCTCCTTTTGCTGTCAAAAAGATAATCGGAATATCGGATGTTTTTCGAATTTCTTTACAAACCGTAATCCCATCCATTTCTGGCATCATGATATCCAAAATAACAAAATCAAAGTTTTCTATTTCAAGTATATGGAGCGCCTCTTTTCCATTTTCAGCTTCTTCCCACTCATACCCAAAGTTGTCCAAATACATACCGACAAGTTGCCTCATATCACTTTCATCATCAACAAGTAATACTTTATACTTACTCATTTCTTCTCCCCTACTCTTTGCGTAAATTGAAATGGCCCTTTACCAACTGAAATCGTCTGCTTTATTTTCATTTCACTTAAATCTAAAACATACACTTCATCACTATCATAGCTCGCAACATATCCTTCATTACCAACTTGCCAAAATGCAAATGGATTCGATCCTACTTCAAGCACTCCTACTTCTTTATACGTTTTTCCATCAAATTTTCTCAATGTGTTAGACCCATGACTAAGTACATAAATAAATTGTTGATCTGTAGACAGATTGACCGGCATAAATGGTGCATGTAACGATTGTAGCATTTGTCCATCTTGTACAGAATACATGAGCACTTTTTCATTTACTTGTTTACCGTCACCATGCCCGCCAATAAATATGTCCTTTCCATCTCGGCTAAGAAAAGCACCTGTTGAGGCTGGTGGAATCATAAAAGAATTCACAACCTTCTTTTGTTTCACATCAATACTAGACAATTTCGTATCATAAAAATTAAGAACATATAACATATCATTATATTGGATCATCGTCAGCGGACCCTTTCCAACCGAAATGCTCTCTGTTTCTTTTCCATTGGTTGTAAACACACGAATTTTTTGCTGGTTTTGATCCGCAACGAACAGCTCTTTCCCATTTTCAGATAATAAGATATTTGCTATGCCTTTTCCTGTATTCCATTTTTCAAGCTGCTTTCCATCTTTCAAAGAATATACATATATATACTCAAGCTGTTTTCCATATACAAGTAAGCGATTTCTATCTGGTAACAACGTTGTTCCCGTAATAGCCTCATTTAAATGCCACGTTGTAATTGTTTTTTTCGTATCAGTATCAATAAAACTAATACTTCCTTCTTTTATATTTGTCGTTATAAGAAGAGATGCTTTCGTATCAATCGATTGATACGCCCCTCCCTTGCATCCTGTAAGTAATAGTACGATACAAAGTAAAATAAGCCACCTTTTCAAAAGATTACCTCCATTATGGACAGTTTCGTTATACTTGTAAAATAGCAAATAATTGTGAGGAAAGTGTGAAATCATAGTTCTTACTATATAATATATAAATGTAAATTGAAAAACGGAAATTAAACACCCCTTTTTTTAGGTGGGCGAGAGCATCTTGCTATACATAGTAGCGGTCAGCTCCTTTTTCTGCCACGTGCATGGATTAAAACAAAGATAGAATGCGAGAGCAGGTCAGGTTTTGTTTGGCATAGCAATGATTTCTATGTGGAAAAATCAAAATGTATTTATATAGTAAATGTTAAAAGCAGGGGATTTCTGTATATGAAACTTTGTATTGAACGTGAAGTTATTTTACGGGGGCAGATTATACATGTATCACATGAAACGGCACAACAAAAAAGAATAGTTCCTTCCTTAATGAAGTTCCTCTTAATATGAAAAACAGGCGTACCTTTCTCTATTAAAGATACGCCCGTCTTTTTTATAGTCTACAACATTAAAAATATGTTACTGTATAATAAAAAAGAACGACAAAAAGATTACAATTGTGTTAAAAACAATCCATAATATTCCTCTATTTTCTTCTATAAACGTTAGTGTTATCCCATTCCCCTTCTTTCAAGATAGAAAATATAGCCAATTATTATTGTTACTCTTTCTCTATTTAAATATTAACTACCCCTTATGACATCTAATATTTCGTTATTTTGTTCCCTTTGAGCAGTTAGGATAAAAAAGGAAATCTCGTAGCCTATGAATTTTTTTCCAACTTTTTTTCGACAAAAATCTATGCTACGATGAACGTGTCAGTCAATCAGGCCGACAAAAATAAATTCTATGTAATAACAGTTTCATAACTTTATACATAAGTAGGGGGACAATTTAACAATGAAAAAACGTGTTTTACTATCTGTAGCGGCAGCAACTGCTCTTACATTTGGCCTAGGAACAAATGGTGCGAAAGCAGAAACAATCCAACCATCAACACCTAAAGTTCAAAATATTTCACATTCTCCATTATTTATGCAATATATGAATCAACAAGACTTTCAATCTTTCTTAACATCTCTTTTAAATTCATATGCAAAATGGAATGCGGGTGCTTTCCAACCAGGCAACTGTGTAACTCCTGGGCAACCGACTTACACAACAATTACAACTCCTTGGGGGAATATTGTAATTACAAACCCAGTTAATAACAATGAAACAACGAAACCAGAAGAAAAACCGGCTGATAACAACTCAGCAGCTAAGCCCGAAGAGAAACCGGTTGATAATAACAATCAACCAACTAAGCCAGCTGATAAGCCTGTTGATAACAACCAACCAACTAAGCCAGCTGATAAGCCTGTTGATAACAACCAACCAACTAAGCCAGCTGATAAACCTGCTGATAACAACCAAGCGACTAAGCCAGCTGATAAGCCTGTTGATAACAACCAACCAACTAAGCCAGCTGATAAGCCTGCCGAAGAATCAAAGGGTTCATTAAGCGCATTTGAACAAAAAGTTGTTGATTTAACAAATGCTGAACGTACAAAACAAGGTTTACCAGCATTAAAAGTAGACGCCCAGTTAAGCAAAGTGGCACGTGTTAAATCAGAAGATATGCAAAAAAATCATTACTTCGATCACACTAGCCCAACATACGGTTCTCCGTTTGATATGATGAAACAGTTTGGCATTTCATATAAATCTGCTGGTGAAAATATTGCACAAGGACAACGTACTCCTGAAGAAGTTGTACAAGCTTGGATGAATAGTGCAGGTCACCGTGCAAATATTTTAAATAACGGATACACACATATTGGTGTTGGTTACGTAGAAAGCGGAAACTACTGGACACAAGAATTTATTTCAAAGTAAGACTTTAATCAATGGGGTTCTCCCCATTGATTATTTTATAAATACATATCGAAAAACTGGCATAAAACCCTTTTTTTAGATGGGCAAGAGAATCTGGCCTTGCATAGAAGCGGTCAGGATCTTTTTTAGCCACATGCAGGGTTTTAAAACAAAGGGAAAAAGCGAATGCAGGTCATGTTTTGCTTGGCATCGCAGCGATTTATATAGTTAAACCAATCGGACTCTCCTAAACTAATTTCTTTACTTTCTATTGCATTTGGAGTTGAAAGAGTCCGCAAATAACAAAATAAATAGAGCCTTCTTAGGGGGCTCTATTTATTTTTTATTCATACAAGAATGTAAAATACGAGAAAAATCATGAGGAAGAGGGATATCTGCTTCAATTTGCTGTTTTGTTATTGGATGTAACATTGTAATATGAGCAGCATGCAATGCTTGACGAGAAAGCAGCCTTGTCTTACCGCCATATAATACATCGCCAATCAGCGGATGACCGAGATAACTCATATGAACGCGTATTTGATGCGTTCTTCCCGTTTCTAATTGAACTTTCACAAGTGTTATGTTACTCTCTTTCGAATATTGCATGACCTCGTAATGTGTTATGGCACGGTCACCTTTTGGAGAAACTCGACGCCTTGATGCATGATGGCGATCTCGTCCAATTGGAGCATCTATTGTACCTCGCTTCTTTTGTACTTTCCCTTCAACAAGTGCCATATATGTCCTCTTAATTTTGCGTTCCGTTAATAATCGATCCATAATCACACCGGCTAAAGCGTGCTTTGCAAAGACGACTCCTCCTGTTGTGTCCTTATCTAATCGATGAATATGACGCACCTTTGTTTCAATTCCTTGCATTTGCAAATGAAATGCTACATAGTTTGCTAATGTGCCTGTCCCGCCTTTATTTGCAGGATGTGTGTCTACTTGAATTGGTTTATTAGCAATTAATACATGATCGTCTTCATAGATAACTTCTATATCATAAAACTCCGGTTCTACATCGTACTCTTCTTGTATAAACATATGAACTTGCAATTTATCTTCTTTTTGCAGTTGTTCACTCCACCGTTTTCCTTCTCCATTAACAAGAATACTTTTTTCCATACGATATTTATGTAATAATTTTTTCGGAACTTGCCATTCTTCTTTCAAAATAGAATCTATTGTTCGTCCATCCCATTCTGAAGGAACCGTAATTTCACACCATTCTCCCATTTTCTTTACTTTCATATCATCACCTTATTTCTATTCATTTTCTTATTGTAACGGAAAATCGCTTCTCATGCATAATTAGAGACAGTTCGCAATCGAACTGTCTCCAATTATCGCTTTATGCACGAAGCCTTTTCATTTCCTGCAACATTTCTTCAGCTTTTCTTTCATATGATAAATCTTGAAAAAATTCAGCTAACCGCTTGTAGTCATTGTAAGCATCTAATAATTGGTCTATCGTTTTATGATTATTTTTTTTCAGCGATGTTTTTAGTTTAACAGGATAACGGTATTCTCCCATATCACGAATTTTATAATATTCCTCGTCTACTTGAATGACTTTCACAAGTTCACTTTCTTCTGCATCGAGTGTATATCCATCAAACTCGCGCAGCAATTCATAAATAATATGTGTCTCTTTTGAATAAAAACCTTTTTCTAACCGATAGCCGACAATGCGATACATATGCCCATCATTTTCTGCAAATTGTACATTATCATTCAATTTAAATTTAAAATAACGAAACATTGCCTTCCCCCACTCTTATATGTAATCTCCTTATCTCATACTATTCGCTAAAATGGGGTAAAGCTATTCATACAAGTATCTCTCACCTATAAGATGAGAGATACTTATTCATGCATTTTTTTCTGTTTCCTTTTGGTAAATGGAAGCCACCAGTTCCACTCGCCAAACATTTTCATTAAACTTGGCACAAGGATTAATCGAATAATGGTTGCATCAAGGAATATAGCTAGCGCAACACCAAGTCCCATCTGTTTCACAGGCAAAATATCGGTAAAAGCAAATGCACCTGTAACAACGATCATAATTAACGCAGCTGACGTAATAATCCTGCTTGTTGACACTAATCCTTCTAACGTTGCATAATCGTTATCTCTCGTCTCTCCGTATAATTCATGAATACGTGAAATAAGAAATACTTCATAGTCCATACTTAATCCAAATACTAACCCAAAAATAAAAATTGGCAACACAAATAATACCGAACTTTGTTCTAATCCAAAATGACCTCCTTCAAAAAGCCAAATGACAATTCCAATCGTTGCACTTAAACTAAGCACATTCATCACAATTGCTTTAATTGAAATAAGGAGCGAACGAAACGCTAGTAATAAAATCAGAAACGTTGACGCAAAAATAACAGACATACCCACAACAACTTTGTCTTTAATTTCATCTTCTAATTCTTGCTGGAAAGTTGTCATTCCGCCTAGATAATATGTTATATTTTCCGTTTTATAGTTTGTTTTAAACTCTCGGACCCATTGCTTTGCTTTTTCTGTTCTTGGTTTTGTATCTAAAACAATTCCAATCGTTGTCTTATTCCCTTTCACATACGCCTCTAATGCCGGTTCTATTTGTGTACGATTTGGTGATTGTAACGTTGCTGTTAACTGTTCTGCAGTCATATTTCCAAGTTGTTCATATAAACTTTTCACTTCATATACATCTTTATCATTCTTTAGTTTCTGCACAACCTTTTGAAATTTTTGTAAATTTTCTTTTTCTGTGATATTTCCTTTCGTTTCAATAACAAGTGTCACATCTGCATGGGTTTTTACCGTTTTATTAAATGCATCTTCATAATGTTCATAGGCAGTGCGTGCCTCACTTTTCTCAGGTAATGCCTCTACACCAGGGAACTGTAAATCTGCACCGCGAAGCGGCAATAAACAAATAATAATAAATGTAAATACTGCAATCGTCATTACAATTGGATATTTCATTACAAACTGTGCAAATTTACGCCACATTAGTGCTGTGCGCTGAACATTTTGGTTCTTTCCTAATAACCGTTTCCCCATTAAAGCTAACAACGCCGGAAGCATCGTTAATGAAAATAAAATACTCATGATTACGACGATCATCCCGCTAATGGCGACAGCTTGAATATAATCAATTTGGAAAAAGAACAAACCGGACAAACCAACAAATACACATAAACCTGAAAAAATAATAGCGCGTCCCGCCGTTTGATAAGTAACCATAATCGCTTCTTTAACAGAACGATATGCCAGCTCTTCTCGGAAACGATTCACGAATAAAAGAGCAAAATCAATGGATAAAGCAAGCCCAATCATCGGCGCCACGTTCAGTACAAAAATAGAAAGTTCCTTTTGTTCTCCGACAAAATATAAAATTCCCATCGTACTAATAACACTTAGTGCCCCGTTTAAAATAGGCAAAACTGATGCAAAGAAGCTGCCAAAAGAAAGTAATAACACCAAAAACGCAATTGGCAGCCCAATCATTTCTGCTACTTTCAAATCATTTTGTGTTCTCGTATTGATTTCATCATTAATAACCGGATATCCAGTTGGAGATACTTTTACCTCCCCGTTACTTTCTTTTTGAATATCCTTTGCAAATGCTAACGTTTTTTCCATCCGCTCTTTACTTGTTTTCCCGGAAAATAAAATTGTGGCATAAGCAATATCTTCCTTCAGCATTGTTTTATTTTCGATCGGCTGATGAAAAGACTCATACGTTTCTTCTCTTTGAATTTTTTTTACAACCTCATCAATTCTCTCGATAAATTTTTGCTGTGATACACCTTTCTCTTTTTGAAAGACGAGTAACAATGCATCTTGTGACTGTTTAAAATCTTTATCGAGTATCTTTTTTGTCGTTTGATAGTCACCTTGTGTTTGAAATCCATCTCCGCCTAATACACCAGGAAGCTTCGGTGCAAATATCCCAAGTAGCGCAGCTAGCAATATTAATAGCGCAATTGTTGTATATCGAAATCGATATACCAAAGCGCCAATTTTTCCCCACATATCTACTTTATGTACAGTTGTTTTCACAGAGTCTCACCTACTCCTCTTCTCATATTCTTTCTCTTAGTGTATCATATCCACTCTCTCGTTTATGAAAAAAGGATCGCTTTTCTTAACGCTCTTCATTCGCTTGAAAACGCGCTGAATAGAAACGGTGTAAATAAATAGCGATAATAAGTAATATACCGCTCATACAATAACCTGCTAAAACATCAGTTGGATAATGCACGGATAAAATAATCCTGCTTAGTCCAATTAAGACAATAAATACAATGGCTACTATCGTTACAAAACATTTTGCTGCTACACTTTTTACGTTTGCTGCGATAATATAGGCAAGAAATCCATACGTAACAATCGATAACATCGCATGTCCACTTGGAAAACTATATCCGAGGGCATCTAACGCCTCGTTAATAGTCGGCCGATCTCTTTTCACAATCGCTTTAATTCCTTTATTCATAAGATGTGTACTAAGAATAGAAAGAGGATATATGACCATCGCTACATAATAACGTTTCTTCAAAAAAAAGAACAGACTTACCGCTAACACAATTACAATCCCAATTCCAGAACCAAGCTTTGTAACATAACGAAAAAACGTAAGTGATGATTCTGTTTGAAGCCCTGTTACCATTCCTTTCACATACTCATCAACTGTCGTTACTCCGCCTGAACGTATTTTCCACGTAATGATACTAAATGCACAAAGCAAAAGTACGGTGCATACAATCTCATACATATGTAATTTCTTTTTCAAAATCAAGTTCCTCCTACCATAAAAAAAAGCGTGATTTCCGCTAAGAAATCGCGCTTTTTTTTACTTTTCTTTTCCTGTTTTCAGTTCTGTCCAGTAACGATCATACTCTTTTAATTTTCCGTTCACATCGACAAGCCATTCTGTACGATCTAGCTCTTCTTTCGTCAAGAAAATCATATGATTGTCTTGATACTCTTTGCTGTGACGAGAACGAGCCTTTTCATTTGGATTACTATATCCAATGGATTCATAGTTTTTCACGCTAACTTTAGGATCCATTAAATAGTTAATGAATTTTTCTGCAAGCTCTTTATGTTTTGCACCTTTTGGAATTGCTAATGTATCTGCCCAAATCGTACCGCCTTCTTTTGGAACTACGTATTCAACATCTTTATTCTCTTTTGCAATGAACGCCGCATCTCCGGACCATACTGTACCGATCCATGCTTCTTCAGTAATAAATTGTTGTTTAATATTATCTGTATCAAACGCTAATAAATTTGGTAATAATTTTTGAAGATCTGTAAAAGCTGTTTTTAACTCCGCATCATTTGTTGAGTTATTTGAAAAACCATGTTTCTTAAGCCCCATGCCAAGTACTTCACGAGAATCATTTAATAATGCCACGTGTCCTTTATACTTTTCATTCCATAAATCAGCCCAACTTGTTGGCGCTTCTTTCACATGTTTTTTATTATAAGCAATGCCCGTTACACCCCATGTATACACAATTGAATACTTATTTTCCGGATCAAATGGAGGTGTCTTAAAGTTTGAAACGAGATTCTCTACATTCGGAATGTTCTTTTTATCTAATGGTTCTAACAAATCCATTTTTGTCATTGTTTTTACCATATAGTCAGACGGTTGAACTAAATCATACTTTGCACCGCCTGCTTGTAATTTCGCAAGCATTTCTTCATTACTTGCATATTTATCATAATTTACTTTCACGTCATATTTCTTTTCAAAGTCTTTAATAACTTGCTCATCAAAGTTATCAGCCCAGCTATAAATATTTAATTCTTCTTTCTTTTCGCCACATCCAGCTAACACACCAGCAGCAATTCCGAAAGTAAGTGCAGTACTTGCGACTACTTTCATCCATTTCATTTGCATTCCCTCCTAGTTTGAACTTAATCCTTCATCTTTTACTCGGTCATTTATCCCGCTATTCGTGGACAGTAATACTCCCACTGATTAAAGTTTCACTTTATTACAATGGAAGATGGCCGCCTGAATTTCCCTCTCCATCTGTACCTTTGCTACGGAACATTTCAGAAGCAAGCATTAATCCGACAATTACAACAATTAAAATTGTCGACAATGCATTAATTTCAGGTGATATACCACGTTTTACCATACTGTAAATATACAGTGGCAATGTTGTTGAGCCCGGACCTGATACGAAGAAACTAATCACAAAATCATCAATCGATAACGTGAATGTCAATAATGCCGCTGAAATAATCCCCGGTGCAAGTCCTGGTAGCGTTACATAACGAAACGTTTGCCACGGTGTTGCTCCTAAATCATTTGCTGCTTCTTCTAAGTCGCGCCCCATACCCGAAAGTCTTGCTGATAAAACGACAACGACAAATGAAATACTAAATGTAATGTGGGCAATAATAATTGTCATTTGTCCAAGTTCAATCCCAAGTTGACTAAACAAAATTAAAAGCGATAATCCCATTAAAATATCTGGAATGAGAATTGGTAAATAAACAAGTCCGTTAATTGCACCTTCAAAATGATATTTATAACGATGTAAAGCAATTGCGATTAACACACCTAACAGTGTAGAGACAATTGTCGTGACAACTGCAATCGTCAAACTGTTTATAAGTGCATCAATTACATCCTGTTTTTGAAATAAATCTGTATACCAATGAAGTGTAAAGCCTTTCCACTCCGCATTAATACGTGAGTCATTAAACGAAAATAGCATAAGTACCATCATTGGTAAATAAAGAAACAATAAAATTAGCCAAGAATAAGTGACTAAAAACTTTTTCATCTTCGTTTATTCCCCTCCGTTTCCATAGTTATATACTTTCGTAGCCCGATAATATAAGTAAATTAACAGAACGGAGAATAACACAACAATCATCGATAACGCTGACCCAAACGGCCAATCACGTGCACCTAAAAACTGATTTTGAATTACATTTCCGATTAATGCAACTTTCGAACCACCCATAACGTCTGATACAACGAACATCCCAATAGATGACACAAATACTAAAATCGATCCTGTCGCGATTCCTGACATCGTCATTGGAACTGTTACATGCAAAAATGCTTTAAGCGGTGTTGCCCCTAAATCATATGCCGCTTCTAATTTTCTCTTATCAAGTTGTTCAATCGCTGCATATACAGGCAAAATCATAAATGGTAAGAGTGAATATACCATCCCTAAAATAACAGATGGTGTATTGTATAGTAAGTTTAAAGGTTCGCTAATAATACCTAATTTCAGCAATAGCGTATTGACAAGCCCTTGTGAACGTAAAATAACAATCCAAGCATACGAGCGAACTAAAAAGTTAATCCAAAACGGGATTGTAGCAAGAAGCAGTAAAAGAGAACGCCATTTACGATCAACAATCGTCACCGTATAGGCGAACGGATACCCAATCAATAAACAAAGTACTGTTGTAATAACAGCAATTTTTACTGTTTCCCATAACGTCTCCATATAGAGCGAATCAAATACACGTTTAATATTCTCTAACGTAAAGCTCATCTCAACTGTTCCGTACGTCCCGCGCTGTAAAAATGCAAAAGCTAACACAAACAAGAGAGGTACTAAGAAGAAGATCAGCAACCAGGCAACTGTAGGTAATGCAAGTAATTTCCCTTTTTTCAATTTAAGGTCACCTCATCCTCTTTTTCCCAACCTACATACACATTGTCACCAATGTTCCACTGCTTCGCTTCTTCTGCGCTTTGATACGCCATCAACAACTCGCCTGTTTTCTCATCCCGAATATATAACTTCTCCATATTTCCAACAAATTCGATATCTTCAATATGGCCAAATTGATACCCTTCAGTAGATGATTCTTCCACGGAACGTACTTTCACGTTTTCTGGGCGTACTGCTACATAGTTTTCTCCTGTTTGAATAATATTATTTTCTCCAATAAACGTCGCAACAAACAACGTTTCTGGCTTGTGATAGATTTCTTTTGGTGTTCCAATTTGTTCAATGTGACCTTTGTTCATAACTACAATGCGATCACTCATACTCATCGCTTCTTCTTGATCATGCGTCACATAAATGAACGTAATCCCAAGATTTCGTTGTAAGTTTTTCAATTCACGCTGTAAATCTTTTCGAAGCTTAAAATCTAGTGCTCCTAACGGCTCATCTAATAGCAACACACGAGGATTATTCACAATTGCACGTGCAATTGCCACGCGCTGCTGTTGTCCGCCAGAAAGTTTAGCTGGTTTCCGATTACGGAATTCTGTTAATTGTGTTAAACGTATCGCTTCCTCAGCACGTTCTTGCTGCTCCGCTTCAGAAACCTTTTGCATCTTTAATCCAAAGCGAATATTTTTCTCAACAGTCATATGCGGAAACAGTGCATAATGTTGAAATACTAAATTCATATGACGTTTATAAGGCGGTAAATCATTAATCGTTTCTTCATCAAGGGAAATTACCCCTTTTGTCGGTTTCTCAAAACCAGCAATCATACGAAGTAATGTCGTTTTCCCACAACCACTCGGACCAAGAATTGTTAAAAACTCGCCCTCTTTAATGTCTAAAGAAAGAGGCGGAATAATAACTTGATTTCCAAAATGTTTTTCTACTGCTTCGACCTTAATAATATTTTTCATCTTCTCTTCCTATCTACCTCATATTTTTGATATTCATAAATAACCCAAGTATTCTATATGCAATAACTTTGCTTCAATCTAAACGTTTAATCACGTAATACAAGCGTGATTAGTGGTGAATGCACGCCACTGATAGAAGCTTCACTTTATGTAATATGTCTGCTTCAATTTTACACGATACACACCTTGAATAGAAAAACCCCTTCGTGTTGAAGGGGTTTTTATCATACGGACGAACCAATTGATAAACACCATCATCATTTTAACAATTTTCGAATGAATTTTAAAGCACTTTTTGTAGAAGAATAGCGAATTTTCATATCAAACGTTGTCGATTGAGACAAAATGCTTTTATAATGTGAAAATGCTTGAAAACTCTGCTCTCCGTGATAGCTGCCCAATCCACTTTGACCAACACCACCAAATGGTAAATACGGCGTTGCTAGATGATATACAACATCATTAATACAACCGCCTCCATAGGAAATAGATTGTGTCACTTGCTTTTGCAAATCTCGTTCTTCAGAAAAAACATATAGTGCAAGTGGTTTCGGATGACGCTGAACAGTTGTTATGACATCTTCTATATGATCATACTCTAATAATGGTAAAATGGGACCAAAAATCTCATCTTCCATAACAGCATCATTCCATGTCACATCTGTCAGTACTGTAGGTTCAATTAATAGTTTATCTTGATCATAATTCCCACCTATTACAGCCTGGCCGTCCTCTAAAAATGAACACAATCTTTCAAAATGACGCCTGCTCACAATGCGAACATACTTTTCATTTTGCAATGGCTTCTCTCCATATTGTTCATGCACAGCTTTTCTCATTTCTTCTATAAATTGATCTTTAATAGAAGAGTGAACGTATACATAATCAGGTGCAACGCACGTTTGCCCCGCATTTAAAAATTTCCCCCATACAATTCGCCGCGCTGTAACATCAAGCTTTGCATCTTTATGTACAATACACGGACTTTTGCCGCCAAGCTCAAGTGTAAGAGGTGTTAATTGTTTTGCAGCTGCCTCCATAACAATTTTTCCAACTCCGACACTACCAGTAAAGAAAATATAATCAAACGGTTCCTTCAGCAAAGCTGTGCTCACCTCGGCGCCGCCTTCCATCACAGCGACAAACTCAGATGGGAATAACTCCGTTAATATTTTCACAAGAACTCTAGAAACATTTGGTGTTAACTCTGAAGGTTTTAAAACAACCGTATTTCCAGCTGCAATAGCTCCAACTAACGGAGCAATCGCCAGTTGAAATGGATAATTCCACGGGGCAATTATTAACGTTACGCCATACGGCTCCGGAATAATTTTCCCTTTTGATCCAATATGAGTCATTGCCGTTTTCACACGCTTTGGTTTACTCCATTTAGAAAGATTCTTTATCATAAAAGAAATTTCTTTTAATGTATATCCAATCTCTGTTGTATATGATTCATGCTCTGATTTATTTAAATCCAGCTTTAGCGCTTGAAAAATTTCAGACTCATAGCGCTGAATGCTTTCATATAATGCTCGTAACTGTTGCTTTCTTTCATCTATTCCTCTTGTTTTCCCACTATAAAAGTAGGATTTTTGTCTTTCCACAATAGAAGCAATTGTCATAAAGCTTCCCCCCCTTTACTTCACCATATATTATAATACATTTCTTGTTTCTTCTTATTAAAAAATGAACTGATATGTAAAAATTTATTATTTATGTTCCGTAACTACTCAGCCATACATTTCATTTAGAAGTTTGGTAAGGAGTATAATTCCAGCGAAAATACGCTTACCTATAATTGCTGCCATGAAGATAAAAATGAACCTACACCTCGCTGCCTTTCTTTGTTTTCAAACTTTGCGCGTGGCAGGAAAAGGCCCTGACCGCTACTATACATAGCCAGTCCCTCTCGACCACTTAAAAAAATGCTTTTCTATCGTTTTTTCATAGAGTGACTGAGTAGTTACTATGTTCCTATAAAAAAAGCTGTTGAAAGGAATCCCCTTCAACAGCTTCTCCATTATTAACGATATAAACGAACTGCACCTGCAGAATTATCATCTGCTTGTCCAACTACTTCAAATTTTAATCCAAGCTTCGGCACTTTACGTCCTGCATCTGGGATTAAGTTGTTCATATACGATTTAGAATCATCGAACTTCGTTACACCTGGTAGCCCTTTGTAATCAAATGTTCCGCGTGTTGGAGATACAACTTTCCACGCTGGCGTTTGATCAAATGAGAACGCAGCATCTGCAATTTGATATCGTGTGCTATTTGCAACAGTTGGTTTACCATTTAATGTTCCCACAATTGCATCTGGATGAGAATCAACAACACCTAAGAATCCCTCTCCAGGATGAACCCCAACCCAGTTATCTGTGTAACTAGAGTCTGCATACCATACAACAAGACCTGTATTATACACTGGACCGCGGCCATATTGTAACGCTTCATCAGCACCAGCATAGTTTCTCCACTCTAAATAGTAGTTATGCTTCTTCTTATCAAAACCGTTTGATACAACGAAGCCATTTAATTTTAATTTTGCATCGCCCTCTGCATCATCAGAGAACACAACATTTCCATCTACAGTTAATGTAGCATTATCAAGAGTAAAACCGTTCGGCGCTAAACCACCATCTGTAATATATTCAAATACTAATTTTACTTTTTGACCTTTAAATTGGCTTAAGTCATATGACTTGTCTATCCATTTACCGTCAGTTGTATCCATGTTGCCTTTCACACTTTCGTCACCGATTTTATCAACTAACGTTTTTGTTCCATCTTCCGCAACCGCATATACTTCAAGGAAATCATAATCTGCTTCAATTTCGTATAGCGTTTTGTAATCAAACTTTGCATTTGTTGCATTCGCTAAATCAAATAGCGGTGTTTCTAATGTCGTATGAAGATCGTCACCTTTTGTACTATAGTAGTACTGTTTACCAAATGCTGCTGGAATGCCTTTTACATCTTTGTCTGGTAAGTTTACACGAATCAGACCAGGACGTTTTGTTTTTGAAACACTTTGATCTAAGTATGTCGCAAAACCGATACCGCGATTTAATTTATCGTAGTCAACGTCTACAATGTTTGCCCAGTTTCCACCAATGTTCTTTTGAAAGAACTCTTTGTTTTGCGGAGAGAAACTTGTTGGCGTTGTACCTGCAATGTTACCTGCCCAGCTGCCGCCGCTCATAATGGACCAAGATTGAACTGGTTCACCTGCACCAGTATACTGTGTATCATACTCATCAGGAAGACCTAAATCATGACCAAACTCATGCGCGAATACACCAACTGCTCCATCTTCTGGCTCAATTGTGTAATCGAACGCCGCCATTTTGCCGCCCCAATATGGAACTTTTGCTTCTGTACCTTCAACTGGATATGGTTTTGGTCCAATTGTCCAGCGATGTGACCAAATTGCGTCATCTCCTAATTTACCTCCACCAGCTTCTTGTCCAACACCAGCGTGAAGTACCATTAGATGGTCAACAAGTCCATCTGGCTCATTTTTATTGCCATCACCATCCATATCATATTGATCAAACACATCAAAATCAGCTAAGTTTAAACCGCTATCCACTGCTGCTTTTAACGCATCTTTTACAAGGTCTCTTGGTCCTAACGGGCTCTTATTGTCATGACCACTGCCAGCATCATCCCCGTAATCCGCAGCTTTACCTGGAACTGTTAACCACTTTGTTACTGTTCCATCTACCGTATAACTACCACCGGATTGCTCTTCATAATACTTCTTAAATGTCTCAATTTTTGATCCATCAAATAATGTAAACGGCTCATCACCAAACAACATTTTCTGATAATGTTCTTGATTAAAATCATTTGTATACATATAACCAGGTTCTTGATCAATATTGTTATGTTTAAAATCAGCATATTCTACTAGTAATACAAGTACTTTATCTTTACGAACATCACCATTATATTGTTTTTGCTTCGCTGAACTAGTTGGTACTTTGCCGTTTAATCCCCCTTTAACCGGCTCTTGTCCAGCTACCGGACCACCAGCAGGCTGATTTGCCTTTTCTTTTGCATCCGCTTTTGTATCTTTAACTTTTTTCAAAAAGTTAGAAGCTTCTTGCGTAACATTATCCCCCGCTGCTGGTTCTTTTCCAGCATTTTCGCCTTTTTTCTTCTCTACGTATTTTTCAACTGCTTTTAATGTGTCTTCTTTCGACGCAGAATCACTAATTACACCGCGCTTTTTCAACGCTTCTGCTAAACGCTCCTCAGGAATTAAATGATCGTCGACTGGACTTGAAGGTACTACATTAGACGGTGTTGCCGCATAAACAGATTGGCCTCCAAACCCAAATGTGCAGCTAAGCACAGCTGTCGCCGCAAGCGTAGACAGCACTTTAAAAGGTTTTTTCTTCATCCCTATTCCTCCCCAAACTCAAATATGTACCAATGTTTTGATAATAATAAAAATTCTATAAATTCACAATATATTGTCTTAATTTGTAATGTTTTTGAAAAA